>JAPKYX010000013.1 GCA_026394075.1 Acidobacteriota bacterium
ACCATCTTCCAGGCCACGCCACCCTCTGAGCCACGGCTTTCCAGTTGCAGCAGCAGACACTCGCGCAGGTCCCGAGCACCCACGCCGGCCGGATCCAGCGCCTGGATCTCTTCGAGCGCTTTTTCCGCCACGTCCATCGATTGGCCGCTTAGCGCTGCCACTTCTTCCAGCGGGATCGTCAGGTACCCGTTGTCGTCCAGGTTGCCGATGATGACGTCGGTGGCTTCGCGGATCTCTTCGGTGAGGATGACCAGGCTGAGCTGGCTTTCCAGATGCTCACTTAACAGGACGGGCGCGGAGACGAAGTTTTCGTAAGAGGGGCGCTCCGGGTTCTCCGCGGCGGGCGACTTGTAGCCCGGGTCGAGATACTCGTCGAAGAAGCTGCCGTAGTCGATCTCCTCGAAGGTGTCGGCGGCCTTGTTATCGGCTGGCGCATCGGCAGAGGCTTCAAAGGCCGCATCGGCCGGACCGGGGGCAGGCTCCGACTCAAGCCCGCCGGGCCGCGACTCAAAGTCCGGTTGCTCAAACTCGGTAGCGGTGGAACTCTCCACCATCTCCAGCAGGCCCGCATCGGAGGGTTCACCGTTGCGTTCGGCTTCGAGAAGTTGCTGGATCTCTTCCGGGGTGAGGTCCTCGCCGGCCTCCTGCGTTTCTTCCAGCACCGGGTTGGCGGCCAGCTCGGTGGTGATCATGTCCCGCAGCTCCAGCCGGTTCAACTGCAGCATGGTGACCATCTGCACCAGACTGGGCGTCAGAATTTGTTTCTGAGCCACCCGGAGACTTAAACGAGGTGAGAGGCTACTCATGCTGACGCCTCCAGGATACCGCCTTCAGTACTGGGCCGCCCACCTCGTAGAAAGGATCGAGCCTTAAGGCACCTGGTTCTGTATGGTGAAGGTGGTATTCAAGCAGCCACCCGTGGCCGTACCCTGCAGCCGGAAGCGGCTGGCGCTGGTGGTACCGGTGAAGGCCAGGTCGAGATCGAAGGTCCGCATGGCACCTTTGGCAATGGGGCTATTGCTAAAGGTGGCGGGCCCCGTGATGGTGGCGGCTCCAGGACCCGCTTGATTGGCGATCTGGAATGCCACCGTCGTCGCAGGCACTGAATCCGCACTGCCGGTATTGGAGAGCGATACCTGCCACTTGCGGGCGTTCAAGGGCCCGGTTTTGTTCACCAACCGCGACAACAGCGTCACCCCACAGGCGCAGGGTTCAATGCGGAAGGGGGTAAACGTGCTGCCTCCCCCAAAGCTTGGCACAACGGTGGAAAGAGCCGGGTCAACAGGTGCGAAGGAGACGGTCAGCCGAGGTGCCACCGGGCTGGTGGTACCCGCCGGGAAGACCACGTAGATCGGGATATTCAAGGTATCAACTTCGTACAGATTATCCGCCACCGCTTCCCATATACCCATCACCGTCTGCCCACCCATGGAGCGCAGGGGCCGGAGTCCGCCCGCAGCGGGATTCGAGGGCGGAAGTTCGGGTAGCGGCAGAACCGAAGTGCCCGCCAGCGTCGAGTCGTGGTCGATCAGGCGAATCTCCATCCCGGGGCCGTACATGCTGGCGGCGCGGACGGACACCGGAGCAAAGATCTGGACGCCGGCGGGCACGTTCTCAAAGAGAAGCCGGACCCGAGTGCCGCTGGCGCTGCCGGCTCCCTCGCTGCTCCGCGTCCGAAGCGCGAAGGAGAACCGCTCCGCGACCCGCACATGGAAAGTCGGGCCAACTGGAACACCGGTTGCGGGGTTGGTGGCCATGGCCGGATTTGAACCGTCACATTGCTTGATTGCCACACCAGTAGGAGGTGCCGGCGCCGCCGCGGTCCGGTCTTGGATCGAGAACGTGGCGGAATCCGGCAGGACATAGCCGAGAGTCACGGGATTGGGATTGACCGGGACCAAAGCCGTACCGGCCGTGACGACCATTGAGGACAAGACTGCGGTAGTGGGTGTGAGCGCGGAAGCATTGACTCGCAGGCCGGTGATCGAAACCCCGAAGTCGGTTGTGGCGACGTTCGAGAAGTGGACAGCGTTGGGGCGTGATGGGATCGGCTGCCCACTGACGGTTGCAGTTCCCACCGCCTTTGAAAGTGCGGCATTCACCACTGGGCCGTTGAGGGCGGCATCGATTTCCAGCGGAGGTAGCCCAGGCGGGCAATACAAGAATGTTTCTCCCAGTGCTTCGGCCTTGCCCTCCCGCCGAAGCGCAAGAGGCACGCTGACTGCGATACAGCCCGAGCTCGAAATGGTTTCAATTCCCGGCGGCGTCGTGTAGCCCAGAGGGACGGACGGAGGAGCAATGGGGACAAATGCGGTACCGATCCCGGCGAGCAACGATCCACTCACCGATAGGTATGGCGTGCCGGGCACGGCCAGACGAACGCCCGCGATGGTGATGGAGTCGGCTGCCGTAGAACTGGCCACCACTCCCGGATAGGTAACGAGACTGGGGTTGGCCGAGCGTGTACCAGCTACAGTGCTCACCCCGCTAGCGGCCGAAGCCTCGGTGGCGGACAAAGGAAGACTGGTCGTCAGGCTGAGAGTCATCGGTTGAGCAATCAAGTTCTCGCAGCGGAGGCTGATCGTCGGGACAGGTGAAGCTGGGCTGCCGACCGCAAACACCGCCAGCCCCCCCGTAGAGGTGCAAGACATCGGCGAGATCGACGTGAACCCCGGAGGCACCACATAGCCCATGAGGGTTCCGGTAAACGACGGGTAATACACGTCAGGGCCAGCGGTGATGATCGCCAATGCCGAAACCGGCGAGCCGACGGGGAGAGACCGTGAGTCCACCCGAAGCCCCGAGATCTGAATGAGGCCATCGGCCGAGTACACATTCGAGAAATTGAGTGAGTAAGGAATGACGGAATTCGCGGTCGCTTTTGTGCCGTTCGCAGTTGCGGCGCCCGCGTCGCCAACGTTCGTATTGAACACGAGGAACACCTGGACGGACCGGCCAGATAAGACGGAACACGAAATCGTCAGATCACCCAAAGCGGCATTGCTCGCCCCAAGTGAAACCACCACCGGAACCCCGGTTTGCGTGCAGGACTGGGCATGGCCCGGAACAGCCGCGATACCCAGCAGCACAACTGGGGCGGCCCAACGGCGAAAGCGCCACAGCGGCCAGACAGCCAAAGCACTCAGAAAGAGCAATCCCGTGCCCGGCTCGGGTACGCTCTGCAGGCCAACACTCGCGGCGATGGTAAACGCGCCCGGATCGCCCGTGGGAAACACCTGCTGGCCGCCGTTCGATGGGGCGTCGGTATAGAGGTCGTAGGTAATGAATAGATCCCCCACATCAGGGAGACCGGGCACGGCATCGGGCCGGATCAGGTAGCTGGCCAAGCCAAGATCCGCGCCGTTGTAGTTCAGCTCCAGCACTTCCAGCGGCTTTAGGGCCAAGCCCGAGAGGGCGAAGTATGGGCTCAACAGATCACTGACCGGAGGATTCTCGCCCGCATAACCACCCGTATCGGGAAACGTCGACTGCACCGAACTAACAACCAACCAAAACTGGTCATCGCCCGTCAGCCGGAAGCCCCAGCCAACTCGCTGCCCGGGGTTACCGACAAGCGCTGCATTCGGGATCTCCAGCAAGGGCCCTGCGGACAACGCCGCCGTAACAAGTGTAAACACTAATGCTTTGTAAAACATTGCGTTTCCGAGTTTAGGGTGATAAGCCCCGCAATGCAAGAGGAAACTATCTTGGCTGACGGATGATTCAAACTCGCCTGAGCTGATAGCTGGCGAGACTGGAAGGGGTAATTGTTAAGGCACCAGCAGCGACTTGACCGCGGCGACGACGGGCATGGAGAAGAGGCTGGAATCCAGGCGGTCCAGCCAGCCGCCGTGGCCGGGTAGCATGGTGCCGGAATCCTTTACTCCGGCGCCGCGCTTCAGGGCGGATTCAGCGAGGTCGCCTACCTGTCCGGCGACGTTGCCCACGGCACCCAACAACAGCCGCTGCCAGAGCGGGATCTCCGGCAGCGCCCAGCCCAGGTAAAAGACCGCGAACAGCAATGCACCGCCCATCGACGCCACCGCGCCCTCCCAGCTTTTGCCGGGTGAGATGACGGGGGCCAGCTTGTGCTTGCCAAATGCGCGGCCAGCGTAGAAGGCCGAAACGTCGCCCACCCAATTGATGGCGACGGCGAACAGCAGCCAGTGGGCCGACGACTGACGCAGGCTCAGCGCCGCCGCCCAGGCTCCGAATACATACAGCACGCCCAGCACAAAGGCTCCGGCGCTGCCGAGGGCTCGCTTTAAGTCTTCCGTGCGCAAGGCCAGCGCCAGGGCGGCGACGGCAAAGATCAACGGCAGCTGGGCAGCGGCGGGAGTCGGCAAGGGGGCCAGCAACAGGAGGCCGGCGGTGTAACCCGCCACCGGCATGGTGAGATAACCGTGCCCGGCGGCCAGGCGAAGATATTCGCGGTAACAGAGCACGCCCAGCAACAACACCACGCCCCAGAAAACCGGATATGGGGCGGCAACGATCACCCAGCAAACCAGCGGGACCAGCAGAGCTGAGGTGACGATTCGTTTCATTGGGGCCTACGCCAAAGGCCAGCCGGGTGGCCGGCGGGACAGGCCCGGGCCGCTTGGTCCAGCGGACAAGCGATCATCGTGCAGGGGCCGCCACAATCTCAGGAATCAGCTCTTCTTGCTTGAGCGCGGCCGCCATGGTCAGGACGGGTTTCAGACCACCAAAGCGGCGGTCACGCGTCTGATAGTCGACAATCGCTCGCAGCAGATCGCGGCGGCGGAAGTCGGGCCATAGGGTTTCGGTGACGTGGAGTTCCGCGTAGGCAATCTGCCAGAGCAGGAAGTTGGAGACCCGCATCTCGCCCGAGGTCCGGATCAACAGGTCCGGGTCCGGCAAGCCGGCGGTGTAGAGCCGCGACGCCAGCGTCGATTCGTCGATCAACAGTGAATCCAGGCGTCCCGCCAAGCGGGCTTCATTGATCAGCCGGTTCACCGCGTCCACCACCTCGGCCCGGCCCCCATAGTTGATCGCTAGGTTCAACTTCAGCCCGGTATTGCGGGCGCAGGCCGCCATGGTTTCGTCCAGGGTGTCGCGGACGATCGACGGCAAAGAATCCAGCCGACCAAAGGCGCCCAGACGAACATTGTTGTCCATCAAGGTGGCGTGTTCCTGGCGCAGGTATTGCCGCAGCAGACGCCACAGGGTTTCCACTTCCGCGCGGGGCCGCTTCCAGTTCTCCATCGAGAACGCATAGAGGGTAAGCGCCTCAAGTCCAAGCGAGGCACAGGTTTCAGTGGCTTCCCGCACAGCCGAAACACCCGCCCGGTGGCCGGCGACACGCGGCATCAGGCGACGCTGTGCCCAGCGCCCATTGCCATCCATGATGATCGCAACGTGGCGAGGCAAACGATCCGGGTCCAGTTGCGACGCCAGACGCCATTCCTCCCCGCCGGGAGCGAGGGTCTCAACGAAAGCCTTCATCGAACTCTTCCATCTTACATGTTGCGGAAAGGCGGAGGGTTGGGAGGACACACTTTGCATTGTAAAGTTCATTGAGAGCGGCGTCAAGAGCCGTTTGGCCCGCTTTTCAGATGCCTATCGAGTACCATCGGAGCCATGCAAGGATTTCTGCACGGCAAGACGGCAGTTGTAACGGGCGGAGCCCGGGGCATCGGGCGGGCGACGGTGGAAGCGCTGCTGCGCGAGGGCGCGCAAGTGGCCTTCTGTGCGCGAACCCCAGAGAGCGTCAAACAGGCGCTGGACGAACTGGCCCCCAAGGATAAAGTCATGGGGCAGGCCGCCGATGTAAGGGATGTCGCCGCAGTGGACCAGTTTCTGGAAGCGGTGGACCAAAAGTTTGGGGGCATCGATATCTTGATCAACAACGCAGGCATCGGCGTCTTTCAGCCGGCAGCCGATTTGGCCTGGGAGGAATGGCGCCGCGTGATCGACACGAATCTGTCGGCGGTGTTCTATTTCTGCCGCTCCTGCCTGGGCCGTTTCCGGCAGCGCGGTGGCGGGCAGATCGTCAATGTGTCGAGCCTCGCGGGGCGTAACCCCTTTGCTGGGGGGACGGCCTATAACGCGTCCAAGTTTGGACTAAACGGATTTACCGAAGCCCTCATGCTGGACCACCGGCAAGAAAATGTGAGAGTCAGTCTTATCTGTCCAGGCAGTGTCGATACGGAGTTTAGTCCCAGGGGACGATCCATGGATTCTTCCTGGAAGATCGCACCGGAGGATGTAGCTGAGGCTGTAATAGGCGTGCTAAGGATGCCGGCGAGAACGCTGGTATCGCTGGTGGAGTTAAGACCCGCAAAGCCGCCGCAGAAATAGCCCGCCGCACCCGATGAGAACAGTGCGATCAATGCAGGAAAAAGGTAGTAGGAGCATGTGGCGGACTGACACTCTTTCAATTAAACCGGCGCGGCCCAGGGCTGCGGAACCAATGCGGAGCAACGTCTCGCTCGACCCCACTCGAACGGGCCGCGAAGCCTCTCAGTTGGAGCGCGACCTCCGGCGGCTGATCGTCGGACAGGAAGAGGCGATCGAACAGATCGTCAACATGTACCAGATGAACCTGACGGGCTTGAACGCGCCCGGCCGGCCCATCGCTAATTTTCTCTTCCTGGGGCCGACCGGCTCCGGTAAGACGCGGATTGTGGAAGCGACCGCCGAAGCATTGCTGAAGAACTCGAAATCGGTGATCAAGATTGATTGCGCGGAGTTCCAGCATTCGCACGAGATCGCGAAACTGATCGGGTCGCCGCCCGGATACCTGGGCCATCGCGAAACCCACCCGTTGCTGTCGCAGGAAGTACTGAATCAACACCACACGGACGCGCAGAAGCTCAGCTTTCTGTTGTTCGATGAAATCGAGAAATCGTCCGACGCGTTGTGGAACTTACTGCTGGGAATTCTGGACAAGGCAACGCTGACGCTGGGCGATAACCGGAAGGTGGATTTCTCGCGCTGCCTGATCTTTATGACCTCCAACCTGGGGGCCAATGAGATGAGCCAGCTGACCACCAGCAAACTGGGCTTTAGTTCAGCCTTGCCGGCCACTGACTTGACGGCGCGGAACAACCAAAAGCTGGGCGAGAAGGTAGCCCGCACAGGCCTGGAAGCCGCGCGCCGCAAGTTTACGCCCGAGTTTATCAACCGCCTGGACAAGATCGTGGTGTTCAAGCCGCTGGGCGAGTCGGAACTGCGCAAGATTGTTGATCTGGAGCTGAATCAGGTCCAGCAGCGCATCTTCAATTCCTCTGACCGGCCCTTCGTCTTCACCGCTTCTGATGGAGCCAAGGAGTATCTGCTGAAGGAAGGCACGGACGTCAAGTACGGGGCCCGCCACCTGAAGCGCGCCATCGAACGGCTGCTGGTTCAGCCGATGTCGAACCTGATCGCCACCGACCAGGTCCGGGGCGGAGACTGGATCAAGGTGGATATAGCGGACGGCCGCATCTCCTTCAACCGCGAAGCCGAGGAACTACCCGTTCACGCCATGGCCGAGCTGGTGGACAACTCGATTGCGCTGCCGCTGGCGTCGTTGGCGCAGGCGATCAGCGCGGAGCCGGCCAAGATCCAGACGGCCCGTTCTTCACGCCGGAGCTAGGCCGCGGTTCAGCCGGGCCCAGCCTTTCGGCCGGCGGGGAGTCCATCTCCAGCCGGTAGTCCTTCTGGTCGGGTCCGGTGAGCAGGAAGCCGCCCCGCAGGTGAGGAACGCTGGAGGAGATACCTAAGCCTCCGGCAGCCGAACCCGCAGCGGGAAAGCCTTCCGGCAGGGCAAAGCCGGTGACCTTGGAAACGTCGGTAAAGACGGCCGCAGGCAGCTCCTGGGCCGTCACTACCAAAGCCCAACGGGGATTCGAAAACGCCTGCGTGGCTCGGAAGTGCAGGCGCATCGGAAGCCCCGCCTTGTCGGACACGACACTACCCAGGCGAATGGTCTGGCGGGGCAGATCCGCCTCACCGGTGTAGTAAAGTGTCATCGCACCCGGCTTCAGACCCGGGATATTCCATCGCTGGAATCCTTCCAGATCCAGCCGCCCATCCAGCCTCAACTTCGATAACGGGCCGACCAACTTGGTGCGCGCGCTGATGCGGCCACTGATATCCGGGCGTCGCCCTTCAAACAGGACCAGCACATCGGCCAGTGAATTGCGGTCCAGGTCGAGCGTCATGTCCAGCTCCGGTTCGCTCTGGGGCAGGAAGCGCAGGCGGCCATGCGCGCTGAAGCTGCCATAGCCCAGCGGCTGGCGGTCAGTCCGGGCGGCGTCGGTGAGGATGCGGATGTTGAAGCCCGAGGTTTCCGTCGGCCACAGTTCCAGGTCGGTGTTGGTGAAGTAGAGAACGTGCTTGCGGTGGCCCTGCTTGAAGTTGATGCGTCCGCCGCGGACCTTGATCTCCGGCAGATTGTTGCCGGTCTCACGCGCGCCAAACAGCTCGGCCAGAAAGGGCTGGATGTTGAGCTCGCCCGATGGGGCACGCAACAGATTGACGCTGGGCTCCACCAGACGGATGGTGGAGAAGGCCACTTTGCCGGTCAGCAGTGCAAACCAACGCGGCGTGGCTTCCACCGAATTGACGTAGGCCAGCGGCTCCAGCCCCAGGCGCGGGTCGTCGTGGATGACGACATCGTTCACCTCAAAGCCCGGACCCGTCAGCCACTTATAATCAAGCGGCCCGTTAATCTCGACGCGGCGGTGCAGCGAGGCTTCCAAGCTGCTCTTTACCTGTTCCCGCAGCCGTTCCGCCTTGAAAAATCGCGTTGCTCCCCACACCAGCAGGGCTAGCGCCGTCAAGGCAATAAGGGTTCGCTTCATGAGCGGATCAACTCCTGATAATCGGCGGGCGTGTCGATGTCCGCCAGAATGCCGGCGTCGTCCACGTCCACATAACGGGTGGCCGGACGATGGCGATGCACCACTTCTCGCGCCTGGCCGGACTTCGGCAGCGCCAGTAGTTCATCGAACACCGAGGCCCCCATCAGCACGGGATGCCCGCGCTGGCCGTGATAGCGGGGGATGACGAACGGTTCACCGGTAAAAGCAGCCCACATCGCGGCGACGGTTTGGGCGCTGAACGCCGGGCAATCGACCGGTGTGAAAAAGGCCGCCGGAGCTTGCCGCACTTGGCGCAGCCCCGTCTGGAGCGACGTCAGTTGTCCGGCCGGCCAGTCCGGATTGTCCACGATCTGCGCGCCGGGGGCGGTGATGCCCGGGATGGCCCCGGTGACGAGAATCACCGGGTCACAAACAGGCGCGAACGCCGCCACCAGCCGGGCAGCAAAGGTGACGCCCGCAATCTCCAATTGAGCCTTCGAGGTGCCCATGCGGCGCGATTCCCCGCCCGCCAGTATGATCGCTGCCGGTTTCACTTCGAGACAGCAGGATCCGGCGCGGACGCCGGTTGATCGGCAAACAGCGACATCGACAGGGCGCGCCACTTGCCCGCGGGCAACCGGCGGCAGGCCACCATCTCGCCCACGACACTGATGGCGATCTCTTCCGGGGTGATGGCACCGATCTCCAAGCCCATCGGGGCGTAAATCCGCTCAAACCACTCCCGCGGCAATCCTTCCTTCTCAAATTCCTTGATCACGCCCAGCACCTTGCGCTTGGAACCCACCATGGAAATGTAGCGGGCATGGCGGGCATGCTCAATGGCCCAACGCAACACGCGCATATCGTCACGATGGCCGCGGGTGACGATGACGATGTAGGTGGACTCATTCACTTCCAGCTTCGAAAAGACGTCTTCGTACTCTTCCGCGAAGATCCCGGTGGCTTCCGGAAAACGCTCCTGGTTGGCGTAGATTTCGCGGTTGTCGATGATGTCCACTTCAAAGCCGGCCATGGACGCCATGTGACACAGGCTGCGCGAGATGTGGCCTGCGCCGAAGATGAGGGCCCGCGGTTGCGGCAGTACCGGTTCGACAAAGACGCTCAACTGGCCTCCGCAGATCAATCCGTTGTCATAGGCGGCATCGTTGCCCAGGTTGAACTGGAGGTTCCGGGGCCGCTCAGTGTCCATCACTTCGCGCGCCGCGTTCCACACTTCAGCCTCGACGCAGCCGCCGCCGATGGTGCCCACCATGGAGCCATCTTCACGCACCAGAATCTTGGCGCTGGGGTAGCTGGGGATGGAGCCATTCACCTGCACAATGGTGGCGATGGCGCATTTTTGCCCCAACCGGCGCAGCCGCACGACTTCGCTATAAATGTCCACTATCAGTTGAGTATAAAGGTAGCGGGTTATGCGTGTACTCCTGGCCGGTCTGCCCGGCACCGGCAAATCGACTCTGGCGGCCGCTTTGGCCGCGCGCCAGCCAGCGCTGGTGTTGTCCAAGGACACGGTACGCGCCGCTGTGTTTGGACCCCAGTGGGTGGAATACTCGAGCGAACAGGACGAGTTTGTGATGGGGCTGTTGCTGGAGACGGCCCGCTGGTGGGAGGCGCGGAAGCCGGACGCGGTCATCATCTTTGACGGCCGGACATTCGCCCATCGCTGGCAGCGCGACGCCGTCCAAGCGGACCGGGTGATCTGGTGCGTCTGCCCGCCTGAGTTGGCCCGGCAGCGGTTGGAGGCCGCCACAGGCCACCCGGCGGCAGACCGGGGCGTTGCGCTCTATGAGCGTGTTGAAGCGCGGTTTGAGCCGTTAACGGAACCGCACCTGCTGGTGGACACCTCACGCCCGCTGGCCGAGTGTGTAGAGGCAATGGTGGCGTATTTGCGCTAGCGGCCGAAGATGATCTTCTCGGAAGAGAACAGCCGGGTGGCTAGCACCAGCAGTGCCGTTGTGACCACGATAGCGACCAGGTTGGCCCCCACCAGTGCCAAAGGCAGCGGGAATTTGCCGCCCAGGATCTCAGTGACCATGGCGTACTGGCCCAGCACCGGAATGGGGTGCATCCAGGGGCGATTGGTGAGCGGGTACATCACCGCCACAATGCCGGGCAGCGTCGGCAGCAGCACCAGCATGCCCAAGTAGCTTTGCGCTTCCTTGAAGGACTTGGCGAAGCAGGACACAAACATCTGCAAGGCCGATGCCACCAGACCCATCGGCACGATGGCGGCCAGGATCATCAGGATCTGCACGGTGCCGATCTGGTTGCGGATACCCAACTCCTCCATCGCCAGCCGCGAAAGCACCAGCAGCGTCATCGAGAGCGTCATCAACATGCTGAGCATGGCGGCTCCGGTGGCGGCCAGCCACTTGCCCATCACCAGATGCCAGCGCGGAATCGGGATGATCAGCAACGGCTCCAGTGAGCCGCGCTCGCGCTCACCGGCGGTGGAATCGCTGGCCACCGGCATCGCACCGGTGAACAGCGCCAACACCAGAAACATCGGAATGAAGTTGAAGATCATGGCGGCACGCTGTTGCGCGGTGGCCACTTCCACCTGCTCCACGTCCAGCGTGCTCACCACCACGGGGCTGACGCCACGGGCCATCAGCCGCATGGCACCGGTCTCGGAGCTGAAGCCGCTGAGCAGCTTGTTCAGCCGGGAGACCTTGGACCGGGTGTTCTGGCTGGTGACATCGGAGACCACCTGCACCGGAGCCGGGCGCGAATCACGAAACTTTTCCGCAAACTTCTTGTCGATCACCAGTACGAAAGCGGCTTTGCGATCACGCACGGCGGCTTCCGGGTCTTCCGGGCCATCCACCACTTCCACGCCGCTCTGCTGGGTCAACCAGTTCACCAACACGGGCGCATACTGGCGGCCCACCACGGGGATCTTGATCTCCTGCGCGCCCTTTTGTTGGCTGGCGATCTGGCTGAACATGAAGCCGATCATGGCGGGGCCGAAGATGGCTCCGATCAGCATGGCGTAGAGCGTGCGCCGGTCGCGGAAGGCGTCGATCCACTCTTTGCGGGCGACAGTGAAGATCGTGTTCATGCGGGCTCTCCCTGGTGGCCGGCGAGTGCAACAAAAGCGTCTTCGAGCGAATTCTTCCCGGCCAGTGCGAGCAGGTCATCAGCCGTGCCTTCGGCCACCACCTGGCCGTGCGCGATGACGACAATGCGGTCACACAGTGCCGAGACTTCCTGCATGACGTGGCTGGAAAACACGACGCAACGGCCTTCGGCGCGCAGATGGCGGATCAGTTCGCGGACGGCGCGGGTGCTCATCACATCCAGGCCGTTGGTGGGTTCATCGAGCAGAATGTTCTGCGGGTTGTGGACCAACGCGCGGGCCAGCGCCACCTTGGTGCGCTCACCATGCGAGAAGCCGGCGACACGGCGGTTGATGATCTCTTCCAGCGAGAGAATCTCCACCCAGTGCTTGATGCGAGCTTCCAGTTCCGGCCCCTTGATGCCTTGCAGCTCGCCGTAGTAGCGGATGTGTTCGCGGGCCGTCAGACGAGGATACAAGCCCGAAATGTCGGGCAAGACGCCGATGCGCGCCTGGGCCTGCTTGGGGTGCGCCACCACATCGATGCCGTCGATCTCAATCCTGCCGGAGGCCGGTTGCAGGAGGCCATAAACCATTCGCAGTGACGTGGTCTTGCCTGCCCCATTGGGGCCCAGCAGCCCCGTGACCGCGCCGTCCGGGGCGGAGAACGAGACGTCCTTCACCGCGACGACTTCGCCGAATTGCTTGTGCAGATTTTGGACTTGGATCATGGCAAAGGGTCCGGGCCGGAGGGGCCGAGAACAAACGGGGGGCGCTTCACTTGCTGAACGCAGGCGGGGTCAAGATTGGCTGCCGTGCCTTCGTTCAAAAACTGCGCCATCAGCTTGGGCACGCATCCCGCAGCGGCCGCGCCGTGCCCTGTGGCCGGGACAATGATGTGGCGCGAGTTCTTCCAGGCACCCGCAATCTGCTGGCCCCAGACGGGCGGCGTCACCGGGTCAAGATCCCCCGACAGGATCAGGGTGGGAATGTTGATGGGCGTGTTGTCGAAGTAGTCCGCGTCCACTTTGCCCTTGGGCCAGAACTGGCAGGCCTTCAGCCGGATCTCCGCCATCTCGGCTCCCAGGAAGGTGCCCGCGGTTTCGCGCGCGATCGAACCCGGCTCAATGCGCGGTGCGTCCTCGGCACACACGACCGACAGGTGCATACCCTGCGCAATGCTGTTCGCCGCAGGGTCAAATGCTGCGCCTAAGGCGAAGAAGCCCGTGTAGATGCCCTTCTCCGCTTGCTCAATCAGCAGCGGCACCAGGGAAGCCATCTTGGGGGAGTAGAGTGCGGCGAACATAGTGCCGCCCAGCACCAGGCGCCGGGCCTCGCCTTCTTTCTCGATGCCAGTCCGGGGATGGATGTAGCGGATCTTCTTCGCCGGGGCCGCGAGCAACTTTTCGAGGCGTGCCGCGAGATTCGGAAAACGAGCGTTGCAGCCCTTGTCCGCCGCGCAATCCCGCAGCAGCAAGCTCAGCGCCCGCTGGCTATCGCGCGCCATGAAGAGTGGCAGCCGCATGTCGGTGGGGGCGACACCGTCAAGTATGATGGCCCGGGTGGACGCCGTGTGGCGGCGCGCATAGACGATCGCCGCGCGGGTGCCGTAGGAGCCGCCGTAGAGATTGATCTGCCCATAGCCCAGGTACTGGCGCACGTCGTCCAGGTCGTCCATGGCGATCGTGGTGGTGTACTTGGTCAGGTCCGCTTTTTCTTGCAGCTTCTCCATGCAGGCGCGGAGGCGGGCGACGGACTTGGCCTCGTCGTAGTCGTCTTCGGCGTCCTGATCCTTCTCGTCGGGCTTACATTCCAGCGGGTTTGATTTGCCAGTGCCGCGCTGGTCGACAAAGACCAGGTCGCGGTCAGCACCGATTTTGCGGAGCATCTCGCGGCCGACATCGGCAATCGCGGCCGCGCCCTGACCGGGGCCACCCGCCAGGAAGAACAGCGGGTCCTTCGCAGCGGTCCGTTTCAAGGCCGGAAAGACAATGATCTTCAGTGGGATCTTGCGGCCGGACTTGGCCTCGCGATCTTCAAAGACGTCGAGCGTGCCGCAGTAGCCTTCGGTGGGGCCGTCGGCATGCTTACAGGGCCGCAAGCGGTCGATCGCTTGTTTCTCTTGCAACCCGGTGCAGGCGGTCAGCAAAAGGGCGGCAGCAACAAAGAGCAGTCGTCCATCCATGGGCTTGGTGTGAGTGTAGCGCAGTGGGTTCGGGTACGAGAAATAAATGGGGTGGCCAGCCGAAAACCTCGCCGGCCACCCCGGAAAAACGCCCTGGCGGGCGGCTGCCGCTAGAACCTCAGACGGAGCCGAATTTCGATCTGCCGGGGGTCAAACGTGGTCATACCCCAGGTGCCGAAGTTATCGTTCTGGACCATGCCGCTGCGAATGCCCTGCGCCTGCTGGGCAGCGCTGACGTTAGTGAACGTGGCCCCGGTGCCGCCATTCAACTGCGGGCGGAACTGGGTGTTGTTCAACAGGTTCGAGGCCTCGGCCGAGATTTGCAGGCCCATGCGTTCCTTGATGGCGATCTCTTTCTGCAGGCTCATGTTGACGTTCCAGCGGCCGTTGCCGCGGATGTCACCATAGCGGATGTCAGAATTACCCCACCAATAGATGTCCGGAGCCACGGTGCCGTTCGGCAGATTCACCGTCCGGCCACGGAAGGCGTCGGAGCTGTACTTCAGGAAGCAGTAGCGGCAGACGACAATCTGGCGGCCGCTGGGGAGGCTGACCGTACGATCGGCCACCGACGCGCCGGTGTACCAGCGCTGCAGTTCCTGGGGCACTTCAACCGGGACGCCCGACAGGCGATCCGCGCGGCCGGTGACGGAGCCATTGACGCCCGTGAAGCCTTGCTGCGGCTGGCCGGACTGGGCCAGGAACACTCCACCCACGTTCCAGCCACCCAGCACGCCGTTGGCGAAGCTGTTCTTCAGGTCGAACTTTTTGCCCTTGCCGATCGAGGGCGTCCACACCCAGGTGGCCACCACGCGGTGCGGGATGTCGTTGGGTGAGATGTTGTAGCTGTTGGACAGGTTCCGGCGGTCGATGGTGCCGGGTGACGTGCCAGCGTTCTCGGCGTAGTTGTTGCCTTGGGCCTCACCAAACCAGTTCTCGATGGTGCGGGACCAGGTGTAGTGGACGTTGAACAACAGCCCGTTCGAGAAGTTGCGTTGCAACTGCAACATCATCGAGTTGTAGGTGTAGTAGCCCTGGGGCGAACCGATCAAGGCATTGGGGTTCAGCGCGTACGGCAGCAGCGTGTTCCGCAGCGGCACGGTGGGGTTGGCAAAGACGCCGTTGAACGGCAGCCGCGCGCCGGTGGTGGGCTGGTAGGGGTTCGTCACCAGCGAATTGGCCGGGTTGGTGCCGTTGGAGGCGATGTACTGGGTGCGCCAGGATTGCAGCAGCGAATCGGGCAGGTCCTGGTCGCTGTTGACGTTCCAGCGGCCGAGTTGCAGGTGGTAGCCGCGGGCGCCCGAGTAGCCGGCCTGCACCAGCCAGTCCTTGCCGATCTTGCGTTCGAGGAACATGTTCCACTGCAGGATCTTGCCGTTCTTCATGTTGTCGTAGTCAAAGCGCGGTTCGTTGTTGTTGTCGCCGTAGTATTGCGGCGCGTTGCGGTTGGACCCGATGGCCGGAATCAGTTGGGTCACCCGGTTGTAGGGTGCCACCAGCGCACCGGTCGGATTGGTGCCGAACTGCGCGGCAGTGGGGTCGTTGGTGCGGTCCACGAAGTTCTGGGCACCGAAGTAATAGGGGCCGCCGAAGTAGCCGGTGTTGGAAGGCGTGTAGGTGACGCCGAAGCCGGAGCGGATCACCCATTGGTCGGTGATGCGGTAGGCCATTCCGACGCGGGGGCCCCAGTTGTCGCGCGGCATGCGGTAGAGGTTTTTGCCGAGTCTGTTGTTGCCTGGGAACATCAGGTTGCCGCGGCCGCCAAAGGGATTGGTGCCCTCATAGCTGTAGCTGGAGACGCGGTTGTAGCGCTCTGAGGGGGCCTGCTGCAGGTCGTAGCGCATACCCAGGTTGATGGTCAACTTGCTGGTGGCGCGCCAATCGCTTTGGCTGTAGAAGGCACCGTACTTGGCCGACAGGGCGAGCAGCACGGCATTCTCGCCGGCTTGGATGTCGCCCGCACCCAGCAGCGCGCTGGCGATGGGTGAACCGGTGCGTTCCGTCGTGATGGCATCCACCGTCTGCCCTTGGGCCTGGATGATGTTGCCGGTGGTGAAGGTGTTGGCCGACCGGAACCAGAACTTGCCGCGGGCGTCGGAGTAGTTGGACAGGAAGTTGCGGAATTCGCCGCCAAACTTGTGGGTCCACTTGCCGGAGGTTTTGGTGAGCGAGCCGACTATGTTCCAGTTGGTCTGGCGTTCGATCTTCGCCAGATAGCCGGTGCCATTGAGGCCGGAGACCTGGTTCCAGCCGCCGCCGCCCTGGTTCCATTCCGGAAAGGCACCATCGAGTCCAGGTGCGCCCAGGAAAGAGGTGGGCACGCCCAAGGTGGTGTAGTCAAAGCTGGGGTCAGTGGCGGAACGATTCTCAGCGGCCACGCGGGTGAGGCCCACCCGGATGTCAGCCACCATGGTCGGGCTGATCAGCCACGTGTCACCAATGGAGCCGTAATAGTTCCGGTCGCCATTGACCGCCCCGATAAAGCCGCCCTGGGTGGTGAAGGCTTTGGTCTGGGTACCCCAACCGTTGGGTGAATCAATCGAACCCAGGTTGGACCCGAAGGTGCCATAGAGCGAGTGCTTCGACAGCCGGTGATCCAAGCGGGCATTGATCGCGTTGCGTTCAAACTTGCGGACCATGCGGTTGTAGAAGTTGTTGATGCCACGCACGTCGTCCGGTGTGCGGTTGGGCAGCGGGAACTCATTCACCAGCCGTTGGAAGGGCTGATTGATGCGGCTGGAAGGAATGATGCCATTGGGGAAGATATCGCGACGCCACTGGCCGGTGGTGCCGGCTACCGGGGTGACCGAGAAGGGGTCGAATACCTGCACCGGCACGAAGTTTGCGCCCACCTGCGTCACCGTCTGCGAGAAGTTGCCCGCGCGCTCAATGGCCGTGGGCACGGTGCGGAAATAGTCCAGCGCCTGGTTGAAGCGGAAGCCTTCGTAGCTGGTAAAGAAGAAGGTCTTGTTTTTGCCGTTGTAGAGTTTCGGGATGATCACCGGGCCGCCAAAGGTGGCCGAGTAGCCTTGCTGCTTGAACGGCAAGCGGGTGACAAAAGGCATATTGGCGTTGTTCTCAAAGCGGTTGGCGTTCAACGCTTCGTTGCGAAGGCGGAACTGGCCGGAACCGTGGAACTCGTTGGTGCCGCTCTTGGTGGTGATCAGCACCGTGCCCTGGCTGCGGCCGTATTCGGCGGACATGTTGTTGATGGTGGTTTTGACTTCCTGGACGCCTTCGGTGTTGGGCATCACGGCCACTTCGTTCCAGGCCGAGGCTTGGATGGAAACGCCATCGAGTTGGACGTCGTTGCCGAACGCCTGGCCGCCGTTGATCTGAAAGTTGGGGAAAGTGCGCCGGCCTTCGGTGCCGATGCCGAAGCTCTGCGCGGATTGCGTGTCGTTCAGCGCCGCTCGGGCGACCACGCCCTGTTGCAGCACGGCATAGTTCAGCGGGTTGTTGTTGATGTTGGGGATCGACTTGATCACCTGCTCACCCACCGCGTTGGTGACGCGCGAAGATTCCGTCTGGAGTTCCACCGTGGAAGCTTCCACGGAGATCGACGTCTCGACGGCACCCACTTCCAGTTGAATGTCCGCTCGGGCTGTTTGCGCCGTGGTGATGGCGATGCCCTTCTGGGTGGAGGACTTAAAGCCGGCCTTCTTGGCCGTCACGTCGTAGCTGCCGAACTGCAGGTAGGGTGCCAGAAACTCGCCGGACTCCGGGGTCTGGACGGTGAACGTGGCATTGGTGTTCACTTCACGAACCACCACCTCGACACCGGGAACCGGCGCCCCCGTGGAATCAGTGATCTTGCCGACGATGGTGCCCGAGCGGATCTGAGCGAAAGCTCCGATCGAAGCGAGCAAGACGAGACCGAGCAACAAGGCAATACGTGGCTTCATGGCCGTTGACTCTCCTTAGCATGAGCGTGTCTGGCGAAAGACACACTGAATTCCGTCTAGAATCTGCACTTTTAATATCACATTCGGTGGCGAGTTGATAACCTCGTAAGACAATTTGCTGGGGCCAACCGCGAAGTCCGCGATGCTTCAAGTCTTTATCAATTGGGTGTAAACTGGCGCCATGGGGCAATCGCGGCACGATTCACGACGTAATTTTCTGGGCCATGTGGCATCTGGAATGGCCACGGCCATTGCGGCTCCTTCAGCGGTGTTGGGCGCCAATGAGAAGGTCCGCCTGGGCATTATTGGCCCCGGTGACCGTGGCATGCAGTTGGTGCGCGAGGCGCTGAACTGCCCGAACGTCGAGTTTGGCGGCTTTGCGGACATCTACACGCGGCGGCTGGAAGCAGCCAAGGCGATCGCTCCGGAAGCGAAGACGTACCTCGACTACCGGTACATGCTGGAAGACAAGTCGCTGGACGCGGTGTTGATCGCCACGCCGCAGCATCTGCACTGCGAGCACTTCACGGCGGCGATCGAAGCCGGCAAGCACGTCTATCAAGAGAAGACGATGGCGTTCACCGTCGACCACGCCAAGCGCATGCGCACGGCTTACCAGAAGGTGGGCGGCAGCCAAGGCAAGCGCGTGGTGCAGATCGGCCATCAATCCTGCTCCACCGGCATGATGACGGATGCCCTGCAGATGTTGAGCGCGGAGCGTCTGGGCAAAGTCACCGCCATCCACGCCGTGATGTACCGCAACACGCCGACCGGCAAGCCGCAATGGTCGCGCCCGATTCAGCCGGACATGAATCCTGAGAACGTCATCTGGAAGAACTTTTTGGGCGAGACCCCGCAACGCGAATTTGACGCCAACCGCTACATCAACTGGCGCTTCTTCTGGGACTACTCCGGCGGCAACGTGTACGAGAACATGTGC
>JAPKYX010000034.1 GCA_026394075.1 Acidobacteriota bacterium
CTGAGCCGGAGACTTTGCCGCCGGCATTCTCGATCAGTTCCTTGGCTTGCTCCCGTGAGAGCGTCGGCAGCGTGCCGGTCAGCACCACGGTCTTGCCCGTGAATGGGCCGACGGTGACCGTCCGTGCCTCTTCAGTGAAGCGCAGACCGGCCGCGCGCAGCCGCTCGATCAGTTCCTGATTGCGTGGTTCATCAAAGAAGCGGCGGAGCGATTGCGCCACCTTGGGCCCCACCTCTTCGGCGGTCTGCAGCGCGGCCACGTCGGCCTTGGCGATTTCATCCAGTGACCCGAACGTGCGGGCCAGAATCTGCCCCGTCCGCTCACCCACAAAGGCGATGCCCAAACCGTTGATCAAACGTGCCAGCGGCTGTTGGTGCGTTCCGGCAATGTTGGTGATGATCCGCGCGGCGCTCTTCTCGCCCATGCGGTCGAGGGTCAGCAGTTGTTCCAGCGTCAACTGATACAGGTCCGCGAGACTGCGGACCAGCCCCTGCGCCACCAACTGCTCCACCAAGGCGTCGCCCATCCCATCAATGTCCATCACGCTGCGGCTGGCAAAGTGCAGAATCGACTCCTTCAGCCGCGCCGGGCAACTGGAATTCAGGCACCGGTGGGCCACCTCACCTTCGGCGCGTGCCACGTGGCTGCCGCAGACCGGGCACAGCGCGGGCATCACAAATTCGCGGCGCAATGCCCCGGGCGTCTTCACGCGGACCACCTTGGGGATCACATCGCCGGAACGCTCAATCACGATCGTGTCGCCGATCTGCAAGCCCAGCCGCGCGATCTCATCCTCGTTGTGCAGCGTCGCGCGAGACACCACCACGCCGCTGACATTGACGGGCACCAGCGCCGCCACGGGAGTCAGGACGCCAGTGCGGCCCACTTGCACCAGAATGTCTTCCAGCACGGTCTCCGCCTGCCGGGGCGGGTACTTGAAGGCGATCGCCCAACGCGGAGCCTTTGCCGTCCAGCCCAGCCGCTGCTGCTGGTCCACGGAGTTCACCTTGGCCACCACGCCATCGATCTCAAAGGGCAGGGAATCGCGGCCCGCATCCCAGCGGCGGATGAATTCGAGCAGCGCCTCCACATCGGCGCATCGCACCCGGTTGGGGTTCACCTTGAAGCCCAATTGCGCCAGAGTCTCCAGTGACTCCCAATGCGTGGGGCAGCCGAACTGGCCGTTGATCAGGTAGAAGTACGCGTAGTAGTCCAATTGCCGGGCGGCAGTGATGGCGGGGTCCAGCACGCGGAGCGATCCGGCCGCTGAATTTCGAGGATTCGCGTAGCGCGGCAAGGCGGCCTCGTCACGCTCCTGGTTTAAGCGTTCGAAGGCGGCATTAGGCATCACGACTTCGCCCCGCGCCTCAAAGGCCGGCAAGCTGCTATTGGACCGCAAGGGGATCGAGCGGATGGTCCGCGCATTCTCGGTGACTTCCTCGCCCTCCTCGCCATCGCCGCGTGTGACCGCCTGCGCCAGTTGACCGTCGCGATAGTGGACGGCCATCGATAGGCCATCCAGCTTCAGTTCCGCCACGTACTCAAACGGCTCACCCGTCAGCAGTTCGCGGACCCGCCGGTCGAAGTCGCGCAGTTCACCCTCATTCAGCGCATTATCCAGCGACAACATCGCCGTCGAGTGCCGCACCTTGGTGAACCCTTCGCGCGGCTTGCCGCCGACGCGTTGCGTGGGGGAATCGGCCGTCACCAAGTCCAGATGCGCTTCTTCCAGCGACTTCAAGCTCCGCATCAGCGCGTCGTACTCGGCGTCGGAGACCTCCGGCTGGTCCAGCACGTAGTACAAATGCTCGTGCCGCCGCAGTTGCTGGCGGAGCTCTTCGACCTGGGCGCGGATGGAGGGGGTGGACAAGACTGGTACCGGACGAACTAAGGTAGTAAGAGACATTGTACCCAGCCCGTGAATGAAGTGGCCAATGGGATGATCGGCTCCCAGGTGGCGCTCGGTGTGTTGCCGGGGGGCACGGCGAACGTGCTGGCCGTCGAGTTGGGCATTGGCACCCGCGTGCGGCGGGCGGCGGACCGGATGTCGCAGCTGAAGGCCCGGCGCATTCCCTTGGGCAAGTACACCGACGGGCAGGGCAAGTCGCGCCACTTCCTGCTGATGGCGGGCTTGGGGTTGGATGCCCAGATTGTCCACACCATCAATCCCACGCTGAAGAAGCAGTTGGGCAAGGTGGCCTACTGGTTCGGCGGCTTTGGTGCGGTGTGGCGGCGATTGCCGGAATTCGATGCCCGCCTGGATGGCCAGCCCGTCACGCGAGCCTCGTTTGCACTGGTGGCCAAGGTCCGCAACTATGGTGGCGATCTCGAGATCGCGCGGCAGGTGCGCATCGACCAAGAAGAGTTCGAGGTACTGCTGTTTGAGGGCGAATGGGCGTACCGCTATCTGCGCTACTTTTCGGGCGTCTTGTTGAGCTGCCTGCCCGGCATGAGCGGCGTGACCGTGGCGCGCGCCCGCCGCATTGAGCTGGGGCCCGGGGCGCCGGCGCAGATCGATGGCGAAGCCTGGGGCCATCTGCCGGCCACCATCGAGACCGTACCTGATGCGCTCAGCCTGCTGATCCCTGATACTTACCGGTAGATGCCTTTTCTTCCGCTGCCCGATCCGTGGCTGGTGATCATTGCGCTGATCTGCGCCGTTGCTCCGTTGCTGTCGCTGCTGGTAGGCAGCGAGATGGGGGCGCCCCGGCGATCGACCGGGCGCAGTGCGGCCATCACCGCTCTCCTGCTGATGGCGCTGTGGACCGGGGGCCGGTACCTGGCCTACACGCGCGCCGTGGCGGTGCTGAATTCCCGCCTGTATGACCGCCAGACTCCCAAGCGCGTCGAGGCCGTGCCGAATCGCTGGAATCCGCTAGCCTGGCGCGGCCTGGTGGAGACGGAAAAGTTTACCCGTGAAGTTCCTGTCGAACTTTGGCGGGAGTTTGATCCTGACGCCGGCCGCACGCACTACCCGCCGGATGACATTGAGGCCGTGCAGTCGCTGGAAGCCAGTGAAGCTTACATCCGTGCCCGGAGCCGGATGCGGTGGCCCGTGACCCAGGTTATTCCCGGCGAGCAGATGCGTGAGATCACCCGATACGACCTGGTGACGGGCGTAGAAGTGCGGTTGCTGGTGCCCAATCGGCCCGGTGCTCCGGCGATGATTCCTGCCCCGGATGCGACAGCCGTGCCGAAATGACGACATTTGTGATCACAGATTGTTGAAATCTGTCATACAATCTCGTCATGCATGAGGACTTTGGCACACCCAACACCCAAGAAGAAAAAGTAGAGAGCCTGCTTCATCTCTACATCGATGGCGGACTTCCGCGCCGCGAAATGATCCAACGCCTGACGCGCCTGGTTGGTGGCTCAGCCGCCGCCATGGCCACGCTGGAGACCGCGGGTCTGGCGCAGGTAAGCCCGGGCGCCTGCCCGGCGGGCATACAGGTAGCCGAGAATGACCCGGCGATCCAGTGGCAGGACGTCACCTTCCCCGGTGATGCCGGAGCCGTCCGCGGTCTGCTGGCCCGTCCGCGCAACCAGACGGTGGCGCAACCGGGCATCATCGTGATCCACGAGAACCGCGGCTTGGTGGAGCATATCCGTGACGTCACGCGCCGCTTCGCGAAGGCCGGTTTTGTGGCCTTAGGCATCGACTTGCTCTCGCGCCAGGGTGGCACCGCCGCCTTTGCCGACGACACCGCCCGCATTGCCGCCTATGGCCGCACGCTGGCCCCGGATCGCTACAACGACATCTATTCGGCGATTGACTATTTGAAGGTCCAGCCGATGGTGGTGTGGGACCGCATTGGCGCCATCGGCTTCTGCGCCGGGGGCGGCAACGTCTATTACGGCGCTTTTTGGAAGATGCCGCTACAAGCGGGTATCTCCTTCTACGGCAGCCCGCCCAGCCCCCTGCCGCCCGCGGAGAATCTCTCATTCCCGCTGCTGAACGTCTTTTCCGAGACCGACCGCAACCAGGCCGCGCGTATCCCGGAACTGGTGACTGCCATGGTCGCCGCACGCATCAACTTCGGGCTGCATCTCTACAAGGGCACTGGCCACGGCTTCCACAACGACACCAGCCCCATCTATAATCCGGCGGCGGCGTGCGATGTCTGGGCCAAGTCTCTTGAGTTCTTGAATACGCACCTGCGCGCTCCGCGTCCGGCGGCTTAAGCGGTCAGGGACTAGTGCGAACCCGGCGTATTGTTGCCGGAATGTGGTTCGCTGACGTTGCCGGGCGAGTCGAATTCAAACGTCTCGCCCGCCACGCGTACCGTGAGAACCCCGGGCCCCAGCGGCTTGCCGTCGTTCGAATAAAAGATCGCGCCATCGGTGGACTTGCCGGGGGCCAGTTTGGTGCGGACAAAGATGACGGCGGAGGCGGCCGCGGCGGCTTTCAGGCGCGGAGAAGTTAGCTCAGTCAGCGCCTGCTGGCGGCGCTGCTCATAGCCGGTGGCGGCCTTCAGCCGATTCATGCCGTAGATCCCGGCCTCATAGTTGGTCACCAGGCGAATGGCATCGTTGCGTCCCGCGCGGTCCAGCAGCCCTTCGACGACTCGGCCCGGAATGCTGGCTTCAATCGGCGCGCCATCCTTGCGGCGGTAAAGAAAGTCCTCAGGCTTCACGGTCCAGCTCAACGAGGAGCCGTTGGAAATCACGACCTGCAGCACTGAATATTCCCGGACCGCACCCGGCAAGTGCGTAAACATCACCGTCACCCCAGCGCGCGTCAGTGTCTGGAACTTCAGGCCGTTCGATTCAAACTCAATGGCTTGGCCATAAGCCCGCACAGGCACACTCAGTGCGGCTAGCGCACAAAGAGCCCACGTGTTCGGCATAACCTCATCATATGCCCAGTTGGGCAAGCGTGCCCAATGGGGGTGAAATCTGGTATTCTCCAGGGATAATGAGCGGTATTGCGGCAGACCCCACTCTACTGGAAGAGTCCTACGAACAGCAGGTCCGCGCGGACATCGAAGCGTTCCGCAGCCAGGCCCTGGAATTTTTGGCGGGAACCCTGAGCGCGGATGATTTCCGGGCTGCCCGTTTGCGGCGCGGTGTCTATGGCCAGCGTCAACCCGACGTGCACATGATCCGCACCAAGGTGCCCGGTGGGCAGCTGCTGTCGCATCAGCTGGACGTGATGGCGGACATATCGGATGAGTTTGCCGGTGGCAAAGGCCACTTAACGACACGCCAGAATCTGCAATACCACTTCATCCCGCTGCCGCGCGTCGCCGATCTGTTGCACCGGCTGGCGGACGCCCGTCTGACGACCCGCGAGGCCTGCTACAACACCGTGCGCAACGTCACGGGATCGCCCTTGGCCGGGTTGCTGGAAAACGAAGTGTTCGATGTCCGGCCGTACATGCGCCAGGCCGCGTTCGCGTTTCTGCACCAGACGTTGACGGACAATCTGCCGCGCAAGTTCAAGATCGCCTTTGCCGGGTCCGACGAAGACGATATGGCCGGTGAGATCCATGACCTGGGCTTTACCGCCAAGATCGTCGACGGCCGCAAGGGCTTTCGCGTGGTGGCCGGCGGCGGTCTGGGTCCACTGCCCAGCGAAGCGCGGGTGCTGGATGAGTTTCTCCCGGTGGAGATGCTGGTGCAGCGCTGTGAAGCTGTGGTCCGGATCTTCAACCTGCACGGCAACCGCTCCAACCGCAACAAGGCGCGCCTGAAGTTTGTGATCCGGGAGCGCGGTTGGGATTGGTTTAAGGAAAAGGTGGAAGAGCAGTTCGCCGACATTCTGGCCAACGGCGGCGTACCGGTTCCGGACGCTGTCCCGGAAGGGTTCGGAGCGTTCGAAGCTCAGCCTTCCGCGCCGGCCGATGGTGCGGCGCTGCCGGTGCTGAACGGCGCGAGCGACCCGGAATACGACCGGTGGCTCGAAAAGAATATCCGGCGCCAGCGCCAGGACGGTTTCGCCATCGTCACGATTCGCGTGTCGCAGGGCAACTTGAATTCTGAGCAGATGCGCGTCATTGCGCGGGTCGCGCGGGAATCAGGCGACAATCTGGTGCGCCTGGGCATTGACCAAAACGCGCACGTGGCCTACATTCCGCTCACCCGATTGAAGCAGGTCTATTCGCTGCTGAAGCGCCACGGGCTGGCCGATGTCGGGCCGGGCGAACTGGATGATGTGGTGACGTGCCCGGGTGCCTACTCCTGCAATCTGGCCCTGACCAAGACCATGAACCTGGGCGACGCGCTTTCGACCACGGTGCGTGACTACCTAAGCCAACAGCCGGACGAGCAGATCGCCCAGCTGCATATCCGCGCCTCAGGCTGCCCCAATGCCTGCGGCCAGCACTGGATTGGCGACTTCGGCTTCTACGGCAACGCCCGCAAGATCAACGGCAAAGAGATCCCGTATTACCAGATGCTGCTGGGCGGCGGGCTGGACCACGATGGGACGATGCGGTTCGGGTTGGCGATTCAATCCATCCCGGCACGCTCCGCCCCGGTGGCCATGACGCGCGTGCTCGATCACTACCGCGCCAATCGCGAGCAGGGCGAGAGCTTCCGCACCTACGTGCTGCGCCACAAGGTGGAAACCTTCCGCTCCATGACGGCCGACCTGGCCAAGCCCATCGAGATCGCCCCCGAGATGTACCGCGACTGGGGCGATGACGAAGAGTTCTCGCTGCAGCTGGGCCGCGGCGAGTGCGCGTAGCCGCGCCGGGCGACCAGAAATCTTGATTCGTCTCCCGGCCGACGCCCTCCGCCGGTCCGCGTGCGCCACCTGAGCCTGAACTCGCGTCCCCCGGTGCCGGGCGACGGCTTTCCACGACTTCGGTGCCCTGGGGCCAATTTGTTGCGTGGGCGACACGCAGCACCGGCAAATGAAGCGGTGCCCGCAGCTTAGGCATCATTTTGACACCGGGGGCCGATTTTGGTGCCCCAACATCGCCGAATTACGATAAACTAACCTTTTTGAGGAGCAAGTTATGCCGTCGAATCGCCGGGAATTTTTAGCCACCGCGGGTGCCTTGGGCGTCACCGCGAAGTCTTTTGCCGCTGCCAAGCCGGCCGCCTCAGGGCGTGTCCTGGGCGCCAATGACCGCATCAATATCGGTGTCATCGGCACCGGCGGACGCGGCTTCTACGTCGCGCGAGAGTTCTCGAAAGTGGGCGAAGGCAAGGGCAATGCCCGCATCGCCATGGTGTGCGACGTCTACCAGAAGCGCGTCACCAAGGGCAAGGAAGCCTACAAGTGCGACGGCACACTGGACTACCGCGAAGTTCTCGCCAAGTCCGACATCGACGCCGTGATCGTCGCCACGCCGGATCACTGGCACGCCCCGATCGCCTTGGCGGCGATGGATGCCGGCAAGGACGTCTACCTCGAAAAGCCGATGTGCCACACCGTGGACGAAGCTCGCCGTTTGTCCGAGACGGTTCGCGAAACCAAGCGCATCCTCCAAGTCGGCTCACAGACCACCTCCGGCGACCAATGGCACCAGGCCAAGAAGGCCATCGGCGAAGGCATGATCGGCCCGATGATCATGAGCCAGGGCAGCTACCACCGCAACTCGATTGAAGGTGAGTGGAACTGGCCGATCGACAAGGAAGCCGGTCCGGACGGCAAGGGCGAGAACTACATCGACTGGAAGATGTGGCTGGGCAATGCCACCAAGCGCGACTGGGCCAAGGACATGGGCGCGGATCGTTTCTTCCGCTTCCGCAAGTACTGGGATTACTCCGGCGGCATTGCCACCGATCTGTTCTTCCACGTCGTTGCCCCGATGAACATCTGCTGGCCGGAGCCGCAATTCCCGCACCGCGTCATGTCGGGTGGCGGCATCTATAGCTTCTCGAAGCTGCCGGAAGACCCGACCAAGCCGGATCGCGAAGTGCCAGACACGTTCCACCTGATCGGTGAGTACGCCAAGGGCCACAGCCTGGTGCTGAGCAGCTCCATGGCGAATTCGCAGCACATCCCGGGCCTGATCCGCGGCCACGGCGCGTCGCTGACCATGGTGGAGCATGGCCGCTTTGAAGGCTACTCCCCGTTTATTACTCTGAAGGCCGAAAAGGCCCGGGGCGGCAAGTACGTCGTGCCGGAGCTGGAAGCCAAATTTGAAGGCAAGGACGAGATCAAGATCCCGGTGGCTGACAATCCCACCATGCCCACCCACGTGGGCAACTTCCTTGATTGCATGCGCAGCCGTCAGAAGCCGACGCTGGATGTCGATACCGCCGCCCGCGCCCAGGTGCTGATCACCATGGCCGTGCAGAGCTACCGGCAAGGCAAGGTGCTGTACTTCGACGAGAAGACCTGGAAGGTCTCCGACAAGCCCACCAAGGCATAGATTAACTTCAAAATCGACCAACGGCGGGCGGTTCATCGGAGAGATGGCCACCCGCCGTTGGTTTTTTGGGGTGTGTCTAATCGCCCATTGTATTCAATGGCTTAAGTGTCTTCGCGGCCACCGGGAATACATCTGTAGTACTATAGTGTTGGCGGCATGTGCTGGTACCGGATGGTACTACTTGGGGATCGATCGTGACTCCCACTCCGTGCGAACGTACGCTTAGTGATTCAGATGAAACCAATTGCGTTCGCTCTATTGGCGGTGATTTCCGCAGTCCCTTCCTTCGCCGGTCGAATGTTGGTGAGCCATTTGGACGCCGACTATCATGCTTCTTTTGAGCCCGGACCGTACACGTACGACCCGGCCGCGGCACAGGACTTCCTGCGTACTTCGATCACGTGGGTCCGCAACGGTTCCTTGAAGCCGTTCCTGTTCGTCGAATCCAACATCATTCCGCCCTATGTCGAAAAGCTGCCGAACGGCCTGATCAATGGCAACAAGGCGTTTCACGCCGACGGTGAGATCGGATTGAAGAACTCCGGTTACGCTGCCGGCACCGACTACGTCCGCGCCGACGCGGCCCAGTTGGTGAATGAGCTGCAGAACCTGGGAGCGTATTCCGCCATCGTGGTCGCCAGCGACTTCGGCGGCATTCTCACTGGGGCTGAACTGGAGCAGTTGCGCCTGCAGAAGAACCTGATCGCCAGCTTCGTCGCCAACGGTGGTGGAATCTATGCGATGGCGCAATCAAACGACGGCATCGGACGGTTCAATCCGGTCACTGGTGAAGCGGACCCGGAAGCAACCGCCCCCGGCTTCCTCGCTGCCGGACACGGCTTGCTCGGCAACGAGACTCCGTATGGCTTCCTCCCGGTGGCGGTGACGTCGAAGTCCAACTACGGGCTGTTCATGAAAAACTCCACCTTGACCTCGTTTGGGGCGAGCCTGGGCTTCACGACAGGGATGCTGGACGGCAACGAAGCGCCCCTCTATTTTGACCCCTCACCCGGCTGGACGCCTATCTCCTACGACTCCACCGGGCGAATCTCCAATATGGCCGCCATCTACACCGGCAACCTGCCGGCCAGCGTGCCGGAGCCGGAAACCTATCTGCTGGCGGGCGGTGTACTGATCGCGATCGGCCTCTACCGCCGTCTGAAGTAAGTCGCCGCCGCTGATAGAATTGGGCCATGGCCTCCGCTCCGCTTCTACGGTTCACCGAGGCGCAGTACTTGCGCTACGAACGGGAGTTCCAGCAGAAGCACGAATTCGTCCACGGCAACATCCTGGCCATGGCCGGTGCGGGTACGCGGCACAACATTATTGCGGCCAACCTACTTTCGGCGCTGGTGGTGGGACTGCGCGGAAAACGGTGTCGCGCCGTGGGGTCGGATCAACGTGTGCTTGTGAAGCCGGGAGCCCTCTACTTTTACCCGGATGTCACTGTGCTCTGTCCGCCGGTGGAACATCTGGACGAGTCGCGGGATACGGTGCTGAATCCGCACCTCATCGCTGAGGTGCTTTCCTCCGCCACCCGCCGCCATGATGTGGACTTGAAGCTCCCGGCCTACCGTGAGCACCCGGCAATCCAGGAGATCCTGCTAATCGAGCCCGATGTACTGTGGGTCCAGCATTGGTTTCGGTCACCCGGAGGCGAATGGCAGATGCGCACCATCTCCAGCGCCTCATTGGCCGTCAACCTCGACTCTCTCGGAGTCGAGGTGCCCATTGAGGAGATCTACCGGAACGCAACCGACGCTTAGCCGTTCGTCCAGAGCTGCTTCGTGAAGTAGCGGCTCCGCGACCGACTGATACTACTCAAGAGCGCGCGCGTCAGCGACCGGTGCCGCCGAACTTTGGCCAATAGGCCGTTAGCCGGGCTCTACTTGCCCGGCTTCACGCGCAGCTGAATACCCAGCTCGCGCAACTGCTTGTCGTCCACCGTGCTCGGCGCTTCGCACATCAGGTCAGTACCCTTGGAAGTCTTGGGGAAGGGGATCACGTCGCGGATCGTCTCTTCGCCGGCCAGCAGCATGACAAGCCGGTCAAAGCCCAGCGCAATGCCTCCATGCGGCGGAGCGCCGAATTCCAGCGCTTCCAGCAGGAAGCCGAATTTCTTCTTCGCTTCTTCCTTCGACAAGCCCAGTGCATCAAACACGGTGGACTGGACGTCCTGCCGGTGGATACGGATCGATCCGGATGCCAGCTCAATGCCGTTCAGCACGATGTCGTAGCTCTTGGCGCGGCACCGGCCGGGTTCGGTCGCGAGGAAGTGCAGGTCTTCATCCTTCACGGAAGTGAAGGGATGGTGCGCGGCCACCCAGCGGTTGTCCTCGTCGTTCCATTCAAACATCGGGAAGTCGACCACCCACAACCAGCGCAGATCCTTGGGGTCCAGCAACTGGTGCCGGTCGTTGTACTTGCGGGCGGCGTGCAGGCGCATATCGCCACAAGCCTTCAGCACGGTCTCCTGCGGCCGGTGACCCGTCACTTCATTGGGCCAGCCGCAGACCAGCACCAGATCTTCCTCGGTGGCGCCGATGCGTTCCCGCAACTGCGGCATCATTTCGGGGAAGTCCCGGTCCAGGCGCTTCATGTCGTCAAACACGCGCAGACCCTTTTCCTGGCCGTAAGCCTTCAGGTCGTCGCGTTCCTTGCGGGAGAGCGGCCCGGTTTTGGGGATGATGATCGCCACCAGCGGCAGACCCGGGTAGGTCATCGGCACCGGAGCATTGGCAAACAGATCCTCGACACGCCAGAAACGCGGGATGCGCAGGTCCGGCTTGTCGCTGCCGTACTGGTCCATCGCCTCGGCGTAGGTCATGCGCGGGAACGCATAGTCCAGCGGGAACCCGGCCGCTTTGCAGACCGCCTTCACCATCGGTTCAATGTTCTCGTAGATGGTTTCCTGCTGCGGGAAGCTCATCTCGACGTCGATCTGCGTGAACTCGTACTGGCGGTCGGCGCGCAGGTCCTCGTCGCGGAAACAGCGGACCAGTTGGAAGTACTTCTCGTAGCCCGCCACCATGTAGAGCTGCTTAAAGATCTGGGGCGACTGCGGCAGGGCGTAGAACATGCCCTGGTTCATGCGTGACGGCACCAGGAAGTCCCGGGAGCCTTCGGGCGTGGACTTGGTGAGGAACGGCGTCTCCAGCTCCAGGAAGCCTGCGCCATACATGTACTCGCGCACCGCAAAGGCCAGCTTGGACCGCATGATCAGATTGCGCTGCATGCGCGGGCGGCGCAGGTCGAGATAGCGGTACTTCAGGCGCATCTCTTCCTGCACCTCGACGTTGTCTTCCATGGGGAAGGGAGGCGTCTTGGACGTGTTCAGAATCCACAGTTTGTCGACCACGATCTCCACTTCGCCGGTGGCGATGGCGGGGTTGATGGTCTCCTTGCTGCGCAGTTCCACTTCGCCTTCAAAGGCCACCACATATTCACTGCGGACCAGTGCGGCTTTGGCGAGAAGTTCGGAATTCTGTTCGGAGCGGAAGACGATCTGCGTGATGCCCTCACGGTCGCGGATGTGCATAAACAGCAGTCCGCCCAGGTCGCGGACCCGGTGCACCCAGCCCATGATCAGGGCACGCTTGCCGACGTCGGACGGGCGCAAGGCGCCACAATGATGGGTGCGGCGCAGGTCGCCCAAAAAGTCGAGTTGGAATTCTTCAGCCATAGCTTCGTAGTTAGTTTCCGAGTAGTTCTTCGATCGTGACTTGCTTCTGTTCGCCCGTGCCCATGTCCTTGAGCATCGCGCCGTTGGGTGGCAGTTCGGAGTAGCCCAGAATCGCTACCTGGCGGGCGCCGATCTTGTTCGCCAGGTCCAGCGAACGCTTCAAGCGCGCATCCAGCGCCACTTCCACCCGGCGTCCGCGCTGGCGCAAATCGTAAGCCAGTTGCCGCGCCGCGGTTCCGGCTTCTTCACTCAAATACGCGACAAAAATCTCTGGGCCGGTTTCGAGCTTGGTGCTCTCTTCCACGCCCATGATCAGCCGGTCCTCGCCAATCGAGAAGCCGATGCCGGGGGCCGGTTGCTTGGCCCCCAGTGATTCGGCCAGGCCGTTGTAGCGCCCGCCGCCCATCACTGAATTTTGCGCACCCAACGCGCCGTGGGCAATTTCGAACGTGGTGTGAGTGTAGTAATCCAAGCCACGCACCAGGCGCGGACGGACTTCGTAGGTGATCCCACGCTCATCCAGCAGCCGCCGGACGGTCGAAAAATGGGCCCGGCAGTCGTCATTTAAGAAGTCCAGAATGCTGGGCAGCTTGGCGATGATGGCTTCATCTTCCGGTGCCTTGGAATCGAGCACGCGCAGCGGATTGGTGACCGCGCGGCGCTGGTTATCCTCAGTCAGTTGATCCTTCACCGGCGCCAGGTCTTCGCGTAGCCGCTCAATGTAGGCGGCGCGGCTTTCCTTGTCGCCCACCGAGTTGATCACCAGGTGGAAGTCCTTCAATCCGCATTCAGACAGCGCGACCGTCACCATCTCGATCACTTCAGCGTCGATCGCGGGCGACGTAGTGCCAATGGCTTCCGCGCCGATCTGGAAGAACTGGCGATACCGGCCCTTCTGCGGACGCTCCCGGCGGAACATCGGGCCGATGTAGTAAAGCTTGGCGATGCCGGGACGCTGGTCCAGGCGGTGTTCGATGTAGGCCCGGATGACGGAGGCGGTGTTCTCCGGACGCAGCGTCAGGGAGGTGCCATCGCGGTCGGCGAAGGTGTACATCTCCTTGGTGACGATGTCGGTTTCTTCGCCCACGCCGCGGGCAAACAGCGCCGTCTCTTCAAAGATGGGCGTGCGGATCTCTTCGTAGTTGTAGCTGCGGAACACCCGGCGAACTGTCGCTTCGACGTGGTTCCAGATGGTGCTTTGGGGCGGCAGGATATCCCGCGTCCCCTTGATGGCGCGGATCATTGGTTGCTCGCCGTTGCCGCGGGCGCCGCTGCCGCCTCAGCCAAATACTCCGCGGCGCGGTCGATGTAGTGCTGCAAGTTCTGGTCGAACCGTTCTTTCTCTTCAGGGGTCACTTGACGCCGGATCTTGCCCGGAACGCCCATCACCAGGCTATCGGGCGGCACTTCCATGCCTTCCGGAATCAACGCTCCGGCGGCGATGACGCTGTTGCGTCCAATGCGGGCCCCATTCAGGATGATCGCCCCAATGCCGATCAGGCATCGATCTTCAACGATGCAGCCATGCAGCATCACCTGGTGGCCGACGGTGACGCGATTGCCAATGATGAGCGGGAAGCCGTCATCGGAATGGAGCGTCGAATTGTCTTGAATGTTCGATTCATCGCCAATGCGGATCAACCCCACATCGCCGCGAATGACCACGCATGGCCAAACCGACGAGCGTTCGCCAATGGCGACCTCGCCGATGACCTGCGCGCTGGGATCAACATAAGCCGACGCTGCCACTTGGGCGACGTGGCCACGGTACGGCCGGATCATGGTGGAACTCTGATTGTAGCGAATAGAGGGCGGTCCATGACGGACAAGGCTACCGGTTGGTTCTGCGAGAGACCAGCCATGGTGGCCGCCCCGCGGCGGATGGACTCACACCTGCGGAGTCCCAGCCTGCTCGCGAGTGGTTTCGATAACCGCAGCAATTTCGGTGCGGTGGCTATGGTTTTCTTCAGCCATCACCTCGGCCGCCATCCCATCCGCCGCAGGCAGTTCGCTGGGCTCAGCGATCACGGCCGTCTCCGGTTCCACCACCGCCGGGCGGATGCGCATCGGTTGCCGCTTCCAGTAGGTCAAGGAACGCCAGCACCATTCCAGCGGCCCAAAGTAGAAGTGCCGCAGCCAGATGGGGCTCCAGATCAGGTTGAAGGTCCAGATCGCCAGCACGATTACGTAGAGCTGCCAACGCTCCAGCTTGCCGCTTAACCCGAAGCCGTAGCCTCCGTAGAAGATCACGCTACAGATCAGCGAATGGCTGATGTAGTTGGAGAATGCCATCTGGCCCACCGAAGCAAGGCGCGCGGTTAAGCCCGTGGCGGTTGCGGTCTTCACCGCCAGCACCAGCAGAGCGACATAGCAAAGCGCCATCGGCACGCGGCCGATTTCGTAAGCGGCGCTGTCAAACGGGCCCGCCACGCGGCTGAAGTCGTGCTGCCACATAAACCACATGGTGGTGCCATTGATGGCAAAACCAGAAATAGCACCGATCACCGCCATGTTGACGTAAAAGCCCACGGAGCGCTCGCCGGTCAAGATGCCCAGCTTGTAGAACGCCATGCCCACCAGCATCATCGACATCATGTCCCACAAGAAGGGGAAGTAGATGGGCAGTTGATGGAAGCCCCAGGTGGTCTTCACCCGTTCTTCCATGTTCTTGGCGTAGTTGCCCCGGTAGTTGTCGTACTCTTTCTGGGCCTTCTTTCTCTGCTCGGCGACATCGGCATCCTTGATCAGCTTCAAGCCCGCATTCAGCTCTTTCTGCTCGTCTTTGGTCAGCGTGTTCGCTTCCAGATCAATCGCCGCCACCTTGTTGTACTTCTCGAGCGTCGACTTCGTGTCAAAGCCCTCCGCCGTCATGCCGGCCGTCATCAGCAGGATCTGCGCGGTGGCCGTGATCAGCAGTGCCTTGGGAGACATATTGCGGAAGGCGAACAGCGCCAGGCCCAGCAGCGCGTAGGGGAACAAAATGTCGCCCCACCAGATCAGGTACCCGTGGATCATGCCGAACAGCATCAGCCACAACGTCCGCCGATAGTAGACATCCGCCACGCCCAACCCGCCGCCCTTGGCCTCACCGCGGGAGGTAAGCAGAATGGCGCTGGCACCGAACATCATCGAGAAGATGGCGCGCATCTTGCCTTCGCCCAGCAGCCACACCGCCACCATCACCAATCGGTTGCGCAGGTCATCCCCGCCGCCCACGTGCGGGTTGTACATGGCCGATTCGGTCAGCCCGAAGGTGGGGATGTTCATGGCCAGGATGCCCAACAGAGCAAACCCGCGCAGAGTGTCAATGGTGGAGAGCCGTTCGCCACTGCGGACCGGGCCAATTGCGGGTGAAGCCATACAGATCAGAGTAGTAGATGAAATGCGCGGCTACAATCGAGGTATGCGCTTCGTCCCAGTCTTTTTCGCTGCGCTCACTATGGCCGTGGCTCAGAAAACTCCGTTCGACATCAACGCCTTGCTGAAGCTGACCCGCTTGAGTGAGCCGGCTCTTTCACCCGATGGCAAGCTGGTGGCCTTTACCGCCCGTAGCGTCAACGTGGAAGCCAACTCGCAACCCCGCGACATCTATGTTGTGCCGCTCGATGGCGGGTCACCGCGCCAGTTGACCAAGGCGGGCCCCATCAATGAGCGGCCGCGCTGGTCGCCGGACTCCAAGCGACTGGCTTTTGTGTCGAACCGCGGCGGCTCCTCGCAGATCTGGGTGATGGATGCCGATGGTGGCAATCCTCGTCAGGTGACCTCGATGTCAACCGAAGCCGAAGGCGTGCTGTGGTCGCCCGATGGCAAGCATCTGGTGTTTGGCAGCCAGGTCTACCCGGAATGTCCGGACGAAGCATGCAACAAGAAGAAGCTCGACGCCGAGAAGGAGTCGAAGGTGAAGGCCCGCGTCTACACCTCGCTGCTTTACCGCCACTGGACCGAATGGCAGGGTCCGCGGCGCAAGCACCTGTTTAGCGTCCCCGTGGAAGGCGGCACGCCCAAGGACTTGACCCCCGGCATCCGCGACGTGCCGCCATTCTCGCTGGGCGGGCCGGACGACTACGCGATCTCACCCGATGGCCAGGAAGTCTGCTTCGCCATGAACCCGGAAACCGAGCAGGCGATGTCCACCAACTGGGAACTGTTCGTCGTGCCCATCACAGGCGGGGAAGCCAAGCTGATCACGGCCAATGCCGCCGCCGATGCCTCGCCCATTTATTCGCCCGACGGCAAGTATCTCGCCTGGCGGGCGCAAGCGAAGCCCGGCTATGAGGCGGACCGCTGGCGGCTGATGGTGCTCGAACGGGCGACCGGCAAAGCATCGACCATGACCGATGCCGTCGACCGCAGCGTGCAGTCGATCACCTGGTCCCCTGATTCCAAGCGCATCTTCTTCACCATCGAGGACCGGGGCCGCACCACCCTGCAGGTGATGCCTGCCACCGGCGGCGGTTCCCGCGAACTGATCGGGGCCCGGGCGCATGTCGATGACGTGCAGTTTTCGCCCGATGGCAAGACGATGATCTATTCAGAAGTCTCGGGTTCCAAGCCCACTGAGTTCTACCGCATCTCATCCAGCGGCGGCACAGCGACGCCGCTGACCCGCATGAACGATTCCGTGCTGAACGCACATCAACTGACGCCGCTCGAAGACGTGTGGGTGGAATCAAGCGCCGACAAGACGAGAGTGCAAAGCTTCATCGTCAAGCCGCCGCAGTTTGACGCGAAGAAGAAGTACCCGGTGCTGTTCCTCATCCATGGCGGCCCGCAAGGGGCGTGGGGCGAAAGCTGGAGCTACCGCTGGAACCCGCAGGTCTTCGCCGCCGCCGGCTTTGTGGTGGTGATGCCCAACCCGCGCGGCTCCACCGGCTATGGCCAACAGTTCACCGACGACATCAATCAGGATTGGGGCGGCAAGGTCTATGCCGACGTCATGACCACGGTCGATCACATCGCCGCGCAACCCTGGGCGGATGCGGAGCGTTTCGCGGCGGCCGGTGGCAGCTATGGCGGCTACCTCATCAATTGGATTCTGGGCCACTCGAACCGTTTCAAAGCGCTTGTTTCACACGCCGGCGTCTACGACCTGAAGAGCATGGGCGGCGAAACGGAAGAGCTCTGGTTCACCCGCTGGGAGTTCGGCGGCATGCCTTGGGAGAAGCCGGAGGTCTACGAGAAATGGTCGCCCTCCAACTTCGTCACCCAGTTCAAGACGCCGACGCTGGTGACGCAGGGAGAAATCGACTACCGCGTTCCCTACGGCCAAAGCCTGCAACTGTTCACCGCGCTACAGGTGCAAAAAGTGCCCTCGAAGCTGCTGCTCTATCCCGATGAAGGCCACTGGATACTGAAGCCGCAGAACTCGATGCTCTGGTACAACTCCGTCATCGAGTGGGTGAAAGAGTGGACGCAGGCGAAGCCGAAGTAGGCTTATCGAGCGAAGTAACCCGGCTTGGCCCGCGCCGTCAGGCCCGGCCGCTTCAGGCGCACCGTGATCTTGCGGAAGGTGCCGTCGCGGTTTTCGTTTGACGACGTATAGCCCAGCTCGTAGCTGGACCGCAGTTCTTCGCCGATGGCCTTGAATGTCTCTTTCATGCCCTTCGACATCGCGTCATAATCGGCCCCGCCGGTGTGCTCCGCCAGATGGCGCAGCGCGCGAATGCCGTACTTGTTGCGGGCGTTCATCTTGTTGGGGCTGGCTTCGGTGTAGCGGATGGCATAGATGGTGACGTCGTCCTGCTGCGCCGCGCCGATGGCGTCCAGTAGATCATGGGCGCTGGAGTTCTCTTCGCCATCGGAAAAGACCAGCATGGCCCGACGGCCACTTTCGGCCTGCCGGAGCTTCTCCTCGACGCCGTAGTAGACCGCGTCATAGAGCGCCGTCCCCAACTCGCGCGCCTCATCGGGCGGGCCCAGCTTGGGGAACCCCTTGACCTTGCCATCGTCAAACTGTTCCAGGTTGTCGATGATGGTCTCCACCGAAGCTGTGCGGTCGCTCACCAGCCGGAGAGTGTTGCCGAAGCAGAGCAGAAACGCTGTGTCCCGCGGCTGCAGAGTGGTCTCGAGAAAGCGTTCCAGATCGCGCCGGTGGCGGCGGAAAAACTTCCGCTGGCTGCCGCTGGCATCGACGATCAGGCCCAGGTTGAGCGGCACATCCTTACGCCGTGAAAACGTGCGGATCTTTTGCGGTACGCCATCTTCCAGGATTTCGAAGTCGTCCTGATTCAGGTCCGACACCAACTCCCCACTGGCGTTCCGTACCGTCGCCCCGACACTGATCAACCGCACATCGACACTGAAGCGCGGCGTCTCCTGGGCCAACCCGGAGGCCACCAAAAGAACCAATGGAAGTACCATAATTCTCCCTATACGACTGGGAGAGTGAGGAAGATCACTTTTTCTTGGGGACCTTTTTCGCCGCCGCTGCCTTCTTGGCGACGCTCTTGCCTGCGGGCTTCTTCTTGGCGGACCGTTGCCCCGCCTGGAGCGCGCCGCCCACCCATTTGCGCAACGCGTCGGGATCTTCAAAGATCTCGGGCGGCGCCTCAAAGTACTTCATCACCGCATCCTGATCCGGAAACGGCTTGAATGGCTTCAATCCGCGGGCCTCAAAATCGGGGATGTTGTGCTGATCGCCTTTCAGGAAGACTGCGCCGTCGGCCACCAGCGCGCACACGATGCTGTCCACGTAGACCACATAGCCGCCCATCATGAAGCGGGCCGTGGCGTCGCCCAGGATCGAAAACTGCTCCAGCACGAAGCTGACAAAAGGCGGTTGCGGTTTCATTCACCGTCAAACTACCAGATTCCACGCCCTGGCTCACTTCCGCAGGATCTTGTCCATCGCCCGGCCCTTCGCCAGTTCATCCACCAGCTTGTCCAGGTAACGGATTTTCCGCATCAGGGGATCCTCGATCTCCTCGACACGATAGCCACAGATCACGCCGGTGATCTGGGAGACGTTTGGGTGGAGCTGAGGCGCTTGGGCGAAGAACGTTTCGAAGTCGACCTTCTGGGCAATTTGCTGCTGCATCATCTGCTGGTCGTAGCCGGTGAGCCACTGAATGATGGTATCCAGTTCCTCCTTCGTCCGGCCCTTCTTCTCCGCCTTGGCGACGTAGTGGGGATAGACGCCAGCGAACGACATCTTGAAGACTCGTGTGTTGTTCATGGCTTACTTGCTCCTCCGGCCTTAGAGCAATTGCAGACGCAATAAGTTGAGCGCAGTCGTCGCCGCCAGGGCGCGGATGCGGCTGCGGTCGCCAATCCATTTCAGCTGCTTGGCGAACACTTCATTCGGGCCGGCGATGCCAATCCAGACGCTGCCGACATCATCGCCATCGGGCCCGGCAAAGCCGGTGACGGACAGGCCCCAGGTGGCTCCGGCGCGATCGCGAGCGGCGGCGGCCAGGGCTTGCGCGGTGGCTTCACTGACGGCCGTATCCGGCAGCGGGCCGCCGATCAGAGCTTCCTTCAGCGGGACGGTGTAGACGATGTAGCCCCCGCGGAACCAAGCGGAGCTTCCCGCCGCATCCGTGAATCGCCCGCCCAGCAGGCCTCCGGTGCAGCTCTCCGCCACGGCGACGGTTTCGCCACGGGCCAGTAGCCGCCGTCCCACGGCCAACTCCAGTGGCGCTCCGTCATCGGAGTAGATGCGTTCACCCAGCAGCGGGACGATCTGATCGGCCACTTCGCTGCAAAGCCGCTCGGCGTCTGCCTGATCCGTGGCGCGGGCGCGCAGGTGGATCTCGACGTCGCCCGGCTTGGCCAGGATGGTCGTGACCGGGTTCTCATACTTCGTATAGACCGGCGCGATCAAGCTGTCCAGGTCGCTTTCGCCCATCCCCGCCACCCTGTACCAGCGCGTGGCAATCGACATCGGCGGCAACATTGCGCGCAGCTTCGGCAATGCCGCTTCGGAGAACATGGGCTTCAGTTCGCGCGGTGGACCCGGCAAAAGGAGGACCACGTTATCACGGGTTTGAATAAACTGCCCCGGCGCGGTGCCGCGCTGGTTGTACAGGATCTCCGCGCCCTGGAGAATCATCGCCTGGCGTTTGTTGTTCTCGGCCATGGTGCGGCCCATCCGGGCAAACAGGCCGGCAATCCAAGTGAGCACTTCTTCGTCCACCGATTGCGTGACGCCCAGCGCCGCCGCCACGGCGTCGCGAGTGACGTCATCTTCCGTGGGCCCCAGACCGCCGGTAACAATCACCAGCCGGGCGTTGGCCAGCGCCCGTTCGATGGCCGTCGTCATGCGCGTGCGGTCATCACCCACCACGCATTTCTCCACCACTTCGATCCCGAGCCCGTTCAGCTCCTGCGTCAAAAAAAGGGAGTTGGTATCCAGCCGCGTCGGGGTCAGCATCTCGCTGCCCACGGCCACAATGATGGCGTTCATCACTGCCCAGTGTCGCGCGAAATGCCAGTGTCGCGCGAAATGCCAGTGTCGCGCGAGATCGCGACGCCACCCGAAATGGGCAAGGCCGTTCTACGCGTGCTAGATCAGGCCGCGAATGCCGACGTCCACGCGGTAGAGAGCGTTGTTGGTCGTCACCACCATGGCCTTTGATGGCGTGAACGCCAGGCCCACCACGCCCGGACCGGACAGGTAGAGTTCCGCGCGGCCCTGCGGCTCAATGCGGACCACGCCTCGGCGGCCACTGGTGGAGGCGGCGACGTAGAGGTTGCCGTTTTCGTCAAAAGCTAAACCCTGCGGGCGGCCCAAGCCGCGGTAGAAGACCGAGACCTCGCCATCCTGGTTGATGCGATAAACAGCATCGAAGCTGGAGGTGGTGGGTCCGGTCACAAACAGGTCGCCATCCGGGCCCATGGCCAGATGATAGGCGGCGATGGAGGGTTCCATCGTGGCAAAGACAAAGATCTGGCGGTTGGGCGCAATCTTGAAGATCGTGCCGCTGCGGTCACCCACATACAGGTTGCCCTGCTGATCAAACGCCATGCCGGTGGCGACACCCATGCCCTCCGCATAGACCGAGAGATTACCCTCGCTCGACACCTGGTAGATGATGCCATCATGCCGGCTGGACACGTACAAAATGCCGTCCGGACCAAACGCCACGCCGGTGGCATTCATCATCTCGGTGACAAACGGCCGCGCCGCATAGTTGAGGTCGATCTTGTAGACCGCGACCGGAACCTTCTGGCCCCGCGCGCCGGAGAACGTGGTGTAGATGGCACCAAAGCGGTCGACGGCCGGGCTGGCCACGGGGTGCAGCCCTTCGGCGATCTGGATGCCGATCTCGCAGTTCCAGACAGCGCTGGGCCGCTGGCCGTCTGAGACCACCAGTTCACCCACGGAAGCGCCTTCCGGCACCCGCGCGATCACCAGCGAATCGGACCCGATCACCACCGGTGCGGTGACATCGCCGATCAGTACGCCGGGCCGCCGGTCCCGTTGAAAGTGACGGCCCTTGATGCGGAACTCTCCCCCCGGGATCGCCGCCTGCGGGCTGACTCCGTCAATTTCCGGACGTTCATCGTGCATATGTTTCCGCGCCATCACTCAATAGAAATTCAATCACTAGTACAAACCGAAAAACCGGGCGATCAGCAGCACCATCGCCGCCAGTATCCCCGCTCCTACATCATCCATCACAATGCCCCAGCCACCGGGCAGCTTCTCCAGCATCCGCACCGGGCCCGGCTTCAGTATGTCGAACAACCGGAACAGTGCGAAGGCGGCCAGCGCATGCTTCCATCCAAACGGTGCCGCGGCCAGTGCGATCCATTGGCCCACCACCTCATCAATGACGACGAGCTGCGGGTCCTTCAGGTTGCGCTCCCGCGCCACCGCCTCCGAGGCCCAAACGCTGGGCCACAACATCAGCACTGCCGCCGGTAGCGCCGGTACACCCAGGGCGCAGGCGGCCACGGCCACCAACGATCCCGCAGTGCCCGGGCCCTTGGGTACCAATCCCGCGCCGCCCGCCGTCGCGATCCAAAAGGCCAGCTGGCTCCTCACTCGCCGTCGTCCAGGCGTAAGCGCTCGGTATCGGACAAGTAAACCGGCTCACCGGGAATCCGGTACTCTTCGGTGGCCCACTTGCCTAAATCCACTTCGCGGCAACGGGCGCTGCAGAAGGGGAAATCCGGCTCTCCGGCGGGGACCAGACGGCGGCAGATGGGGCACTTGGCTTTCAGTTCCGGGCTCTTCATCGGTTTGAGAATACCGCTTACCGGTGCGGCAGCGCCGAAGCCCGCGACGGCAGAATCTGGAACAACGGTGCCGGCAGCAGCGGGGCGGGCTCACCCTGATCTACCAGCTCGCCAATCAGGTCGTAGTCGCGCGCTTCGGTGACGCGCAACTGCCGGAACTGTCCGGGTTCCGGTGTCGAATCACCAAAGTCGTTAATGTAGACCACGCCATCAATCTCCGGTGCCTGGCCCGGCATCCGGGCTTCCCACAACAGCTCGGTTTCGGGCGAAGGGCCTTCCACCAGCACCGTGAACTCCTGACCCACCAGCGCCTTATTGCGCTTGGCCGAGATGCGCCGCTGGATCGCCATCAGCTTGCGGCGGCGGTTCTCGATCGTCCGGCCATCCACCTTGCCGTCCAGTTCATAGCTCTTGGACGTATCTTCATCGGAATACTTGAAGACGCCCAACCGGTCGAGCTTGGCCGCTTCGACAAACTGGCAAAGTTCCTCGAAGTCGGCATCGGTCTCACCCGGGAAGCCCACGATAAAGCTGGTGCGGATGGAGATGCCGGGGATGGTCTTGCGCACGCGCTCCAGCAGTTTCAGGAAGGCGTCACCATGCGAGCCGCGCTTCATGCGCTTCAGCACATTGCGCGAGGCATGCTGCAGCGGCATGTCGATGTATTTCACCAGCGGCTGGTGAGCCGCAATCGTTTCCAGCAACTTATCCGTGATGCGGTTGGGGTACGCATAGAGAAACCGCACCCACTTCGGTTGCGGCGTTTCAATGTTGGCCAGCCGTTCCAGCAACGACGCCAGCCCGTCCCGAAGACCGAGATCTTCGCCGTAGCTGGTGGTGTCCTGGCCGATCAGATTGAGTTCGCGGATGCCCTGGCCAAACAAGCGGGTGGCCTCCGCGACCACGCTCTCAAACCGCCGGGAGCGCAGCGCGCCGCGATATTGCGGGATCACGCAGAAGGTGCAGGGATGGTCGCAGCCTTCGGCGATCTTGATGTAGGCGTGATGGCGCGGAGTGGAGAGCACGCGCGGCGTCAGGTCGTGATAGAGGTACGGCTCAACGGCCCCGCTGCCTTCCTGGGAAAACCCTTCCACCAGGGGGACGATCCGGTCCAGTTCATTGGTGCCGATCAGCGCGTCCACTTCCGGCATATCCTTCTGGATCTCGCCACGGTAGCGTTCCACCAGGCATCCGGCGACAATCAACTTCTGCGCGCGGCCGGTCTTTTTGTACTCCGCCATCTCCAGGATGGTGTCGACGCTTTCCTGCTTGGCCGGGTCGATGAAGCTACACGTGTTCACCACCAACACGTCGGCGTCGCCGGGTTGCGAGGTCAACTCATGGCCGCGCGCGACCAGTTCGCCCATCATCACTTCGGAATCGACGAGATTCTTGGGGCAGCCGAGACTGACAAAACCGACTTTCATCGGGACACACTTACCTGCGGAGAATTCAAAACTGGAGATACCACCCTGAAAGGACCTACCCTTTCAGTCTACCAGCCGTTCCCGGCGGCGGTTGCCCGGCTACGGCCTTTGTATGGTGACCACGATCGGTTCGCTCTGCTGCGCGTTGGCCAGCGAGCGGACTTGCAGCACGTTCAAGCCGGGCCGGACGTCGGTGGGAATCTGCGCCGAGATCTGTCCCGGGGCGGTCTGGAGTAAGGGTAGGGCGACGTCGTTGAGCACAATGCAGGAGCCGCCCAGCACGGTGGGCAGCGGCACGGTGTCGGCCGTCGAAGCGGCGGCCAGGTTAAGACCGTTGACGGTCACAAACGAGCCCGGCCGGAAGTTTTGCGTGCCATCGACGGAGTTCACTACGCCCCGCGCGGCCAGCGGAATGCGCGGCTGCGTGGAACTGTTGGTCTGCGTCAGCGGTGTCACCACCAGGCCGGAAATCGTCACCACGTAGGCCGTACCCGCCGCGTCCACCACCATCTGGCGGGATGGGACGTTGGACCGGTTGGCCCCGAACACGTTGTTGGCGGGGTTCTCCGGAATGATGGCCGCCACCTGCTCTGATTGCGTGCGGACGTCCACCCGCTCCAGCGTAGTACGGGCTTCATCGCGCGTCGCGGCGGTGATGTTCTGCCGCACCGGCGTCGTCATGCGGATGAAGGTGTTCTGGTTCAGCGGTACGGCCGCGGCCACGTTGCGCAGGCCCGCGCTGACCGTGTTTTGCACCGGGGGCTGTCCTGGTTGACCAGGCGTGGTGAGCGTCGTGCCGGGGCGCTCCGCGCCACCGACGGGCGAAAGCGCCGAACTCAGGATCATGCCGCCCGCCAGGAAGTAGTTGCCATTGGCAGCGGCAGCCAGCGGCGCATAATAGCTTTGCGGCGCCTGATTCCATACCTGCCGCGTATTGACGAACGAGTCCGCCAAAGCGTCGTAGAGATAGGCCGTCCCGTTAGCGTTGGTGGTCAGCGCCACAATCTGCTCGCCACCCGGCGTCGCGGCCATAAAGTGTGGTCCGGTGGTGGAGGCGGGCGGGAAGTTGTTCACCGTCGTCCGCGGCACCGCCGTATTGCCCACCAGCTTCCAGAACGATCCGGCCGCGCCTTGTCCCAGGCTGGTGGCCATCACAAACTGCAAGCCAGACAGACCCATGGCCATCGCCACCGGCCGCAGCGTGCCCTGTTGGCCGTTGCGCGGAATCGGTGGAAACTCAATATTGCCGGTCACTCGCATCGTTTCCAGATCCACCACCTGGATCGATTCGCCGCCCGTGTTGCCGACATAAAGTTGCGAGCCATCCAGCGACAACGCCATCTGGTGCGGCAGTTGGCCCACCTCAATCGGCTCCAGCCACTTCAGCTTGCGCCGGTCGAACACCTCGATCCGGTTGAGCCCGGAATTGGTGAGATACAGCCGGCCCCGGGCCTCATCCAGCACCAGGTCAAAGATACCTTCGCCGGTGACCAAGCCGTTGTTCTGCAGCGCTGTCGGGATCGGGAAAACCAGCCCCCGCTGATCGCTCTGGCGGAAGTTCATGAACAAGCGAATCACCGGGGGCAGATTGATCGCTTCCGGCGATGACAGGAAGATGTTCACCGGGGTTCCCTGGTTGTTTGCGCCACCGCTGTAGAGGTTGGTGCCCGCCTGACGCACGACATTGGTGCGTCCGGGTTCCATCGTGAAGCGGATGTTGGAAGGGGCGACGCCGCTACTGACCTCCGCGGTCAACGCGTTGCCGGGATTGCCCACCGCATAGGTCAGCTTGCCTTTGCCGGCATTGCCGATCCGGACGGTGGTGCGGGCCAGGCCGCGGTTGCAGTCATCAACCGCCATAAACACAGTGGTCGAATCCGGCTGGATGATCGGGTAGTCGTAGAGCGTTGCCACCGGCAGGTCCAGTAGCCCGGATTCTGACAGCGCAAACAGCTGCGTGCCATCAGAGGTGATCACCATGCGGCCCAGCACGCTTTCCGGCAGCCGGATGCCCAGCGGTGTGTAGAGATGCCGCGGGTTGGACACAAACAGCGTGGAAGACGTGGCGCGGACACCATTGGCCGCATTGTTGAAGGCACTGTAGAGGGTGGCGCCGTTGGGCGTGAAGGCGCTGCCCCCAAAGTTGAACTGCAGGTTGATGCCCTGGCTAAAAGTACTGTTCAAGAAGAACGGCATGTTGGCCACACTCACCTGAGCATTGACGGTCAAAGTAGCCGTGTCGTACTGCGTGGAACCCGCCATGAAGCGTCCGCCATCGGGAGAAATCGACAGCACCGTAGACTGACCCGTGACAATGCGGTTGCGCAATACCGTGCCGGAAGCCACTTCGTAGACGAACAGGGTGGTCGAAGCGCCGTTGGTGGTCTGGTTGATCGCCACCATGCCGATGATGAAGTTGCCGTCGGGCGTGGTTAGCAGACGGCCGGGGAAGGCCGTCGCCGGGCGGCCGACAAAAACGGCCGGCAGCGGGTTGGGGGTCGACAGCGTCGGCGGTGACGGCACCACGTAGACCTGTTGGGCGGCGCTTTGCCGGGGGTCATACAGCAGCAAAGTATTGGTGGTGTTGTTCGCCCCGGTGCCCTGCGTGGTGATCAGAACCCGGCCATCATTACCCACCGCGACGCCTTCCGGCTTGGCCGGCAGGCTCACGAATTCCAGCACACGGTCGCTGCCCAGTTCGATCACGGCCAGCGAAGAGGCCTGAGTATTGGTGACGTACAGGCGCGCACCGTCAGGAGACATGGCCGCCCCGATTGGGAAGCTGCCCACCGGAATTGATCCGGTTACCTTCTTCAGCCGGTAGTCATAAAGGTCCACCCGATTGGCGTTCGAGTTCACCAAATAGAGCCGCCCCCGCAGTTCGTCCACCACCACATCCGCCGGAGTTCCGCCCAATTCGACCGCGTCACCAAACACCGCTCCGGTGGTGATGCTCTGCGACCAGGCGGCCGTTGCGCAGGCTATCGCGGCGAAACCGCGGACGAGGATTTTCAACCGTTGCAAACGCATGCTCAGTAAGCTAGTCTAAACCCTGAACCGGGGCGGAAGTTTTGCCTCTCTCATCATCTTGTGGATAGAGGCGCAACAATTTCCTCACAACCGGGTTCCACGGATACACGACGAATTCGGGTGCTCAACCGGACCCGGGAAGTTTTGCTGGCCGACCGCGCCGCGGTGGCCAATACCAGCCGCCTGCGCCGGACGGGTCTTTTGCAGCACGACCGGCTGGAGCCAGGCGATGGATTGTGGATCGTGCCTTGTGAGGCGGTTCACACGTTTGGGATGAAGTTCGACATCGACGTTTTGTTTTTGAACAAGAAGAAACAAGTGCTGAAGATTCGCCACTCAATGCCGCGCCGGAGGATGAGCCTGCTCCTGTGGGCGCACTCGGTGCTGGAACTTCCCAGTGGCACGGCGTCCCAGACCGGGACGATCCCGGGCGATCAGTTGGAGTTCGAAAAACTCTCATGACCGGTTTGCGGATGGCGGTTGGGCTGAGTGTGGTGGCGCTGGTGACGGTAACGGGCTGTGCGCGCCGGTCCGCCTCAGTGTGGACACCGCCCGCCGCGGGCCCCTCAGTCTTCCATCGTCAAGTGAACAATGCCGTGGATGCTGGCGATGGTGACCTCCAGGTGCGCCAGTGGCAGCGCCAGATGGCCACTCAACCAGACGATCTCGAAACACGCCTGCAACTGGCCCGCCACTTTGAGGCGCTTCAGATGCCCGATCTGGCACTGGAGCACTACCGGCTGGCTTTGGTTCGCCATCCGCACTCGGTCGCGGCGCGATTGGGGGCGGCGCAGAATCTCCGGCGTCTCAGCCTGCCCACGGAAGCCGAGAAGATGCTGGCGGACGCACCGGAAAAGACGGCGGCTCTGTTGACGATGCTGGGCATTGTGCAGGATGAACTGGAGCAGCATCGCGAGGCGGAACAGTCCCACCGGGCGGCGCTGGCGCTGAACCCGCAGGACGACAGCCTCCACAACAATCTCGGCTATAACCTGATGCTGCAAGGCCGTTCGGCGGCAGCGGTGGAGGAGTTCCGGGCGGCGCTGGCGCTGCGGCCCCGTTCAGAAGTAGCCCGCGGCAATCTGGCCCAGGCGCTGGCGGCGGACAACCCGACTGAGGCGTTGCTGCACTGGGAATCGATCGCCGGTCCGGCCACCGCGCACAATAACTTGGCGGCGGCACTGATCGAGCAGGGCAAGTACGCCGAAGCGCGCCAGGAATTGAAAGCCGCCTTGACCGGCGGTTCGCCGCTGCCGGAGTCGATGCACAATCTGAAACTGGGCTCCGAACTGGACGGCAAACCGGCCACATTTGAGCTATCCTCGAAGCCCGGGCTGTGGTCTCGCTGGGGGCGCTCCGTGCGCCGCTGGTGGGTGCGGCAGGAAGATGAGCCGGGCCGTTCGGCTGCGGCTGGGCGCGCAGGCCGCCGCTCTAGTACTCGTGCAGTTGCCGTGAGGCAGCCAGACCGCTAAGTTTGATGGAAAGGGAAATCAACACTATGAACATGCTCCTTCAATTCGCCGCCAACCTCCTCCAACGTTTTGCCCGCGAGGAAGATGGCCAGGACCTGGTGGAATACGCGCTCATCGTCGCCGCGGTCGGCCTGGCGCTGATCACGACGGTGAATCAGTTGACCACCGCTGTCGTCAGCCTGTATTCCAGCATCACGCAGGGCTTGACCTCGATTGGCGCCACGGGCGCCTAAAGCGATTTCCGGTCTACCGGCTCGCCTGATTCCGAATGTCCGCTGGCTGATGGCCTCGCTGACGCTGGTGTGGTGCTTTACCCTGTTTGACGGGGCACACAAGCTTTTTCGCGATTCTGACGCGGGCTGGCACATCCGGACAGGGGAACGGATCTTGTCCACCGGGCAGCTTCCCTATGCCGACCCTTACTCTTTTTCGCGCGCCGGCCGTCCCTGGTTTGCCTGGGAATGGGGAGCCGACGTGCTGATGGGGGCCGCTCACCGGATGTCCGGTTTGCGTGGCGTCGCCTTGTTGTACGGGACAGCCCTAGCGGCAGTCACCTGGCTGTGGCTTTCGTTGCAGTTCCAGGTCGGAGCCAGCTTTTTGCCTGCCCTGCTGACCATTCCGTTGATGTTCTCCACCGCCAACCTGCATTGGCTGGCCCGTCCCCATGTATTGGGCTGGCTATTTCTGCTCGGTGCCATCTTGTGGTGTGAGCGGGGGGCGTCGCGTCCGGGTTGGGCTTTCTTATTTGGTGCCGCGTGGGCCAATGTGCACGCTAGTTTCTTCCTGGGCCCGATTGTCTTCGGAATCTATGCTCTGTTCCGTGGCGGCCGGTATTGGCTGGCGGCGGGTTTGGCCGCGTTGGGTACCGCATTGAATCCTTACGGCATTGAGGTTCACCGGCATGTCGTGGCCTACCTGATGAATGGCGAGCTGCTGCGCCGCATCGGCGAATTTCAAACCTTCAACTTTCAACTGGAAGGTGCCGCTCAGATCGTTTTGTGCTTTGCGGTTTGCGGAGTTGGGGCCGTGCTGGCCCTGGTGGAGAAGCGATTTGAATGGGCGCTGCTGATCGGCCTCATCTGGCTGATCGCTCTGCGTTCCGCTCGCGGGCTGCCGGTGATGGCGGTTTCAGTGATGCCGCTGGCGGTGGCTTCGATCAGCATCTGGACCCGGCGGGCCTACCCGCATTGGGAGAGCTTCTTCCGCTACTCAGACAATCTGCGGGTGATCGACCGTCGCCTGGGCGGGGCCTGGGTGATGGCACCAGCACTGATGGTCGCCTACAGCGTCGCCAGTGGAGCCGGTTTTGCGGAATCTGAGTTTCCCGTGAAGGCGGCGGCGGCCATCCCTGCTGGTGCGCGGCTATTCGCGCCCGACAAGTTCGGCGGATACCTGATCTACCGGTCGGCCGGAACGCAGCCGGTGTTTTTTGATGGACGCAGCGACTTTTACGGGGTCGAGTTCATGAAGGACTACATCCGCATGGTGGAGGTCCGTCCGGGCTGGCAGACGCTGTTTGATTCCTGGCACTTTACCCACGCGCTGGTGCCCCGAGACGCGCCCTTACGGGCGGCGCTGGAAACCCGTGGCTGGCAGACCCTGAGCGCCGATGAAGCGGCCGTACTGATGGCCCCCCGATAGGAGAAGGAACAAGGCATGGACCGGCAAAAACTACTCTTGATCTTTGGCGGGGCGGCCCTGTGCGCCACGCTGCTGACCTGGTTTCTCTGGTCCCGTACCGCCGCGCCCAAGACGGAAGCGATGACGACGGTGTGGGCCGTGACGCGGGATCTGCCAGCCGGTACCAAACTCGGCAAGGCGCATCTGAAGGAAGTCCGGCTGAGCACCAAGGACGCCCCGGCGGCGGCCGTGAAGGACCAGGCGGCGGCGCTCGACCGCGCACTGCTCTACCCCGTTTCCGCCAATGAGACCTTGACCACCGCGAAGCTCTCCTCCGCCACCGGGATCGACGGAGTCCCGTCCATCATCGCCGCCGGCAAGCGCGCGGTGAGTGTTCAGATTGCTGACGCCAGCGGAGCCGCCGGGTTGATCCAGCCTCGCGCCCATGTGGATGTGCTGTTCACCCGCGCCGGGTCAATGGCGGAAGCGATCACCACCACCATCCTGCAGGATGTCACCGTGCTTTCCGTCGGCCGCGTGACCGAAGCGCAGAACATGGACACCAAAGGCCCGCGGCCCCCCGCCCAGGCCGTCACGCTGCTGGTGACGCCGGAAGAGGCCGGGAAACTGGAACTGGCGAAGAATCAAGGCAAAATAAGTCTCGCGCTCCGCAACCCGCTGGACGCCAGCCGGGTTGAGGAACCGATGGCTGTCACCGGCGATGCATTGGACCCCTACCTGGGCAAGCCCCGCAAGGGTCCACGCGGACTCAACCTGCGGGACAGCAAAGCCTGGGCGCAGTTGACCGAGGCGGACACAGCGGTGGCGAAGAAGATTCCACCACCGGCGCCCCCGCCTCCTCCCAAAACCGTGGTGGATGTGTACCGCGGTGAGAAACATGTCCAAGAGGTCTTTAATAAGTAGGCCGTTGCCCCCACTCCGATGATTCGAATCGCCCTGCTGACCGTTATCCCGCTCGCACTGGCCGCGCAAGCGCCCCGTGTTGTCAATCTTCTGGAAGGCCGTGGCGAACTGCTCACCTTCAAGCAAGAGATCACGAAGGTTGTGATCGCCGAACCCAAGATCGCCGACGCCGTGGTTGTGTCGCCGCACGAAGTGATGGTGAACGCCAAAGGTGGCGGCCACACCACGCTGATTGTGTGGGAGACCGGCACGGGTCCGCACAAGTTTGATGTCAATGTGAATCTCGACACGGATGTGCTGGACCGCTTCCGCAATGAACTAGCCAGCGAACTGAAGCGTGACCTGCCGGACGCCACCATCAACTTCAGCGGCAACGCCGACACGATCGTCATCTCCGGTAATGCCAAGAATCGCGAGCAGGCCGATAAGGCCGCCGCTCTGGCTTCGACGCGGACCAAGAAAGTGGTGAATCTGGTCAGCGTGCCTCCGGTGGCCGATCTGCGGCAGGTGCTGCTGCAAGTGAAGTTCGCCTCGGTGGACCGGGCGGCGCTCACCGAGATGGGCTTCAATCTGTTTTCGCGCAACGGCACGATGCTGGGCTCATTATCGACACAGCAGTTCCAGCAGCCGCGCTTCAGCCAGCTGCAATTTCAGAACGGCGAGTTCTCCAATTCGACGGTCAACTTCGCCGATCTGTTGAACCTGTTCGTCTTCCGCCCGGACCTGAACATTGGCGCGACGGTAAAGGCGATGCAGCAACGCAATCTGTTGCAGATTCTGGCGGAACCGAACCTGATCGCCATTGAAGGCAAGGAAGCCAGCTTTGTGGCGGGCGGCGAGTTTCCGTTCCCGGTGCTTCAAGCCACCGCCACCGGTGGCGCTACTTCGCCCGTGGTGACAGTGCAGTTCCGGCCCTTCGGCGTCCAACTGGGCTTTACGCCGCGGCTGACCGAGACCGGCTCGATCCACTTGAAGGTGCGGCCCGAAGTCAGCTCTCTTGATTACAACAACGCCGTCAACGTGCAGGGTACGCTGATCCCGGCCATTGCCACGCGCCGCGCGGAAACGGAAGTGATCTTGAAAGATGGCGAGAGCTTTGCCATCGCCGGGTTGATCGACAACCGCGTCATCAACACCGTGAATAAGATTTACGGCTTGGGCGACATTCCGATCCTGGGCAACCTGTTCAAGTCCCGGTCCACGCGCAAAACCACGGACGAACTGTTGGTGGTGATCACGCCGCGCTTTGTCCGGCCGCTGTCTCCGGAAGAGCGCGCGACGCTTCCGGAAGTCGTTCTGCCCTTCATGCCCACGGTGGCCCAGGAGAAGAGCGCCGGCCGCAAGAAGACAAAGTCCGACAAGGGCGAAAAGAAGCCGGAGATCGCTGGACCTCGTGGCCATCAGGAACCCAAGCGCTAGGCCGGCTGCGGCCGGACTGCTGTTACCCGTGCGCCAGCTTCAAGCTGGTTCCCGCAGCGGCGCGGCTGCGCTTTCGGTGCTGGTGATCCTGGCCCCGGTGCTGCTGGTGCTGATGGGGCTGGCGGTGGATCTAGGCCGGCTCTATCTGATCAAGGGTGAACTGAAGACGGCCGCCAACGCCATGGCCCTGGCCGGGGCACAAAGCCTGGTGGGCACGGAGCAATCCACCGCCCTGGCGGGGACCAACGCCCAGACGGCGATCCAGGTCGCCAACAACATTGGCAACAAGTACGACTTCGCGGGCATCACGATTGGCCAGGAAAGCAACCTGCTAGCCAGCTCAGTGGACGAACCCGAGTACTTCGACACCGCCGCGTCCGCCATCGGCGAGAGTGAGAACGCCTCGGGCGGCACCGTCAGCGGAGCCACCGCCCGCCACATGCGAGTCACGCTGCGTGCGGAAGCACCGCTGATTTTCTTTGGCCTGATCCCGCTGGGGCAAGAGCGCAAGGTGCCGATCGTGATGCGCTCCGTCGCCGGGATGAGCGCGCCGTTGTGCCAGGCCTGCGGCATCACCAACATTGCCGTGGCGGCGGTGGATGCGGCGGATGGGACGGACTTTGGCTTTATCCCCGGCACGCGCTATACGCTGGGTTTTTCCTGCACCGGCGCTCCGAACCCCGGCAACCTGGCCAACACCACCGCCCGAATTCCCTATCTGCTGCTGGACAAGCTGGATTCTGAGGCGCAGATCTTCGCCGATGAGACTTCGCAGCTGTACCGGATCGGTGCCAGTGGCCTGCCGGCTTCGACCACTGAAGCCAAGGCTTGTTTTCAGATCAGCAGCACGTCGCTGATCTGGACCACGGCGACTACGCTCGCCTGCAATACCAACCGTGTCCAGCCGGCCATCACCGCGCTGGGTTGCGGCTTGGCGGCGCGGTTTGACATGGCTGTTCCGGCGGCCTGTGCGTCGGTGGCTGAGGTGGACACGCTGGCCGGGCTGAACGCCGTGGATACGGATCTGACGGATCTGGACGACTATACGCAGTACACCGGCAATCAACGCCGCGTGATCACGGTGCCGGTGGTGGATGCGTTGGCGGCCAATGCCGAGATGACGCTGCTCGGCTTCCGGCAGTTTTTGCTGGAGCCCTCCAATGGCGCGGCAACGCTGAGCGTTGATGCCGCCAATGGCCGCTTCCCGGCGCTCTACATTGGCAGTGTTGTGCCTCTGCGGCAGGGCCGGATGAGCGGCTGCACCATCACCGCCGGACCCGGCAAGGTGGTGCTGCACCGATGACCCGCCGCTTCGCCCTTAAGCGTTATTCTGGCCAGCGCGGGAGCAGTCTGCTGGAAACGGCGCTGCTGCTGCCGGTGCTCTTTTTGCTGCTGCTGGGCATGGTGGAGCTGGCCCGCATCAGCTACACCTACTACACGCTCCAGAAGATGCTCACTATGGTGGCGTCGTATCTGGGCACGCGGCAAGGCGTCAATTTCTGCGATGAGGCAGACCTCACGGTGACGCAAGCCAAGGCGTTTGCTTTGACCGGCACGAATGAAGGCACTAACACGCCGCTGGTGCCCAACCTGGACACGGCCGGGATTCGCGTGCGGGCTGAGCGCGTTGCCGCCGATTCGGGCGATCTGGGCGAATGCGACTGCTCGGCACAAGGCTGCGATCTGGCCTCCGGTGGCCGAGCCCCGGACTACGTCACCGTCTCGTTGACCGATGGCTACACCGTGCGGGTCGCGCTGCCGTTCATCAATCTGGAGCCCATCATTCTGCGGCCGCAAGTGAGGATGCCTTATGGCGGTACTTAATCGCTGGTGGGCCAAGACCGCTCCCTCACGGTCGCGGCTCGGTAACGTATCTGGATTACTGAGCCGCGCGCGTCAGCAAGCGGTTGCGGGGAGATCGCTGGCCAACAATCGACACCGTCAGCGGGGGCAAGCGGCGGTGGAGTTCGCCATTGTCTATGCGGCCATCCTGTTGCCGGTTACCTTCGCCATCATCTACACGGCGCTGCTGCTGTGGGTGTGGCATTCCATTGCCGATTTCACGCGCGAAGGGGCGCGCTATGCCGTCACCCATTGCTGGCAGAGCGGCGGCGGCAACGTGGTCAGCTGGATGCGGACCAACTCGCCCATCACCTGGGACCGTGACCAGTTCATCTCCGGCCCGGCGGAGATCACGGTCAGCTATTACGCCCGCAATGCCGATTCGGGGGCACTGGAAGAATTCACCTGCGATGGCGAATGCAGCGTCAACTGCGTGCCCGATCTGGTGAAGGTCTCCGTGTCGAACTACGAGTTCCGCGGGTTTGTGACCTACTTGGGCCTGGCCCCCATCCGCATCCCCGATTTCCAAACCTCGCTCGCTGTGCAGAGTGCCGGCTGCGACCCTGAGCAGGTGACCTGTGTACCGTAAAGGAAAGCTTCTATGTCCGTCTCATTGATTGTTGCCTCCGCCGATGAACGCTTCCGCGAGTCCGTGCGCGAAAACCTGCTGAACGTCCCTAATGGCAAGGTGGCCGCGGAGTTCCCGGAAGTGGCGGCCAACCTCTACATCCGCGTGATGCAGGAAGTGGAACGCCACCCGGAAACGGCGCTGATGGTGGACCTGTCGTCCGACAGCGAGGCGGCGCTGAAGGCGCTGGAGAAGGTGAAGCAGGCCATCCCTGATCTCTATGTGATCGCCTCCAACTATCATGCCGATGGCGAATCCGTGATCGCCACCGTGCGCGCCGGGGCCAACGATTTCCTGCTGCAACCACTGAAACGCACCGAATTCCGCGACGCCATGGAACGGCTGGGCCGCGCGCCGCGCCGCGTTTCCTCGACCGCCAGCGGACTGGGCAAGATGTACACCTTCCTCGGCGTCAAGGGTGGCGTTGGGACCACCACGCTGGCCGTCAACTTTGCCAGCGTACTGGCGCAGCGCAAACAGAATACGGTGATGATCGACCTGGACGTGATGGCCAACGACGTCGCCATGCAACTGGGCGCCGCGCCGCAGTACACGCTGGCTGAAGTGGCGGAGAATTTGAACCGCATGGACCAGGCCCTGTTTGAGGGCTTTGTGACGCGTGACCCGCTGGGCTTCTATCTGGTGGGGCCGCCGGAGACGCTGGAGAACCGGCTCTACTTCACGGAGCCGATGTTCCGCGAGTTCTCAACGTTCCTGATTGAGAAGTATCAGTCAGTGGTGGTCGATGCCGGCAAGTTGATCGCCGACGACCTGGTCTACGGCGCACTGCAAAGCTCCGGCACGATCTTCCTGGTGATGACGCAGGAGTTCCCGGCTATCCGCAATGCCCAGCGCTACATCGGGCTTCAATCAGGATCAGATCAAGGTGGTGGTGAATCACTACCGCAAAAAGCTGCCGGCCGGCTGTGCCTCGCTGGAACAGATTCAGCAGACGTTGAACCAGAATGTCTTCTACGGCATTCCTTCGTCGCCGGTGATTCTGGACTCGATCAACCGTTCCCGCCCGTTTGTGGCCAACCGCGAAGCGGCCGGTGAACTGGACCGCGTCTTCCGCGCCTTTGTCGACAAAGCCACCGGCGGCAAGACGCCGCTCGCCAAGTCCGCCTGAGCCCCAGAGATTCGAAACCCGAGACAATAGAGCACACCCCACCGCATGGCCTCGCGCACCACACCTCGACCCGGCACCGGCAGCGACCGCTGGTTCGGCATCAAGACCCAGATCCATGGGCGCTTGCTGAACTCCCTGTCGCCTGACCAGTTGCGGTCGCTGTCGAAAGACGGTGTGCGCGATCAGATCGGCCTGGCGGTGGAGAAGCTGATCCAGGAATCCGGCACGCCCATGACCATGGGCGAACGGGACCGGCTGATCGAGGAAATTCTCGATGAAGTCTTCGGCTTGGGTCCGCTGGAACCGCTGATGAAGGACCACACCATCTCCGACATCATGGTGAACGGTTTTGATTCAGTCTATGTCGAACGCGCGGGCCTCGTCGTCGAGACCAATGTCCGGTTCAAAGATCAGGCCCATGTCCGGCTGATCATTGACCGCATTGTCTCCAACATTGGCCGCCGCATCGACGATTCATCGCCCATCGTGGACGCCCGCCTGCCCGACGGCAGCCGCGTTTGCGCGGTGATCCCGCCGCTGTCGCTGATCGGCCCCGTGATCTCCATTCGCCGCTTCGGCAAGAAGCTGCTCTCGACCGATGATCTGGTGCGCAACGAGACCTTCACCCGGCCCATGCTGGACTTTCTGGCGGGCTGTGTTGAGGCACGGTTGAATGTCGTGGTCAGCGGCGGGTCCGGCTCCGGCAAGACGACGATGCTGAACACGCTATCCCGCTTTGTCCGCGAATCGGAGCGCGTCGTCACCATTGAAGACACCGCCGAGCTCGCCCTGCAGCAGGAGCACGTGGTGCGCCTAGAAACCCGCCAAACCAACATCGAAGGCGCGGGCGCGATCACGCAGCGCGACTTGGTGATCAACGCCCTGCGTATGCGTCCGGACCGCATCATCATTGGTGAGTGCCGTGGGCCGGAAGCGCTGGACATGTTGCAGGCCATGAACACGGGCCACGATGGCTCCATGACCACGACGCACGCCAACACGCCGTTCGATTGCTTCTCGCGCCTGGAAACCATGGTGATGATGGCCAGCCAGCACATCCCTGACAAGGTGATCCGCCACATGTTGGCCTCGGCGGTGCATATCGTGGTGCAGACCGCCCGGCTGCCCGATGGGTCCCGCAAAGTGATCGCGATCAGCGAAGTGGCCGGTGTCGAAGGCGACCATATCGAGTTGACGGAGCTGTTCACCTTTGAACGGGACGGCGTTAGTGCCGCCGGGAAATCCGTCGGGCGCTTTAAGGGGCAGGGCAAGCGCAGCCAGCACATGGACCGTCTGCGCGCCTATGGCATCAAGCTGCCGGATTCGATCTTCGTGGACGAGTATGAGGTGAAGGACCGTTGATGTTCGTCATCCCAGCTTTCCTCATTTTCCTGGGGGCCTTTATGGCCGCGGCCTACTACGCCTGGATCCAGCCCCGGCAACAGGTGGGCGATGCGCTGGGCCGCCGTTTGCGCGAGCTGCGGGTCCGCTCCGGCGCCGGTGCGCGGACGGCCGGCAGCGACCTGGTCCGGCGGTCCAACAAAGGCACCTTTGACTTTGTCGGCGAATTCTTCACCCTGTTCGGACTGTTGAACAAGCTGCAGGAAACGATCGATCAAGCCAACTTGAAGTACAAGGCCAGTACGGTCTTCGTGCTCTGCGTTGCCATCGGTGCAGTAGCCTATCTGTTTTTCGGCGTGCTGGGCTTGCGCATCCTCTCGTTGCGTCTGGTCTTCGCGCTGATCTTGGGCTATATCCCGATCTTCTACGTCAACACCATCCGCTCGCGCCGGCTGGCCCGGTTCGAGGAATTGCTGCCGGACGCGATTGATCTGTTCAATCGCTCGATGAAGGCGGGCCACAATCTGCAGGCCGGGTTGGAGACGATTGCGGGTGAAACCCTGGACCCGGTGAAAATGGAGTTCCGCAAGGTGATGGAAGAGCTTGCTCTGGGTTCCCCCACTGAGCAGGCCCTCCACCGCCTGGGCGCGCGCGTGCCGATCATCGACCTGAAGTTCTTCATCACCGGCCTGATCCTGCAGCGCCAGACGGGCGCCAACATGGTGGACATGCTCGAGAATCTGGCCCTGCTGATCCGCGAGCGGTTGAACCTGAACGCCAAGCTAAAGGCCGGCACCGCGCAACAGCGGTTGTCCGCCGGTCTGCTGTGCTCCATGCCCATCGTGGTGGGCTTGGGCTTCTGGGTGCTGAAGCCGGAGTTCATTGAGATCCTTTACAAGGACGAGCGCGGCAGCATGATTCTCACCTACGCCATCGTTTCCGAGATCCTGGGCATTCTCGTCATCCGCAAGCTGGCCAGTCCGAAATTCTAGATCCCATGCTGCTGCTCTTCTTCTTACTCACGACGTTGACGCTAGGCACACTGGTCTGGTCCGGTTGGATGATCTTCCATGAACAAGAGGACCCGCTGGCGGACCGCTTGGAAGAATTGCAATCCTCGGCCATGGCCACCGCGTCTCGCGGCCCCCGGCGGCGCGCCGGAGGCGGGTTCTTCAACGGCGTGCTCTACGTGGTCAGCATCATTCCGGGCGGGGAAGACTACCTGTCGGAATCAGAAAAGGAACTCAACCAGGCCGGCATCCGCAACCGGGCGGCGCTGGCCATGTATGTCCTGGGTTCGGTGGCTTTCACGTTGTCGCTGGTGGGCTTCTTTCTCTGGTTGGGCCGCGACAATCCGCCCACCAACCGCTTTGGCGGCTTGATCGCCGCGGGCTTGCTGGGGTATCTATTGCCCAAGCAAGTGCTCCACCGGCTGCTAAGCGCCTATCGCCAGAAGTTGCAGGAAGCGCTGCCCGATACGGTGGACTTGTTGGGCATCACGCTGGGCACGGGCCTGTCGCTGGATCAGGCGATGCTGCGGGTGAGCGAAGAAATGCAGTTCATCTACCCGGAACTGGCGGCGGAACTCTCCACCGTCGTGATGCAGGTGAAGGCCGGGCAGGAGCGGGCGAAGGCCTTCAACCAACTGGTCCGCCGCACCGGCATCGACGACATCAAGTCCCTGGCCGCGATGATCATCCAGAGCGAACGATTCGGCACCAGCCTCTCGCAGGCGCTGAAAGTCTACGCCGATGCCTTGCGCAACCGGCGCCGCCTCCGCGCGGAAGCGGCCATCGCCAAGGCCGGCATCAAGATGCTGTTTCCCATCAGCATCTTCATCCTGCCGGTGCTGTTTGCCATCACCCTGGGTCCGGCGGTGCTGACCTTCCTGGGCGGTGCCAGCGGGATCGGGACGGCCGGACGGTAGCCGGCTTCGCCGCCGGAGGTCCACCGCGAATCGCTGTTGCGATATGCTTCGTGAGATAGGAGTCAGTCTGTTGCGGTTCCTCATTTCACTTCTTTTGGTTATCGGCGTGGCCGGTGCGCAATCGACATCGCCGTCTGCGCCTCCGGCAGTCTTGCGCCAAAAGTGTGAGAGTTGCCACGGCGCGCGCAACCCTGCCTCTGGCTTCTCCATCCTCAGTGCGGAGGCCATCCTCCGCGGCGGCAACAAACACGGCGCGGCGGTCGTCCCCGGCCATCCGGAGCAGAGTGCGCTGCTGAAGTTGATCGACGGTGACCTGACCCCGCGCATGCCCATGGGTGGCGAACTGTCGAGCGTCGAGCGCCAGCAGATCGAACAGTGGATCCGCACGCTGCCCGCTCTGGCATCCAGCGCCCCGAAGACGGAACAACGCTGGGCTTATGAAAAGCCGGTCGCCGCGCCGCCGCCTGCGGTGAAGTCCGCCGCGTGGCCCGGGGGCAATGTCATTGATGCTTTTCTGCTGGCCAAGTTGGAAGTCAAGGGCCTGACGCCCGCCCCAGCCGCCGACAAGCGCACCCTCGTGCGCCGCCTCTACCTTGATCTGCTGGGCATGCCCCCCACGCCCGCGGAGTTCGATGCCTTTCTCAACGACACCGCGCCCGGTGCCTATGAGGCGGTGATCGACAAGCTGCTGGCCGACCCGCGCTACGGTGAACGCTGGGGCCGCCATTGGCTCGACTTGGCGCGCTATGGCGAAACCAGTGGCCTGGAAGGTGACGGCGCCATCGGCAATGCCTGGCGCTATCGCGACTGGGTAATCAACGCGTTCAACCAGAACATGCCGTATGACCAGTTTGTCCGCCTGCAAATCGGCGGTGGTGACGAGCATTCCAAGACCCGCAATAACTATCAGCCGGACGCGCAAGGCTACATCCCGACGGCCTTCCTGCGGCTGGCTCCGTGGGACCGCTCGAATCTGGTGGCTGCTGAAGTCCGCGCCAACTACCTGGCGGAAGTGACGACGGCGACCGCTTCGGTCTTCCTCGGCTTGTCGGTCGGTTGTGCCCGGTGCCACGACCACAAATACGACCCCATCCCCCAGCGCGACTTTTACCGCTTGCAGGCTTTCTTCCAAACCACGCAAGCCGCCCGGGATCTGGATGTTCCCTACAAGGACAAAACGTGGGCGGAACGGGCCAAAGCCAAGGCCGCGGAGTATCGCGCCAAGGTGGACGACGGCCCCGAAAAGAAGGAGCTGGAAGCGTTCGAGAAAGTGCTGCTGGCCAAGCTGGTGGCGGCCCGCAAGAACCAACCGTCCAAGGAGCTGACCAAAGCGGATTTGCGCCTGGAACTGCGGTTGAAGGACACCCGCATCTTCTCTGCCGCCGAACGGGAGGGCCACGCGGAACTGCTCGAAAACGCGGACCGTACCCTGGACAAAGAAGAGCAGGATCTGCTCGAAGCATCTGAAGCTCAACTGCTGACGAAGCTAAAGGCGGCCTATGCCAGCGGTATTGATCCGGCCAAGCGCTTTGAGGCATTGGGCACCGCCGATGTGCGCCGTGAGGCGCTAGCGGAGTATTCCGGCAAGTCGATCTTCACCCTGGAAGAGAAGAACAAGTTTGCCGAACTGGACGGGCAGTTGGACATCTTCCGCCGACGAATGGGCCGCTGGAATCAAGCGGTGTTGGCCGTCAGCCAAGTGCCTGGTCCGCCGTCCGGACCCGACATTGCCCCGGCCCGCATTCTGATTCGCGGCGACTACCGCCAACCGGGCGATGCCGTGGAACCGGGGTTCCTGTCGGCCATTACCGGCAACTCCCAACCAGCGAAGCTGGAAACGGATCGTTACCGCCAGTTCCCCACCCGCGGCTGGCGCTTCACGCTGGGTCAGTGGTTGGCGTCACGCGATAATCCGCTGACGGCACGCGTGTTCGTCAATCGCGTCTGGCAGCACCACTTTGGCGAAGGCATTGTCCGCACGACGAGCGATTTTGGCCGCAATGGCGACCGGCCTAGTCACCCGGAGCTGCTGGACCGTCTGGCAGTAGATTTCATGGATTCAGGCTGGGATGTGAAGGCGCTGCACAAGAAGATGCTGCTCTCCCACGCTTACCGTCAAGCGGCTGACCATCCGGAAGACGCCAAGGCGTCCAAGGTGGACCCCGAGAATCGCCTGTTCTGGCGCTTCCACCGTCGGCGCCTGGAAGCGGAAGCGATCCGCGATAGCATTCTGGCGGTCAGCGGTCGGCTGAATTCGGAGATCGGCGGCCCCAGCGTCTTCCCGCCCCTGCCCAACGACTTGGCCGACTTCGCGCGCTACGGCCGCACGGGCGGACTGATGTGGGAGCCCAACGAGAAGGATGACGACGCCCGCCGCCGCTCCGTCTACATCTTCCAGCGTCGCTCCTTGCCGCTGCCGATGATGGCCGCCTTTGATGCCATCCCTTTTAGCGAATCCTGTGACCGGCGCAGCACCACCACCACACCCCTGCAAGCTTTGGCCATGATGAATGGCGACCTGGTGCACCAGGAAGCAGAGAGCCTTGCGCGTCGCGTGCGGCAGGAAGTGCCGGAGCCGGCCCGCCAGCTGGATCACCTCTTTACGCTGGTGCTCAACCGCCGCGCCACGACGGCTGAACGGCAGCAGTTCCAGCGTCTGGACGCTACGCTGGAAGCCGCCGCCCGCGTGCTGCTGAACTCGAACGAGTTTTTGTATGTCGAATAGCCGCCCGTTTGTCCAAGGAGCCACCCGATGAAGACCCGCCGTCAACTTCTGCTCGACTCCTACCTGGGCCTGGGGAGCCTCGCGCTGGCCGACCTGCTGGCGGCTGACACCGCCTCCGCGGCCACTCCGGAGCAGCCGCTCACCCCCAAGCCTCAGCATCATGCCGCCAAGGCCAAGAACTGCATCTTCCTATTCATGGAAGGCGGCGTCAGCCAGATGGACTTGTTCGACTACAAGCCAGAGTTGATCAAGCGTGCCGGGCAGCAGATGCCGACGGCCGCCAATACCACTGGCGAAATCGCCACCTTCTCGGCCGCGCCCAACCGCATCATCCCGCCCTACTGGGATTTCAAACAGCACGGCCAATCCGGCCGCTGGATGTCGGCGCTGCTGCCGCATCTTTCGGGCGTGGCGGATGATCTCGCCTTCATCCATGGCGTCAAGGTCGATAACAACAACCACGGACCCGCCGTCTACCACTCGCTCACCGGCAACCAGTTCCCCGGAAGCGCCTCCATTGGTGCCTGGGTTACCTATGGGCTGGGCACGGAGAATCAAGACCTACCCGGCTTCGTCGTCATGGGGGACCGTCGCGGAGCCACCATTGGCGGCGCGGGCGTTTGGGGCAACGGCTTCCTGCCCGCAGCCTATCAGGGGACACTTTTCCGCAATGGCGACACCCCAATCGTCGACCTGCACCGTCGCGCGCAGATGTCGCCCGAACAGCAGCGCCGCGAGCTCGATTTGCTGAACTGGATGAACCAGCGCCACAGCGCGGAGCGCACCAACACATCAGAACTCGACGCCCGCATTGCCGCCTACGAACTGGCCTTCCGCATGCAGTCCAAAGCGCCCGATCTGGTGGATCTGGGCCAGGAATCGGAGGCGACGAAGAAGCTCTACGGCCTGGACAATCCGGCCTCGGAGCCATTCGGCCGCCAGTGTCTGCTGGCCCGCCGCATGGTGGAACGTGGCGTCCGCTTCGTCAAGCTATTGCACGGCGCCGGTGGCGACCGCTGGGACGACCACGGCAACATCAAAGAGCGCCTGCCCGTCCACTGCCGCGAAATCGACCAACCGATTGCGGGCTTGCTGAAAGACCTGAAGTCGCGCGGCCTGCTCGATTCCACGCTCGTCGTCTGGGCCAGTGAAATGGGCCGCACGCCATTCGACAACAACCTGGTCACCGACAAACCCGGCCGCGACCACAACCAGTACGGCCTCGCCATCTGGATGGCAGGTGGCGGTATCAAGCCCGGGGCAACCTTCGGTGAAACCGACGATTTCTCGGTCCGGGCAGCCCAGGAAGAGATCCCCCTGCGCGACGTCCACGCCACGCTGTTGCACCTGCTGGGCCTGAACCAGAACCGCCTCACTTACCTGCACGCCGGGCGCTACAAGAAGCTGACCGATATTGGTGGGCGGGTGATCAAGGAAGTTCTGGCGTAACGCCGTGCTGAGGCTCCGGCCCCGCCTGTAGCCCCCAGACTGATAAACTGACGGTTTCCCATGCGAGTAGGAATCATCGGCACCGGTGCGATTTCGCACAAACACGCGCAAGCGTACAAGAACATTGGCTTCGAGGTTGTCGCGGTCAACGACAACGCAATGGAGCGGGCGGAAGAGTTCACCGCGCTCTATGGTGGCGAGGCGTGCATCAGCTACCAGGAGGTCTGCCGCCATCCCAAGGTGGACTTCATCGATGTCTGCACGTTCCCTGACTTCCGCCTGCAACCGCTGAAGGTGGCCGCGGCTGCCGGCAAGCACGTGCAGGTGCAGAAGCCGATCGCCACCGACGTGCGGACCGCGCGCGGCATGGTGGAATTCTGCGCCCAGAGCAACGTGCTGCTGAACATCGTCAGCCAGCATCGTTTTGATGACTCCATCCAGTTTCTAAAGCGCGCCATTGCCGCCGGACGCTTGGGCAAGATCATCCAAGCCGATGCCTATGTGAAGTGGTGGCGCAGCGCCGAATACTATTCGCGACCCATTAAGGGCAGCTGGCACACTGAAGGCGGCGGTGCCTTGATCAACCAGGGCATCCACCAGATCGACATGCTGCTGCACTTGTGCGGCGCGGTTTCGGAAGTGTTTGGCTACTGGCAATTGGGTGCCGTCCACAAGATTGAATCCGAAGACGTGATCACCGCCGTGATGAAGTACGCCAGCGGCGCGACGGGTGTGATCCAGGCTTCAACCGCCATGTGGCCGGGCTACACGGAACGCCTGGAGATCCATGGCACCAAGGGCTGCGCGGTGGTCTCCGGCGACAAGCTCACCACCTGGGACGTGCAGGACGATGACGCCTCGGACCCGGCTCCGGTGGCGAAAGAAGTGGCCTCCGGCGCTTCCGATCCGATGGCGATTTCGCTGACCCCCTTTGAGCGCCAGTTTGCCGACTTCGGCGACGCCATCCGCAACCATCGCGCCCCGCTCAATTCGGGCGAAGAAGGACTGCGCGCATTGGAGTTGGTGGAGAGCATCTACAACTCCTGCCGCTCCGGCGACAAGGTGAAGTTGGGCTAGTGATGTCTGGTCATCACTGGTCGACAGTCCGGGTTCCGGCATCGAGCGCGAACTTGGGCCCCGGTTTTGATGCGCTTGGTTTGGCGCTGGACATCCCGCTCACGGTCCGCTTCCGGGCGTCCAAAGAAGTGATCATCCACGCCACCGGACGCGATGCCGAATCGATTCCGCCCGGTGAGAATAATCTGATCTGGCAAACCGCCCTGCGCATTGCCAGCGAAGCCGGCCGCACGCTGCCGGGCGTCGAGATGGAGATCCACAATGAGATCCCGCTCGGCCGCGGTCTGGGCTCTTCTGCCTCAGCCCTGGTGGCGGGGGTGGTGATCGCGAACCAGCTACTCAACCTGGGCTGGTCCACGGAACGACTGCTCGATGAGGCCGCCCGCATTGAAGGCCATCCGGATAACGTTGCCGCCTGCGTGCTGGGTTCAATCGTGGCCAGCGCCATTGACGAGCAGGGCACGGCCCGCGCCGTCCGGCTGGAGTTGCCTGATTGGTGTGGCGTCTCGGTGATTGTGCCCAGCTTCGTGCTGCCCACGGTGGAATCGCGGCAAGTACTGCCCACCAGTTATTCCAAGGCGGATGCGATCTTCAACGTGCAGCGTTCGGCTCTACTGATTGCGGCGCTCTGCACGGGCAACCGCGAGGCGTTTCCCACTGCTCTGGAAGACCGCTTCCACCAGCCCTACCGGGAGCGCCTGGTTCCCGGGTTGGCTGAGATCTTGAAGCTCCGCTTGCCCGGCCTGTTGGGCTGTGCGTTGTCCGGTGCCGGCCCCAGCGTGCTGGTCTTTTTTGAGCGGGGCTTCGAACAGGTCTGCGAGCGGGTTCGCGAGCAGTTCCTGCTGAAAGGCCACGAGGCCGAAATTCTGCCCGCACCCATCGCCCAGACCGGATACACTCTCAGCCAGGATTGACCATGTCTTTCGAATCTGCTCTCCGCTTCCCCGACGGCGCTCATTGCCGCATTGAGATCCCCTCCACTGAATCACCGCGCGCGCTGCGCCTGGTCCTTGATGAGGCCAAAGCCCGCCGAGTTCCGGTTCACCGGACTAGTCAAGGCTCCGGGATCATGTTGATGACCGATGACGAGATCCGCGAGATGGTCGCCATTGGGCAGGAAGCCCAGATCGAGATGAATCTGTTCGTCGGTCCCCGCGCCACTTTTGACACCGGGGCCCAGGCGTTCGCCCCGGCCGGCAAAGCCCTGGGCCTCAGCCTGCGCGGTGCAGAACAGATGCGTTTCGCGTTGCTCGACATTCAGCGGGCCGTCGAACTGGGCTGCCGCAGCATTCTGGTCAGCGACATCGGCCTGCTGAAGGTGATGGGCGACATGTGCCGCAAGGGCGAGCTGCCCGCCGAACTGATCATCAAGACCTCCGTGATGATGGCCCCCTGCAACCCCGATTCCGCGCGGCTGCTACAGGACTTGGGCGCCGGCACGATCAATATCCCGTCGGACTTGTCGATCGACCAGATCGCCGAAATCCGGCAAGCGATCACCGTGCCCATCGACTTCTACGTCGAAGCGCCCGACAACATCGGCGGCTTCATCCGCTACTACGAACTGCCCGACATCATCCGCGTCTCGGCACCGGTCTACATCAAACTCGGCCTGCGCAACTCGCCGGATATCTACCCTTGCGGCACGCACATTGAAGCCACCGCCATGGCTCTCAGTAAGGAACGCGTCCGTCGCGCGCAGATCGCCTGCGAAATGATCGCGCGGCATGCGCCGTGGGCGGTGTTTTCGAAGTCGACGACGGCTTAGAGAAGCCGATCACGCGGGCACAGCAACTACCGCTGTGCGAAGCGGTACGTGCGCTTAGCTGTCGAGAACCGAGAAAAGGTCACCTAAGCGGATGCTCAATTCATCCGCCCTCAGGTAGCCGTCGGCCGGGACATCCGCGGGCCGCTGGCCTTGGACGAACTGCCAGGCTCGCCGATTCTCCGGGTCAACGATCCAGGTGAAGATGACACCCCAGGCGTGATACTCCTCGCACTTGGCGAAGGCCTCGCTGGTGCGGTCGGTGGGTGAAAGTACCTCGATGCACAAGTGCACAGGTTCCGTAGGGTAGGGATCCTGAATCGCATCGCGCCGCTGGACGATCAAGTCCGGAACCATGAACTTGCCAGGCCGCACCTGGACAGTCACCTCAGAGGCTGATTCCAAGCTCGGAGCTGCTGCGTCAATCAATTGGCCAATCCGCCGCTGGATCAGGCCATGTTTGCGCGTTGGCATAGGCTTTTGCCGAACCACTCCGTCTTCGTATTCGCTGGCGGGCTTGGTCTCATGAGCTAGGTACTCTTCAACCGGGATCAGCGCCGCTGTCTGAGCCATGTTCAAAGAATATCACCGCCTAAGTTCCCCGCACATCGCCCCAAATGGCGACGTGCAGGCGCGGGGTAAAGCGGTAGCCCGTCTGTTTGCAGACTTCGGCCAGCCATTGTGAGCGTTCCCGCAGAAGCGTCTCATCGCGGCCTTCGGGCATCAGCAGGACCCGCCCCCGGTCGGCCCGGAGCTCTTCTACCAAGCGGTGAATCTCTGCGAGATCTTCCGGCCCGGTCACGACGAACTTCAGCTGATGCGGGTACTCGCTCATCAAGCGGCGCAAGACGCGGGGGGCGTAACGGACCCGATCATGCTGGGCGGCCCAGCGTCCACCGTCGCGTTCCAGCGGCGTCGAGTTGGCCAGCTTCGGCGAAATGCTCATCAGGTCGCAGGCCACCGGAGCCGCCACCGTGCCTGCTGTCTCAATGGTGATGTGATGGCCGCTATTGGCCAGTGCGATCGTCAAGTCCGCGATGCCGGGCGCGATCATCGGCTCGCCGCCGGTGACCACGACGTGGGAGCAGCCGTGCGCCCGCACGGCGGTGACGATCTCGGCGATGCTCTTTTCGTCGCCTTCCGGCTGCCACGATGTATAGGGCGTGTCGCACCAGACGCAGCGCAGGTTGCAGCCCGACGTGCGGACAAACACGCTAGGGACACCCAGCAGCGTGCCTTCGCCCTGGAGTGAATAGAAGATCTCCGCGATCTTCATGCCTGTACCTTCATGCTGGGCCTGCCGCCCCATAGGGCAGGGGATCGGTGAGGCCGGCCTCTTCAAAGCCTTTCAAGCGCAACAGACAGGAATCGCAGTGCCCGCAGGGTTGGCCGTTGGGCGATGGGTCGTAGCAGGAATGGGTTAAGCCATAGTCAACGCCCAGTTCCGCGCCCAGCGCAATGATCTCCGCCTTGGTCAGCGTGATCAGCGGCGTGTGGATGCGCAGGCGCTGCACGCCCTCGACGCCGGCCTTGGTGGCCAGGTTGGCCATCTGCTCAAATGCTTGGATGAACTCCGGGCGGCAGTCCGGGTAGCCGGAATAGTCGACGGCATTCACGCCCAGGTAGATGTCTGAGGCGCCCAGCACTTCCGCCCAGGCCAGGGCGAACGACAGAAACACCGTGTTCCGAGCCGGGACGTAGGTGATGGGGATGCCCGCGCCTAAATCCTCCACATGGTCATGCTTGGGCACGTCGATCTCCGCGGTCAGCGCTGAGCCGCCAAACGCCCGCAGATCAATCCGCATCGTCTGATGACCAGCAGCGCCCAGCTGCCGGGCTACACGCACCGCGGCTGCCAATTCCACCCGGTGGCGCTGGCCGTAATCGAACGAGAGGGCATAGCTCTCAAACCCATCGCGCCGCGCACAGGCGAGCGTGGTGGCCGAATCCAGGCCGCCGGAAAGTAGACAGACTGTGCGCTTCATTTCTTCGGTAACTTTAAGGCCAGCAGATAGCCGGCAATCGGGAACACCAGCAACGCCAGCAGCGCTTTGTGCAGCGTGAAATGATCTGCCGCCCAGCCGACCAGCGGAATAAAGATCATGCCCGCGGTGCCCCAGGCAAAGCCCATCATCAATGCCGAAACCGTGGCCGCCTGCGTGGGCGCCAGTTCCTGGCCCATCGTAAGGTTCACCGGAATGGTGAACAGCAAAATCAGGCCGCCCAGCGACAGGCCCACCATCGACCACAAGCCGGTGGTGAAGAAGAACAAGGCCAGGAATGGCACGGAGGCGATCATCGAGATCAAGATCACCGTGCGCCCGCCAAAGCGGTCCGCCAAATTGCCGCCCAGAAAGCCGCCGATCGCACCGGAGGCCAGGTAGAGCGACAGCGCCAGACTCGACGCCTCCAGCGTCCAACTGCGTTCGCGGCTCAGGTAGAGGGGCAGAAACTGCGTGAAGCTGACCTGTACGATCGACCGGATGAAGACCAGCAGATACAGCACCATCAGCGGGCGCCAAACGGCCTTCAGTGCCGGTGAGAGCTGGAACAGAAGCAGCGCCGTGATCAGCACGCCTGGAATCATGCCCAGCCAGGTCATCTCCACACCCAACCGTCCGGCAAGCGTCGAAAAGAACGTCGGTCCAAAGGCCAAGCCCAACGTACCGCTGGAAATGAACACGGCCATCCAGCGGCCCTTGTTCTCGGTGACGCCTTCGGTGGCGCGTGTCGCTCCCTGCGGATGGAAGCTGGATATCCCGGCACCGCCCAGCAGTACCATAGCTATCGCCGCCGAATAAGTGGGCGCGGCACCCAGCAGCGAGATAAAGATCCCCGCCATTG
>JAPKYX010000157.1 GCA_026394075.1 Acidobacteriota bacterium
CCCACCGCACCCGCCACGTCCACGCTGACAGTCACCGTCACCGACTCGGCCGGACGGACCGTACCAAAGACGATGTCGCTTCGCGCGGTGGGAGCCCTACAGATCATCACCGAATCGCCCCTCACCGGCGGATTGATTGGAACCTCCTATTCCGCCATCCTGCAGGCCTCCGGCGGAACGCCGCCGTTCCTGTGGACGCTGACCAGCCCTCCGCGCGGCTTGTCGATCAATGGCAATTCAGGCGAGATCAGCGGGCGCCTGCAACAGTCCGGCATTCAGCGGTTCTCCGCCACGGTCTCCGATAGCCGGCAACAAAGCATTACCCGTGAATATGAGCTGGTGGTGCTGGAGCTGCCATCGATCACCCTGGCCGCGCCGGATGATTCCGAATCCGCGCAACAGCCAACCGTGTCGGTATCGTTGCCCAATCCCTACCCGGCCTTGATCAGCGGAGTGCTCACGCTGACATTTACGGCCAACAGCACCATACCGCGAGTTTCCGGCCGCGCCGTCGATGACCCGGCGGTCCAGTTCTCAACCGGCAGCCGGCGCGTCACCTACACCATCACTCCTGGTGAGACTCAGGCGCGTTTTGGCGAGACCCGTGACCGGGAACTGTTCCTGTCCACCGGTACAGTGGCCGGGGCGATCTCCGTCAGTGGCACCGTCCGCGTGGGAACCACCGAGCTCCCCCTGGTGGAACCGCTGCAGAAGACGATTGCCGTGGCCACCGCCAAGCCAGTGATCACTTCGCTGATCGTCGCACCCGCCGCCGGAGGCTTGGCCGTTACGGTTTCCGGCTTTTCGAACACGCGTGAGCTGTCCCAGGCGACGTTCTCGTTTGCCGCGATTACGGGCAGCACGCTGGCGTCTTCCGAGGTAACGCTGAATTTGGCGTCGGTCTTCTCCGGATGGTACAGCTCGACGGCGTCCATCGCCTCGGGCAGCCAGTTCACCATCACCATTCCGTTTGCGATTACCGGTGATGTGAAGGCGATCGCCAGCGTGGCGGTGACGTTGACCAACTCCAAGGGCAAGTCAGCGCCGGTTTCCTCAAGTACTCGCTAGCCGGGTGCCTATGCCCGGTCGTGACGCAAGAGGCCTACTCGCGCGGCATCGAGTCGAGCAGGCCATCGCGGATGACGATGCCTTTGCCGTACTCAATCAGGCCCGCGCGCCGGAACTTGTTCATAAAGAAGCTGATCCGTGAGCGCGTAGTACCCACCATGGCGGCCAGAGTCTCCTGGCTTACGCGCGGCAACGTGCCGCCGCCGGTGCTGCGGTGCGAGGGGCCAGCCAACTCCGTCAACACCCGCGCCAGCCGCATCTCACTGGAATAGAACAATTGGTCGGCCAAGCTGGCTTCGATCCGCTGCGTCCGCAGCAGCAGGTGGGAGATCAGGAAATCGGAGAATCCGGGCACTTCCATCAGCGCTTTGCGCATCTCGCGCCGCTCCAGACGCACGGCTTTGACCGGCTCCACCACGACGGCGCTCCCGCTGCGGGTGGCCCCGATCTCCAGGCACTGTTCACCGATCAGCGATCGGGCGCCGGCCATCGCCACCACGGCTTCCTTGCCGTTCCCCGAAAGAATCGACAACTGCACACTGCCTTCGATCAGAAAAAACGCTGCGTCCGCCGCCTCACCCTGAGAGAAGACCGTTTCGCGCCGCCGGAACCGTTGAATGGACTTCCCTGACGCCTTCTCCAGCAGATACCGCTCAACTTCGGCAAACGCGGCATGCTCGGATTCTGCTTGCTTAACCATAACGAACTCTAGGCTCCGAACCCGGACCACTTTTGCCGGGTACTCATTTTCGTGATCCAAGTGTACTCCACTTGTTTCGCGGACCGCCCGCAGCACCAGGCCCATCCGCCTCATCCATCTCTACTTCGGATAAATACCGGACAATCTGGAGTACACATGGCGGGATTAACCGCCTTCTCGCCCCACGGAGTGCCCATACTCCAGACGTAAGACAGAAAGGCGAAGGAATCAAGAAAAATGCCTCACTCAACTTGGTGATCCTTCGCGCCCCTCGCATCGGACTGCTTCCGATCACTGCTCATTGCCCAGCCCTCCGAGCCGCGAGGCTACCTATTCGCCACAGGCTAGACTTCCGGCAACATCTCCGACACCACAATCACCGGCCGCGCAATCAACCGGCCCCGCACCCGCAAATCCAGGCGGTGATCACCGGCTGGGACGCCCGGGGGCAATGCGATATTGAACTCATGCCGGGGCGCAAGTGGGTCCACGCAAAACACATCTATCCCCGGCACCGGCTCGCCATCGAGCCAGCACTCCAGCGTGCCATCGGTCTCTTCCATCACCGCCTTCACCGTCCCGGAGCGAATCACGCTGGACAACAGGTCCACGCCGTCGCTGACACTGATCACTCGCGGAATCTGAATCGGCCGCGGGATGAGGCGAATCTTTCCGGCACCACCATTCACGGTCACCTGCGCCAAGCCCGGCACCGCACCGGGCGGAACGGGGACATTTAGCTGACGCAGGCCATCGTTCTCGGTACGCCCCAGATAGCTGGGCACTGCAGGCACCCCGGCGACGCGGACGTCCAGGTGGTTCAGGTCCGCCGACTCGCCCAACCCCTCCACGCGCAAGGCCATGGACGCGTAAGGTCCACTCACTGGCGCAACGGGTTCTGAGCTCCGGGCATTGGTGATCCACTGCACTCGCACCCGCGCATAGGGCGGTGCCGCTTCACGCTTACGGAAGGTGGCCCACATATACTGCGTCTCCAAACCTTCCAGCGCCAGCAATTGAATTCCCTGCTCCCGGGCAAAATCCCTGACTTCATCCCCGCTGATCCGGACGCCTTCCCAGGTGGTGTAAGCCTTGGCCGATGGCGGCAAGCCGTTGATCTGCACCCGCGCAATCCCCGCTGGCTTCAGCACGCGGACGGCTTCGCGCAGGTACGACATCACCACGTCGCGATCCGGGATGTGCTGAAAAACCGCGTAGGAATAGACAAAGTCAAACGAATCCGAAGCGAACTGGTCCAGCGTGGAGCCGGAACCCGTGTGCACATGCGCGTGGGCCAACCCGGAGAGATTTTTCCGCGCCCGGGCCACCATCTCATCAGATACATCAATGCCGTGGATCTCCCCACACTGTTCCGCCAGGGGCTTCATTAAGCGCCCCGGGCCACACCCTATCTCCAGAAAGCGCCGGCTGCGCGCTTCTGCGGGCAACCCGCGCTGGATCTCGCGCTGTAAGTCACGGAGTACGTCGGCCGCCGTCGCAAAGAACTCTTCCTCCGGCTGGTCCCGCCGCCCGAACGCCACATAGTAATTTGCATCTTCCTGCGCGCGAGCGTTCCACTCCTCGCGCATCTGCACCTGGACTCCGGTGTTACTCATGGCTGGCATTTGTTCCTTTCAAAACGCACGCCTTCATAGGGTGCCGGACACCGGGCATGACCCGTGATCGTGTTGTCTTTAACCACCACCGCCCGCGGTGGATTGGGCCGCAGCACGCCCTTGGCGAAGAAGATCGATGATCCCAACAGCCCGTCTTTCGACTGCGCCATATTCAGATTCAGAAACTGATTGTTACTAATCGTGTGTCCGCTGCCGATCACGAACATCGCCCCGTACTTAGCGCCATCAATCACGTTCCCTTGCACCACAATGTTCCGGCTGACGGACTCCGGATGCGAGTCGTTAAATACAATTCCGAAATTACCCAGCGGATACGCCGCCACGGGTCGGGCATTTAGGCAAGTATTGTTGGCCACGGAGCCATCGTGGAAACCATCCAAGTCAAAGCACTTGCCATTGATCTCAAACAAGTGATTGTCGCGGTAGATCGTTGCCTCCACGTTGCCGGCCGTGTCAATGCCCACCGGCTCCCCTTCGGCCACCTCCACCGGGTAGCCCACGTTGCGGGCGGTGTTCTTTTCCACCAGCACATTCACCGCATGCCCCACCTGGATCGCATCCCGCCCGGCGGTGTCGATCTCGTTCTCGGCAATCACCCCATCGCGATTCCGGGGTGAGACCGTGTAGCTGTGCGTCCAGATGGCGTTGCCCCGAATGCGGCGCAGCCGGCAGCCGCGGACCTCAAAGTTGGTAGTACCTTCCTCCAGCAGAATGCCGCCGGTGGTGTTGTTCTTGCCCTTCGCGTCCAGCGACCCCGAGTCTTCAATCGTGACGTTGCGGATGATCACCTTCTTCGACCGCGCCACCACAATCGCCAGATTGACGACGTTGCGCAGCGTGACATTCTCGATCAGCACGTCCTCGCTGCGGTCGATCGCGATGCCGTTCAGCGGGTAGTAGTCAATGAACGGTGCCCCATTTTCGGCCACGGGCCAGCGCTTTTCAAACTGGTCCCGCTTGCCGTCAATGACGACGTTGCGGATGCGGACCTGCTTCTCGCCCCGGATGTCGATGACGGCGTGGCCGGTCTTTGAGTCCGCGGTGAACGACCGGTTCTCGATCACGATGGCGGCGAAAGCTAAGCTGTAGAGGATGCCCACACGTATTGACGAGTTTAACGTGACCCTGCCCGACGGTTGCCTCATCGGCGTGGTGGGCGCAGCCAAGCTCCAGTTTACGCAAGCCCCGCTGCTCGATCTGCTGGAACGGCGGCAAAAGGGCGAGACGCTTTTCGTCCGCGGCTTGGACCCGCGCTTCTGCGATGAGGTCTGGTGGGTGAAGGCCCCGGGTGACCTGCGCCGTGGCGATCCGCAAGAGGTGGTGCAGGAATACCGCGCCGCCCAAGCCCAGCGCCTCCGCGCCGACGCCCAGGGCCGCCAACTGGTGCTACCGCCCGCGCTGCGGCGTGGCGATGGCCGAGCCCGGGTGCTGGAGATCGAAACCCTGGACGCCCTCGGCACGCCCACCGCCGCCTGGAAGAGCGGCGAAGAGGCGCAGATCCGCGTCACCGTCGAATTCGATCGCGACGTGGAGGACCCCGTTATTGGCATCATGATTCGCACGCGGCTCGGCTTTGAGGTCTACGGCACCAACACTGAGCTGGAGAAGATCACCTTCGGCCCCGTCCGCCCCGGCGAACGCGCCATCGTCACCTTCGCCTTCAATTGCGATCTCTGCCCCAACGAATACTCGCTCACCGCCGCCTCCCACGACCCCGACGGCACGTGGCACGACTGGATGGAAGACGCCGTGGCATTCTCCGTCGTCGATGACCGCTACACGGCCGGTGTGGCCAATCTGAGAGCTCGCGTGAACGTGGCCACGCAAGTCGGCGATTAGTCGAACGGCGTCCTGGCGGGCGCTCTCCTTTCGTTCAGTTAAACAGCCGGCCGACGGGCGCGGATGATCACTAAGCCCACCAAGGCCAAGCCGGCGGCCATCGTGCCCGGCTCCGGCGTTGTCACCGATCCGATGGCTCCGCCCGTCGAGGGAGCACTACTGGCGCTCAGCAGTCCGCCCGTGGCGTGATCGACTCTGAAGTCAATGTCCATCGTATAGTTGTCCTCTATGCCGAACAGCGGCGGCGTCAAGATCCGCTTCCGGTTGAATCCAGTCGCTTGAAACTTCGAGCCTACGTTGATGTTGGTGGCCTCAAACGGCGACGGGAAGGTCGCGTTGGCGGGAAAGAAATCGGTGACCGATGACGTCAGCATGCCCAAGAACAGCTTCTTGAAGTGGGTTTCCTTTTCTGTACTCCAAGCATCCTGATACTGGGCGGCCGCAAAGAGAATGTCGCAGCAAAACCCGTCGGCCATGTCCCAAATGAATAGACGGCTTCGGATGGGAGCAAGGTCCTCCACCGCACCGGCCACCGGCAGCAGCGGCGTCAACGAGAAGGAATCGGGCACCGGCAGAGCACGGTCCGGTAGGACCGGGAGCGTCACGTTCACTTGGCCCGGTCCGGCAGCGCGGGCAAAGGGACTTTCACGTGACCCGAGATCCACTGGGGGTTCACGACATCGGCGTCCAGATAGGTGGTCCGAGATCCATCCGGACGAGTGTCGACGGTTGGTGTGGGTAGAAGCGACGGGTCAATCGCCACGAAACCGCTGATAGTGCTTCCAGGGGCGAAGGGCAGAGCAAACCCGCTCTGGTCATCGAGGATGGCCCGCAGGGTACCACCGGTGACCGTGCCGGAAAAATCGATCCGGTAGATGGACCCGCTCCAGGCCGGGATGGTGAACAGAAAAATCGTGAAAAGGTGGCGCATACGCATGTTCATCAGCTTGGGACCGCGGGCGGCCGCACAAGGAGTAAGAGTGGGTATCAAGCGGGGTGTGCTACCCCGGTTCGCTCCTGCTAACCGCGGCTTGGAACGGCAGCCATCGCCCATTGACGCATTGGCAATATTTCAAGAGCGCCCAGCAGGTGCCCATCACTCCCCGTTCGCGCTCACTCACCCCCGGCGGCGGGCGCGAACGAGCGCCAGACCAATGGCCGTCAAACCGGCTACGACAGTCCCTGGTTCCGGCGTCGGGACCGGCCCAACTCCACCGCCCGTGGATGGGGAACTGCTGCCGCCTTCAATGCCACCGAAGACGCGATCGATCGTGAAGTCGATGGCTATCGTGAATCTGTTCTCAATACCGAATAACGGAGCGACGCGGACCGGTTTCTGGTTCAATATCGTCGCTTGGAAGACAGAGCCAACGGTCAAGTTGTTCAGGTCGAATGCCGAGAACCGCCCATTGACCGGAAGGAAGTCGGCAGACGACGAGATCAGCAAACTCAAAAACACATGCTTGAAGTGCTGTTCCGTGGCGGTACGCCATGCATCCTGGTATTTGACGGACGGCAGGATATTGTCCACACCGGTCGGATCAGCTACGTTCCAAAGGATCCCACGCTCGCGGATGGGAGCGAGGTCCTCAATGGCGCCGGGGGGCGGCAGCAGCGGTGTCAACGAGAAGGAGTCGAAAACCGGCAGAGCCCGGTCCGGTAGCGCCGGGAGCGATACGTTCACCTGGCCTGAGATCCACCTGGGATCCACCACATCGGCGTCCCGAAAGGTAGTCTGAGTTACGTTGGCACCAGGGGTGACGGTTGGTGGGGGCAGAAGCGACAAGTCGATGGACAGGACTCCGTTGATGGTGCTGCCGGGAGTAAAGGGCACAATATATCTGGTCTGGTCGTCCAGGATTCCGATCAGGGTACCCTGGGTGACCTTGCCCGAAAAAGCGATCCCGTAGATGGACCCGCTCCAGGCGGGGATAGTGAACAGCAGTGTTGCGAGGAGATGGCGTATACGCATGTTCATCAGCGTGGGGCCGCAGGCGGCCGCCGAAGGAGTAAGAGTGGGTATCAAGCGGGGTAGGCTACCCCGGCTGAGGTGGCGAAGGGCGGTTAACAAAGCGGGGTATCCTACCTCAGTCAACTTGTTTATGGCGAAACCCTTAGCTCCGGCAGAGATCGAGGCGGCGCTGGAGAGAATCCTCTCCAGTCCGGAATGGTCTCAGAGTTTCCGGATGGCCCAATTTCTGCGCTACGTCGTCGAACAATCCCTGGCCGGGATGGGTGCGCAACTGAAAGAGACGGTGATCGGCGTCGGTGTTTTCGGCCGCGAGAACTCCTACGACCCCAAAATTGACCCCGTCGTTCGCGTCGAGGCGCGCCGCCTGCGGTCCAAGCTGCAGGAGTACTATGCCGGGAGCGGTGCGGCCGATCCGGTCCGGATTGAACTGCCGAAAGGCACCTATCAGCCGCGTTTTGCCCCGGCAGAGGAAGCCCCAGCCGCAGCCGAGCCATCGCCCGTGGTTCGCTCCAGTGCGCGCAGTTGGCTCCCATGGGCACTGCTCGGGTCAGCCGTCGCCGTGGCCGCCCTTGGATGGGTGCTGTTCCGTCCGCCGTCGGCTCCGCCTTCCGCTCCTCGGTTGGTCACCGGACACCAGTTCTATTCCCGCTCACCTGCCTTTTCGCCCGACGGCACCATGATGGCCTTCTCGCGCGATAGCGGGTCCAACCGCTCGCACATCTTCCTGGTGCCCGCGGCCGGAGGAGCGGCGCAAGAGATCGATACCGGTGCGGTCCTGGACTACGAGCCAGCCTGGTCCCCGGACGGAAAGCGGTTGTCCTTTCTGCGGATGACGGGTCCGGGAGCCTACCAGGTGATGGTGCGCGAGATCGCCAGCGGAGCGGAGACCACCGTGCGCCTGGCCAGCGAGCGGAGCGCGCCGCTCTGGTTACCCACCGGCCAGTCACTGGTGATCGCCCACCGGGATCGCCCGGAATTGCCCGCATCGCTGATGGAAGTGCCGGTTGCGGGTGGCGCAGCCCGGGTCTGGACCACCGCCCCGCCCCGCAGCCAGGGCGACGCCCATCCTCGCCTCAGCCCCGATGGCCAGCAGATCGCCTTTGTCCGCACCATAGAGCAAGCCTCGCAGGACATCTGGCTCCTCACCCTAGCCTCCGGCGAGGTCCGCCGCGTCACGGCCGAGCAACGGCCCACCAGCGGCCTCTGCTGGCATCCGTCCGGCCGCAGCGTGATCGTGTCCATTGCCCGCGGCTCAGAAGTGGGCAGCCTGTGGCAGTTTCCCTTGGATGGCGGAACGCCGCAGCGTCTGGCGGAAGCCGGGCTGTCCCCCCTGTCACCTGCCGCGGCGCTTCAGGGCGGACGTCTGGCCTTCGTCGTCCGGCTTTCCGATACCAACCTTTGGCGAGCGCCCTCGAACGGTGGCGAGGCGGTGGCGATCACCAGTTCCACCGCGCTCGACACCAGCCCGCAGATCTCCCCTGACGGCCAATGGATCGCCTGGCGCAGCACCAGCAGCGGAACCAACGAGGTTTGGGTGGCCCGCAGTGACGGCAGTGAGGCGCGGCAGTTGACGCAAGCCGGTGGCCCGGTGACGGGCTCCCCTCGCTGGTCGCCGGATGGGACGCAGATCGTTTTTGAATCGCGGACGGCGGGCAATGCCGACTTGTTCGTCATCCCGCTGGCGGGCGGCGTGGCACGCGCGCTCACCCGGGAAGAGTCCAATGAAGTACTGCCCAGCTGGTCGCCCGACGGCAGCGCCATCTATTTCGGCTCGGACCGTTCGGGCCAGTGGCAGGTCTGGCGGATGCCCGCCGGGGGCGGTGCCGCAGTGCAGGTAACCCGGGAAGGTGGCCTGGCCGCGTTTGAATCCTACGATCAGCGCTGGGTCTATTACTGCCGCCAAGCATCGCCCGGCATCTGGCGAGTCCCCCGGGAGGGTGGACCGGAAAGACTAGTCACTCCGGACCTGGCCGCCAACCTCTGGGGCCAATGGGCACTCAGCCAGACCGGACTGTTCTACGCCATCTTCCCTCCCAAAGGTCAGCGCGCGATTTTACGGCAGGACCTGGCCACCGGCCAAACCACCGTCAGCCGCCTACTCACCCGCCTTCCCGTCCAGTACGACAGCGGTATGGGCGTCACCCGTGACGAAAGCCTGCTCGTATGGTCGCAGTTGGATCAAGCGGGAAGCGACATCTACGTGGTGGACCACTTCCGGTAGTCCCCACACCGCCATTCCAACCAATTTTGAGGTCACCCGGTAACGCTCCAGCCCCGACAGATCGCCATGATACGTTGGTAACTGCGTTTTTCTAGGACCGAGGTGCCGATTTGACGAGACCGTTGCTCGCGGCTGTATTGTCTGCCGTTTCTTCCATTTGCGTGCTGGCCCAAGCACCGCCCCCCGCCGGGAGGCCCGCGGGTGCTCCGCCTGCCGGTGGACCTCCGGCAGCTTTCCGCCGCCCGCCAGATTTTCCCACCCGTCCCCCGGCCGACCCGGCGGTTGTCGAGCGGGGTAAGCAGATCTACAGCATCAACTGCACCTTCTGCCATGGCGCTGACGCCCGCGGCGGCTCCGGTGGACCCAACCTGATCCGCACCCCCGTGGTGCTGAATGACCAGAACGGCGAATTGCTGGGACCGGTCTTGAAGGAAGGCCGCGAAGGGATGCCGAAGTTCGACCTGCCGGCAGCGCAAGTCTCCGACATTGCCGCTTTTCTGCACAGCTTCCGGGTCGGCGGCTATGACATCTCCCGGATGGCTCCGCCGACGATTCTGGTGGGCGACGCCAAGGCCGGCGAGGTTTACTTCCAGAAGACCTGCACCAGCTGCCATTCGGTGGCGAACGACTTGAAGGGGATCGGTGGACGCATTACGGACGCCAAGCGCTTGCAACAGACGTGGCTGATGCCGGGTGCCACCGGCGGTCGTGGCGGACCGGCTGCTCCGCCCAGCCCGGGCACAATCGTCAAGGTAGCAGTGACGCAGGGCGGCAAGAAGATCACCGGACGCCTGGTGAAGATCGACGACTTTGTTGTCGCACTCACCGAAGACGATGGCACTCCGCGCAGCTTCACCCGCGATGGCGACAACCCGAAGGTGGAGTTGATCGACCCGCTCCAGGGCCACCGCGCCCTGCTGGGCAAGTACACCGACAAAGACATCCACGACGTGACGGCCTTCCTGGCCTCCGTCAAGTAAGGACAACCAACGCCATGAAATTTATCGCTCTCTTCTCTCTGGCGGGTGTCCTGTCCGCCCAAGCTTTGGATCCGGCCTCACTGCTGAAGCCGCTTTCGAACGAATGGCCCACCTATAGCGGCGACTATTCCGGCCAGCGCTATTCCAAGCTGACGCAGATCAACCAAACGAACGTCAAGAACCTCACTCTTGCCTGGACCACGCGCGTCAGCAACGGACCCGGCGCAGCGGCGGGCGGCAACCCGTTCCGTGGCGGTGGCGGCCCGGCCGTTCCGCTGATCATCGGCGGCGAAGGTACGGGCGAGTTCACCGGCGGCTTCGGCGCTGGCACCAACATTCGCGCGTCCATGCTGATGGTGGACGGACGGCTCTACTTCTCGACGCCGGACAACGCCTGGGCGGTGGACGCCCGCGATGGCCGCGTGTTGTGGCACTACTTCTGGAAGACCAAGGGCGGCACCCACATCGGCAACCGCGGTTTGGGCATGTGGGGCCGGTGGCTCTACATGGAGACGCCGGATGACTTCCTGGTGTGTCTCGACGCCCTCACCGGCAAGGAACGCTGGCACAAGCCCATCGCCGACTTTAACCAGCAGTATTTTTCCACCATGGCCCCGATCGTCATCGGCAACAATGTCATCGTCGGCACTGGCAATGATCTCGACGCCCCCGGCTATGTCCAGTCCCGCGATCCCGAAACTGGCGACATCAAGTGGACGGTCTACACCGTGCCGATGAAGAAGGGCGACCCGGGTCTGGAAACCTGGGGCTCGCTGGAAGGCGCGCGCGTCGGCGCGGGCAACGTTTGGATCCCTGGTGCCTACGACCCGGAGACCAAGCTCTACATCTTCGGCACCGGCAACCCCTCGCCCAGCTACACCAACCCCAAGAGCCGCGATGGCGACAATCTATTCACCTGCTCGCTGGTCGCCATCAACGTCGAAACCGGCAAGATGGCCTGGTACTACCAGCTGAACCCGCACGACACCCACGACTGGGATTCGTCCGAAACGCCCATCCTGGTGGATGGCGACTTCAAAGGCAAGCCGCGCAAGATGGCTCTGCATGCTGACCGCAACGGCTACTTCTATGTCGTCGACCGCCTGACGGGCGAGCATCTGCTGACCAGCAAGTTCTCTGACACCGTCAACTGGGTGAAGGAGATCAACGCCAAGGGCCAGACCATCCGCAACGTGGAGAAAGATTCCACCGTCGGTGGCTCCCTGGTTTCGCCCAATAACTACGGCGCCACCAACTGGCCGCCCGCCGCCTATTCGCCCGATACAGGCCTCTTCTACGTCCCCCAGAGCGACACCTACGCCATGTACTACCTGACCGAAACCGACCCGCGCGGCGCGATGGGCCTGGGCGGCAAGGATGAACAGTTCGTCGCTTCGATGGGCGCCTACCTGACCGCGATCGACTATAAGACAGGCAAGATCGCCTGGCGTCACCGCTACCCCGGCGTCGGCGGCGGCTTCGGCGGCGGCAACGGCGTGCTGACCACCGCAGGCAAGCTGGTCTTCGCCGGTGATCTGTCAGGTAGCCTAGTCGCCTACGACGCGGCCACCGGCAAGATCCTGTGGCACTCCCGCGTAGGCCAAGTCTCCAACGCTCCCCAGACCTACATGGTGGACGGCAAGCAGTACCTGCTGGTCGCCGCTGGCGATCAGTTGTTCGCGTTCTACTTGCAGTAGGGTGACGCAGCGGCCAGGTGGTGCCGGCTTGGAGACCGGCACCGCATTCAAGTCACTCTGTAGGAAGCACTAGGTGAGCTCACTGGGTAGTCTCCAGGCTTCGTCAAACAGGGTGGCCATCACGAAGTCTGGAAAGTCGGTCTTCTCTTCGACTTTGAGTACCGCGCAATCGCCGAAGCGGGGTAGTTGGTACTCTCCGCGCAGTTCACTGTCGGGCGCGGTCAGGCCTGAATTCAGCACGACGTAGCGGCCTGGATTCAGCGGGTTGGGGTAGACCATCGCCAATAGATGATCGGCTGGCTTGTAGCTGAAGCGGCCCGCCTGAATGGTATCTTGGGTCCACTTGACCGGCAGCTTCGGCATCACTTTCCTGAGCCAGGAGTTACTGCCGGGGTCGCCGAATAGCACCAGGTGGTACTTAGCGATGTCGTCCGGTGTCACATCCGTATCATTCTTCGTCCGGGGGTGGGCGCGCAAGTGCTTGGCATACTGCTTGTCGAACCGGTCCAGCATGCGCAGCGCCATACGGTGCGCGGCGTCATTCCAGGGCGATCCGGTGGGGCGCACCAGCAGGAAGGGGTCCAGGAAGGCATCGTCAATCGGCCCTTGCAGGCCGTGCCGCTTCACCAAGCCCTTCAGTGCCTTGGCCGGACGCCAGCCCGCTTTACCCTTCTCTAGCGTTACCGCCGGCGCTGGCTTTACCCGCAACGTCTGGCCGTCCAACTGGAGCTCCGCCGGCTGCTTGATCTCCCGCAGCACCAGCCGCGCCACGTTGCGCGTCGTGATCTGATAGCGCTTGCCGCCATCCAGGCGCTGTGCGTTAATCTCGGTGCGTTGGTAATGCTTCTCCAGCAACTCCGCCGTCACCCAGAACGAGCGGTTGTAGCGCGTCGTGAACGTCACAAACCGGATATGGTCCGGCGACTGGAGGCCCCGATCGCCATGCAGCTTCAGGAACGCATCCAGCTTGCCGCGAACCTCCGGGCTGGTACTGTGGCCGGTGTTCTTGGAGATGAAGAAGACCGAAGGCGTGCCTTTGGCCCGGAGTTCGTAAGGGTCACCTTCCGAGGGGAAGCCTTCGGTGGCCAACTGTTCCCGCACTTTGATGGACGATTCCAGTTGCCCGCGGGTTGGCGTGCCGGGGGGCGCGGCGGGAATCGAACTGAGGCCGCTTTCGTTCTCGCCGCCATGCCCGGCAATGGGGAGGTTGAAGGCGTTGAGCGACCAATCGAGAATGTTCTCGTAGATGCGTAAGGTCCCCTGCTGGTGGGGCGGGAAACCCGGCATCTGCGACCGGCGGGGCCACGTCCCGGCACCGATTTCAGCGGCGGCGAAGCGGTCCGGGTGGTGCAGTGCGATGTGCCACGCTCCACAACCGCCCATCGAGAAGCCGCGCAGCAGGATGCGTTGGGGGTCAATCTTGTAGCGGCGTTGGACTTGCGCGATGGCCTCAAACAGGTCGGCTTCACCGGTGAAGTGATAAGCCATGCCGTTCCAGCGGCCATAGAGGTCCAGCTGAATCTGTCCCACATCGGCGGGGTTGGAGGTGGATTGCGTCACCTTCATTTCGCGGTCGATGAAGCTGGCTTCGGAGTTCTTCTGGTCCCGCCCGTGCAGCCACACGTAGAGGCGCACGGGCTTGACGCCGTCGTAGGATTCCGGCACGCGCAGGCCATAGAGCTGCATGGATCCATCGAGTTCCGAGCGGAAGCCGTGGATACGCCTACCCGGTGTTTTCAACCATGGCGCTTGCCCGGATGCCAGTTGCTTGCCCCGAGCGATGCCGTCATCGAGAACGCGGAATGCGGCCTTCACGTCGTCGGCGGTGAAGAACTCCTCCGGAAACTGTTGCAGCCAGCTTCCGGCCTTGTGGTAGATCTCGACGTCTGCCACTAGATCCGGGTCAGCCTTGGCGGCCTTCAAGCCGCTGACCAGGCGCTCCAGTTCGGCGACGCTTGCATCAAGGCGCGCCTGCTCGGCTGCGGTCAGCTTCACCGGCGGTGGAGGGACCAGCTTGGGGGCTGACGGCGGGGGTGCCGGCGTCGGAGACAGGCGCGGAGGCAGCGGTGGCTGCTGGGCCAGTGACGTGCCGGCCATCGGAAGCAGCCCGGCCCAAACGGCCAGCCATTCCCGCCGCCGGAGGATCAAGTGAGGAGGCAAAGGAGAGCCCATTGCTGGCCACTGTATCGCGGTCTTCGGGTTCGCGCCAACCGGTTTCGTTACCGGACGCCTTCGTGGCACAGTAGTGAGCAAGGATCGCCAACCGCCTTGAACCTGATTCAGCTTTTTGATGTCTCACTACGCCTGCGAGCGAGCCAGCCCGCGCTTGACTGGAAAGGCGACACCTACACCTTCGGAGACCTGGACACCCGCAGCAACCGGCTGGCGCAGGCCTTGGCCGCGCGCGGGGTCCGCCAAGGCGACCGCGTGGCCGTCTATCTGGCCAACCGGATCGAGTTTATTGATCTCTATCTGGCCGTGCTGAAGCTGGGCGCCATCTTTGTGCCGGTGAACATTCTGTATCGTGAACGCGAGCTGGCCCACATTCTCACCGATGCGGAACCGGCGGCGCTGATTGCGGCCGGGGATGTGCCGGCGGCGTTTCCCGCGTGGCCGATCGACACGCTGATGGCCGAGGCGGCGGGGATGCCGGACCAGCGCCCGGTGGCGGCCGTCGATGGCGATGACGCTGCATCGTTGATCTATACGTCGGGCACCACCGGCGTCTCCAAAGGCGCGATTCTTAGCCACAACAATTTCGCGGCCAACACGGCCAACATCCTCACCGCCTGGCAGATCACCGCGGCGGACCGGCTACTGCTGGCGCTGCCGCTGTTCCACGTGCATGGCTTGGGCAATGGTCTGCACGCGTGGCTGGCCAGCGGCCTGCGGTTGCGGCTCCTGGAGCGGTTTGAAGCGGGCCGGATTGGAGCAGAGTTACTGGAGTTCCAACCGACACTATTCTTCGGCGTACCGACGATGTACGTCCGGCTGATGGAACTGGAGCCGGACGTGGCCCGCCAGATCGGCCTAACGGCGCGGCTATTTGTTTGCGGCTCCGCGCCGCTACCGGCGCAGTTGATGCAGGAATTTGGCGAACGCTTCGGCAGCGTCATCCTGGAACGCTACGGCATGACTGAGACGCTGATGAACATCAGCAACCCCTATGCCGGGGAGCGGCGCCCAGGCAGTGTCGGGCTGCCGTTGCCGGGCATCTCCGTCAAGATTCTGGATGCCGCCGGACAACCGGTGGGCGAGGGCGAGACGGGCGAACTGTTTGTGAAAGGGCCCAATGTCTGCTCGGGCTACTGGCGGCGCGAGGACGCATCCCAAGCCGCTTTCCGCGACGGCTGGTTCCGCACCGGTGATCTGGGCATGAGAACGGCCGACGGGTACTACACGCTGCAGGGCCGCCGCAGCGACCTGATCATCTCCGGGGGCTTCAACATCTATCCCCGCGAGATTGAAGAGTTTCTACTGGAGCAGCCGGAAGTGGCTGAGGCGGCGGTCGTAGGTGTGCCGGATCGCGCGCGGGGAGAACTGCCATACGCTTACCTGGTGGCCCGCGAAGGTGCGTCGATTGACCCCGCCCAAATGGAAGCCCGCTGCCGGGCCGCGCTGGCCTCCTTTAAGTTGCCGCGCGCTTTTGTGACGGTGCCTTCCCTGCCCCGCAATGCACTGGGCAAAGTGCAGAAGCACTTGCTGCCGCGCTGACGGGTGCTCGTGTCCCGCAGCTGAGGCGCGCGCGACCAGTCGGGGATCGGGTGGAGGATGCCTGCAATGAGGGCAGACCGCTCCTGCTAGTCGCGGCTCGGTACGGCGCTGGCCTTCGTTTGGTCCGGTTGAGCGGCTTATGGGCGGTCTGCTGGCGTCACCGGCTCAGACTAGCTAGAGCGGCACGGCCACTTCGGACAGAATGCCCTCGATGACGCGTTCGGCGGCGCCTGCGCCGCGCTGGGACAACGTAGACCGCGTGTTGAGCATTACGCGATGGGCGCAGACCGGGATGACTACCTGCTTGATGTCGTCCGGGATCACATAATCCCGGCCCGCCACCAGTGCCATGGCTTGCGCGACACGGTAAATGCCCTGCGCTCCTCGGGGACTCACGCCCAGCGAGAGCACTTCATGCTGGCGGGTGCGGGCTACGATGGCCAACGCATAGTCCACCAACGCATCATCCACCGCTACCTGCGCCACGAGGGCTTGTGCATCCAGCAACTCCTGGCGCGAGAGCACGGGAACGGCGCGCGAGCCGGTCGCTCCATCCTGCTGCCGGATAATGGAGCGTTCACTGGCCAAGTCCGGGTAGCCCAGCGTGATCCGCAGCAGGAACCGGTCCAGTTGCGATTCCGGCAACGGATAGGTGCCGTGATGCTCCGCCGGATTCTGGGTTGCGATCACCATAAAGGGCGCCACCAGCGGGTGCGTCTCGCCATCGACGGTGACCTGGCCTTCGTTCATTGCTTCCAGCAGTGCCGATTGCGTCTTGGGTGTGGCGCGGTTGATCTCGTCCGCCAACAGGAAGTTGGTGAACACCGGCCCACGCTTGAACTCAAACTCCGTCGTCAGCGCGTTGTAAATCGACACCCCCACGATGTCGGACGGCAGCATATCGGAGGTGCACTGCAGGCGGTGGAAGTCGCAGCTGACGGCGCGGGCTAAAGCGTGCGCCAACGTTGTTTTGCCAACGCCGGGTACATCCTCGATCAGCAGGTGACCGCGCGCCAACAGGCAGGAGACCGCCAGACGAATCGCCTCGGCCTTGCCACGGATGATATTTGAGACAGCTATTTCAAGCGTGCGGACCGTAGATTCCGCGACGCCCGAGGCCCTCTCCCGCATGGCCTCACTGTAACACGGGCGTGTGGCGAGACTGTTCTACCCGCGGGGGGCCAAGGTTTGATAGTCTGGGAGGGCTATGAGGATTTTGACAGCATCTGTTTTATTTGCGCTTTCCGCCGCGGCCTTGATGGCCCAGGACGGTTCAATCGTTGCCCGCGGCAAGCCCGGTGATGCGGGTTTGTTCGTCGATGGCAAATATATCGGACCCGCCTCCCGCTTCACGGTACCGGAAAAGTACGCCATTGCACCGGGCGAACACGAGGTATCGCTGAAGGACCCGCGGTATGAGGACTTCACCACCAAGGTAACGGTCGTAGCTAAGAAGAAGACCAAGATCCACTACAAGCTGAAGGCGTTGACGCTGCCCAATGGGCCGTTTGGCTTGCTGAAGCTGGGTGGTGATGGGTCAGAGAGCTTTATCTCGATCGCCGCTGGTGACACCGGTGCCGTGATGATCAATGACAAGTTCTTCGGCCACGTGGACGAGTTCAACAACGTCGGCAGCGGCATCCTGCTCCCGGCCGGTACTTACCGCCTGAAGCTGGTTGGTTCGCAGTTCAACGTCGATCAGGATGTGACGGTGGAAGCGAACAAGACCACTCGGGTGACGCTGAAGAAGTAGTTTGGTAGCTGGTTGGAGGTCATAAACTCCCCGCCTTGCCCCCGCCGAATTCCGGTTGGTGGTGCAAGGCGGGGAGTTTTCTATTTCGGGCGGAGGAAAAGGCAGCTGACACCCGTTGCGGGTCGCGGGCCTTCTCGTTCCCTCTCAGTACGCGAGCCGCCGCAGGTTAGCGGGCGTTGAGATCGATGCCGAGGCGCTTCAGTTCGTCGGCGTAGTAACGCTTGTGGAGCACATCGTACTCTTCGCCGCCTTCGGTGATTTCGCGCTTGATGGTCTTCACCTTGTTGCGCGCTTCGCGGTCGGCCTTGTCTTCCACCATCAGGATCTCGGTGAAGCCCTTCACGATCTCCAGACGGACATCGTTGATGTCCTTCTTCACCCGAATCTCGCGAGACTTCTTCAGGGCGGTCGCGATCTGGTGTGACAGGTCAGTGATCTTGTCACGGGACAGCTTCATCGAATCGCCCGTATCCCGTCCGGATGCACGGATCACTTTACGCTGCTGGATCATCTGGTTCTTGATCCGGCGGAACATTTCCTGGTAGCTGACGTTCTCCCGGCGCATGTACTCGGAGTACTGGTCCAGCAGTTCGCGCACTTCGTCGTTGAGCTTGTCCTCAACGGCCAAGTCGTCCTCGATGATGCCATTCACCAGTTCGGCGGTGGCCGACGGGTTGGGGGCGTCAATCATGCTGACGGTCAGCCGGCGGACCAGCTGGCGGGAGAGGTAAGTGATGAATTCGCGCGCAAGAAGCATTCGTTAGGCTGGCCGTGGCCCTTACGGCACGGCTGCTTGTAATAGTCTACATAAAGTGTCCCGCTCATATGCGATCGTTGGTGGTGGAATCATTGGTCTGGCCGTCGCGCACCGGCTTTTACGGCGAAACCCCGGAGACGGCGCCACGGTTTTCGAGAAGGAAAATCAGCCTGGCCAGCACCAAAGCGCCCACAATTCCGGTGTCCTGCATGCCGGTTTGTACTACAAGCCGGGATCGCTGAAAGCACGCCTGGCCGTCACGGGTGTTCGACAGATGAAGGCGTTCTGCCAGGAACACGGCGTCCCCCATGAGACGTGCGGCAAGCTGGTGGTGGCTGTTTCCGCAGACGAACTGCCTCGCTTGAAGGAACTGATGGACCGCGGCACGGCCAATGGTCTTGCGGGACTGGAGTGGATGGACGCCGCCCAAATGCGCGAGATTGAGCCGCACGTGGCCGGCATCGCCGCGGTGCGGGTTCCGGAAGAAGGCATCGCGGGCTACCCGGCGGTCTGCCGCCAGTTGCAGCGGTTGATCAACGCGGAAGGCGGCGAAGTCCGCACGGCCACCGCGGTCCGCCAGATTGAGCACGACGGCGCGGGCTGGCGGGTTAACGGTGAACCGTTCGACTATCTGATCAACTGCGCGGGCCTGCACTCGGACCGCGTTCTCGCCATGGCTGGTGAGCGGCGCACCACGCGCATCGTCCCGTTTCGCGGCGAGTACTTCCTGATGAGCCCGGAAGGGGCGCGCCTGGTAAAGCATTTGATCTACCCGGTGCCGGACCCCAAGTTTCCTTTCCTGGGCGTGCACTTCACACGCATGATCGCTGGTGGCGTGGAGTGCGGGCCCAACGCCGTGCTGGCGACGCGGCGCGAAGGCTATCACCGGAGCGACTTCTCTTTGGCTGATGTGGTGGATGTTTTCTCCTTCCCGGGCTTCTGGCGCTTCTTCGCCAAGTACCCGGCGATGGCGGCGTACGAGGTGCGGCGGTCGCTGGACCGGACGGAGTTCTGCCGGTCGCTGCAACGGCTGGTGCCCGAAGTCCGGCTGGAGCATCTGACGCCCGGCCATGCCGGTGTTCGGGCGCAGGCGATGGCCGAGGACGGCACGCTGGTGCAGGACTTCGATATTGTGCAGCGGGCCAACGCTCTGCATGTGGTGAACGCACCCAGCCCCGGTGCCACTGCCTCCTTGGCGATCGCCGATCATCTACTGGACCGCATCGCCGCCGGGGTCTGAGCGGTGGCGGGTATACTTCGGGGTAATCATGAGTCAACGTCAGGTGGCGGTAGTGCAGGCTGGGTCCAGTGTCTTCGACACGCCGCGAACGCTGGAGCGGATGCGGGCTTGGTGTGAGCAGGCCGGCGCAACCGGCGCGGAGCTGGTGGTGTTTCCGGAAGCCTATATTGGCGGCTATCCCAAGGGCCTCGACTTTGGAGCGCGCATCGGATCCCGCAGCGCTGCCGGCCGCGAGGACTTCTTGCGGTACTCGAAAGCAGCGATCACGCTCGATGGGCCTGAGGTGCGGGTGGTGGGCGAGTTCGCGGAGCTGATGCGGGCGACGCTGGTGACCGGCGCGATCGAGCGTGAAGGCGGCACGCTGTATTGCAGCGTGCTCTGCTTTGGCCCGGACGGGCGATTGATCGGCCACCGCCGCAAGCTGGTGCCAACGGCGAGTGAGCGCTTGGTGTGGGGCTCCGGTGATGGCTCCACGTTGCAGGCCTTTGAGACGCCCGCCGGACGCCTGGCCGCCGCCATCTGCTGGGAGAACTACATGCCGATGTTGCGCACCAGCTTTTACGCGCAGTCGATCGACATCTGGTGCGCACCCACCGTGGATGAGCGCGACATCTGGCAATCCAGCATGAGGCACTTAGCCTACGAAGGCCGCTGCTTCGTCCTGAGCGCCTGCCAGTACCTGACCCGCGACGACTACCCTTCAGATTTCGACCACATCCCGGAAGCGCCCGATGGCGGAGCGCTAATCAAAGGCGGCAGTGTGATCGTGTCCCCACTGGGCGACGTGCTGGCGGGCCCGCTGCGGGGGCAAGAGGGTGTCATCTCAGCCACGCTTGACCTGGACGACATCGCGCGGGGCAAGTATGACCTGGATGTCACGGGCCACTACGCGCGGCCGGATATCTTTACGCTGCGGGTGAATCGGGCGGTGCAACGGGCGGTGGAAGTGGACAACCAGCAGCAACCCGAACGCAGCTGACCACGGCTCCGCGAATCGGCGATAGACTCTTTCTAATGCGGAATTGTATCTTGACCCTGCTGGGGGCTAGCGTCTTCGCCTCCACTTCATTCGCGCAAGCTACCGACGGTGCCGCCTTCTTTGAGAAGAACGTTCGGCCGTTGTTGGTGGCGCGGTGCCTGGGCTGTCATTCAGCGGCTCCGGCGGCGGCGGGTGGGTTGCGGCTCGATACGTACGAGGGCTTGCAGAAGGGCGGCGCGCGTGGTCCGGCGGTGGTGGCGGGAGCGCCGGAGCAGAGCCTGCTGTTGAAGGCGATCCGGCATATGGAAGGCGCGCCGAAGATGCCTCCGGGTCCGAAGTTGAAAGATGCCGAGGTGGCGCTGCTCACGCAATGGGTGTCGATGGGTGCCCCGTGGGGTCAGGCGAATGCCATGGCCGCGGCGCAGAAGTTCTGGGCCTTTACACCGCCCACGACGCCGGCGATTCCGGCGGTGAAGAACAAGGATTGGGTGAAGTCGCCGCTGGACGCGTTTATCTTGTCGGCGCTGGAAGCAAAGGGGCTGACACCTGCCGCGGCGGCCGACAAGCGGACGCTGATTCGCCGGGCGACGTATGACTTGACCGGGTTGCCGCCGACACCGGAAGAGGTTCGGGCGTACCTGGACGATTCCTCGCCCAACGCCTTCGCGAAAGTAGTGGACCGCTTGCTGGCTTCACCGCACTATGGCGAACGCCGGGGACGGCACTGGCTGGATGTGGCGCGCTACGCCGATTCCAATGGCTTGGATGAAAATCTGGTCTACAAGAACGCCTACCGCTATCGCGACTACGTCATCCAGGCGTTCAACAAGGACAAGCCTTACGACCTGTTCTTGAAGGAGCAGCTGGCAGGCGATCTGTTGCCGGAATCAGGGGACTTGAAGACGCAGTTTGAGCGCTGGACGGCGACCGGTTTTCTTTCGCTCGGGGCCAAGATGCTGGCCGAAGATGATCCTCTGAAGATGGAAATGGACATCGTCGATGAACAGCTGGACACCACGACCCGCGCCTTTATGGGCATGACGGTGGGCTGCGCCCGCTGCCACGACCACAAGTTTGACCCCATCCCGACCGCCGACTACTACGCGTTGGCCGGCATCTTCAAAAGCTCCAAGACCATGGAGAACTTCCAGGTGGTGGCCAAGTGGCATGAGTACGTACTGGCCGACAAGCCACAGCGCGACCAACTGCAAGCGCATCTGGACAAGATCACCGCCAAGCAGAAAGAGATCGGCAAGATCTCGAAGCAGCACAACGACGCGCTGGCCATGCAGGGCCGCCAGCATGTGGGCGATTATCTGATGGCCGCCAGCGACGTACTGCGGTATGGGCAGATCGAACTGAAGCCGATTCTCGATGCCTCAGCGGCGAAGCCCACCGCAAGCCCGGTGGTACTGGAAGCGGGCGCGTTTGCTCGAGGCAACGTGGCGCGCAAGCTGGAGAAGAAAGCAAAGAACGTGGCGGCGGAGCAGAAGGGGCCGTACTTTGCCGAGTACGAACTGGATGTGCCGCGCGCGGGCGAGTATCAGTTGGACATGCTGGAGGAAGAGACGGGTAATGGTACGGCCGATGTCTGGATCAACGGCGTGCTGATGAAGCGGGGCGCGACGCCCATCCAGAACCGCGCCGCATCGCCGGAAGCCGGCGGCTGGACCGTAACGGGCATCTTTGCGTTGAACGCGGGTCGTAACACGATCCGCCTGGAACACAAGGCGCGGTTCCCTTACTTTGAGAAGCTTCTGGTCGCTTTGCCCGTGTTGAAGCCGGGCGCAGAGACACCGCGGACGTTGGAACAGGTTTCCCGGCAGTACAACGTCAATCCGGGCTTTCTGACGCACTGGGTGGATGAGCTGGAGAAGGCCAAGGGCGCGCCGCATTCGGTGCTGTTCGCCTGGCTGGAATACGGCAAGCCGCTGACGGCCTGGACGTCTCCCGCCGCGGCATTTTTCCGTGACGGCGACTGGCGTAGCAAGCAGCAGTTGGCGGCTCGCTATCAGAACCTTTTTCTCGAAGCGGACCGGCAGTGGCAAGCGTTAAAGGACAAGGCTGATCCGAAGGCCGCGCTCGGTGATCCGGGCTACGAGGCTTTGCGCCAGTTGGCCTACGAGAAAGCGGGTCCGTTCCGGGCACCGGACAATTCGCGGCAGTACTTTGCGGTGGAGGCCCAGCAGCAGTTGACGGCGCTTGATGCTGAGCGGAAGCAGTTGGAAGATTCGACGCCGGATCTGCCGCACGCCATGGGCGTGCGGGAAGGCGACAAGATCTCCGACTTGAAGATCAATATCCGGGGCAGCCACTGGACCTTGGGTGCCGAAGCGCCGCGCGGCTTCCTGCGGGCGGTGAACGTCAAGAATGCTCCGACGCCCACCACCAAGGCCAGCGGACGTTTGGAGCTGGCCCAATGGCTGACGCAGCCCGACCATCCGCTGACCAGCCGCGTGATGGCCAACCGGCTGTGGCGCTGGCATTTCGGCCGTGGCATCGTCCCGACGGTGGACAACTTCGGCCGCCTGGGTGAAGCGCCGACGAATCAGCCGCTGCTCGATTGGCTGGCGGTGCAGTTCGTGGATCAGGGCTGGTCCATGAAGCAGATGCACCGGCTGATGATGCTGTCCAGCACCTATCAGATGAGCAGCGCCTACAACGAACGCGCGTTCGAGACGGACCCGGAAAACAAGCTATTGTGGCGGACCAACCGCCGCCGACTGGAAGCGGAAGCTCTGCGCGACGGCATCATGGCGGCTTCCGGCGATCTCGACCTGACGGCGGGCGGAACGCTGATGACCTACAAGGATCGCCAGTACGTCAGCGACACGGCGAAGCGCGGCGGCATGGACTATGAGCGCAATCGCCGCGCGGTCTACATTCCGATCGTGCGCAGTTCGATGTACGACGTCTTCCAGGCCTTCGACCTGCCCGATCCGTCGACCTCCAATGGCGACCGCAGCAGCACCGTGGTGGCTCCGCAGGCCCTGTTTGTGATGAACGGGGCAGTGGCGTTGCGGCACAGCCGGACGCTCGCTGAGAAGCTGCTGGCCCACACCGAATGGGACGACGCCGCCCGCATCCGGGAGGCGTATGAGCGGGCCCTGGGCCGCCCACCACTGCCCCAGGAGATTGACCGCGCCCTGACGCTGATCGGCAGCGTCGACAAACAGGTGGCCGACCGGCAGACGGACCCCGCCGCCCGGCGAGCCTTTGCCTGGCAGAGCTTTGTGAAGGCTCTGATGGCATCGAACGAATTTATCTATCTCAACTAGAAGGAAGCCGCCCATGAACGCACACTGGAACTCTTATCTCAACCGGACGGTCTCGCGGCGCGAACTGCTGAAAGCCAGCAGCGCTGGCTTTGGTGGCTTGGCGCTGGCCGCTCTGATGGGCGAGCAGGCGTTGGCTGCCGCCACTGGCGCGGCACCGAATCCCTTGGCCGTCAAAGCGCCGCACTTCCCGGCCAAGGCCAAGCGCGTGATCTTTCTGTTCATGCACGGTGGCCCGTCGCAGGTGGACACGTTCGACTACAAGCCATTGCTGATCCGCGACCACGGCAAGCCGCTGCCGTTTGCCCGGCCCAAGGTGGTGTCGAGCGAAACGTTCAACTTGCTGAAATCCCCGTGGGACTTCAAGCAGTATGGCCAGAGCGGCGCTTGGGTGAGCGATCTGTTTCCGGAAACCGCCAAGAAGGTGGATGAGCTGTGCATCATCAAATCGATGTATGGCTCCAATTCGCGGCACGGCGGCGCGCTGCTGGAGATGCACACGGGTAGCGATACGTTTGTGCGGCCCAGCATGGGCTCCTGGGTGACCTACGGCCTGGGCAGCGAGAACCAGAGCATGCCGGGCTTTGTCACCATTTGCCCGACCCAAAGCCACGGCGGCGGCAACAACTTCAGTTCTGCGTTTTTGCCTGCGGCCTACGCCGGGACGCCGATCGGGTCAGTGGGTGTGCCGTCTAAGGAAGCGCGCATTCCCTTCATCTCCAACAGCGAGACCCCCAAGGATATCCAACGGCTGGAGCTGGATTATCTGAAGGAGATCAACCAGCAGCATTTGGCCGCCTCAGGTCCGGACCAGGCGCTGGAAGGGCGCATCGAATCGTTTGAGCTTGCCTTCCGCATGCAGTCCGAGGCACCGGGCTTGCAGGACATCTCGGGCGAATCCGCGGCCACGCTGAAGATGTATGGCATCGACAACCGCGTCAGCGAGGATTTTGGCCGCCAATGCCTGATGGCACGGCGTCTTTCGGAAAAGGGCGTCCGGTTCGTCCAGGTGAGCCACACCTACAAGTGGGACCAGCACGCTGACCTGCGCCGCGACCATGCGCAGAACGCGCGCGAAGTGGACGTGCCAATCGCGGGCCTGCTGACCGACTTGAAGGCACGGGGCTTGTTGAAGGACACCCTGGTGATCTGGGGTGGCGAGTTTGGGCGGACGCCTACTGCGCAGGGCTCCGATGGGCGGGACCACAACCCGGAGGCGTTCACCATGTGGATGGCGGGCGGAGGCGTGAAGGCGGGCCTGCAGTATGGCGCCACCGACGACTACGGCTACTATTCGGTGGAGAACAAAGTCCACTTCCACGACCTGCACGCCACCATCCTGCACCTGCTGGGTCTCGACCACTTGAAGCTGACCTACAAGTACGCCGGACGAGATTTCCGGCTCACCGACGTGCATGGCAACGTGGTGAAGGACATCATCGCTTAAACAGCGTGCGTGTGTGCTGAGGCCGGAATGAGCCCCTCCTGGGGGTTGGGGCTCGGCCTGAAGCTGTCTGCTCTCGACCCGTTATAATACTGCTTTAGCCCCTGTTTCTTTCAAGGAGAGTACATTCGTAGTGTCTAAACTCAGAGTTGGCATTCTTACTGGCGGTGGCGACGTCTCCGGCCTGAACTCGGTCATCAATGGCGTCACCTATCGCGCCGAGGAAGCGGGCATGGAAGTGTTGGGCATCCGCCGCGGCTGGAAGGGTCTCACCCATATCGAGACCGATGATCCAGCGAGCGTGGCCGACTACACCGTCGCCCTGAACCGCGATAACACCCGCACGATCGACCGTTTTGGCGGCACCTGGCTGCACTCCTCGCGCACCAATCCTTCCAAGATGAAGAAGCTGCCGCCGCACTTGCGGATTGAGGACTACCCGTCTCGCGAGACCACCAAGGACGGCGTCACCAGCACCAGCTGGGACGTAACCGCCAAGGTACTGAAGAATCTGGCGGCACTGAAGTTGGATTACCTGGTCGCCATCGGTGGCGACGACACTTTGAGCTACGCCGCCCGGCTGAACGACGAGAACTTCAACGTGATCGCCGTGCCGAAGACGATGGACAACGACGTGCGCAACACGGAATACTGCATCGGCTTCTCGACGGCCATCAGCCGCGCGATGGAAGCGGTGCAACGGCAACGTTCCACCGTCGGTTCGCACGAACGCCTGGGCGTGTTCCGCATCTTTGGGCGCGACGCGGGCTATACGGCGCTCTACACCGCCTACGTCACCAGCATCCGCTGCGGCATTCCGGAGTACAAGTTCGACCTGAACCAGATGGTGGAACTGCTGATGCACGACCGCAAGCGCAACCCGTCCAGCTACGCCCTGGTGCTGTTGAGCGAAGGCGCGGCCTGGGAAGGCTACAAGGTGCAGGAGTACGGCGAAGCGGACGACTTTGGCCACCGCAAGAAGATGAACGTGGGCGAAGTGTTCGCCGACAAGGCGCGGGAGATCAGCAAAGGTACGCTCGACCCGATCATCAGCGACCTGACCTACGACCTCCGCAGCGGCGCACCGGACTTTACCGACAAGCTGGTGGCCACCACCTTCGGCAACATGGCCTTTGACGCCATCCTCGCCAAAAAGAGCGGCCTGATGACGGCCATCGTCGAAGGGCAGTACGCGCTGATGCCGATTCCGGATCCGAAGCTGGGACCGCGCAAGGTGGACATCGAGAAGATGTACAACACCGAACGCTACCGGCCGAAGTACGACAACCATTTGGGGCTGCCGATATTCCTGACGCGAGCCTAATTGCGCGGTGGTGGCGGCGGGTGTGGCACAGCCAGCCCGTCGCTGCCCCTATCGAAGAGATCCGCC
>JAPKYX010000265.1 GCA_026394075.1 Acidobacteriota bacterium
AACTGGAAGCCCCCTTTAGAACTCGAGAAGCCTTTCAGTTCCTCCTGGAGCACCGTCATCACGGTGGAGCTCATGGGGAAGTAGCCGCAATGCTTCTTAAACGCCGCGTAGCCCGCCAGCCGGGCCTCTTTGCGGCCCACCCGCAGGCTGAAAGCCGGCATGCCGTAGGACATCGCCTCCGTCGCCTCGGCCGGCACAGCCGCCCGGAGGGCCGCCCGCAACTGCCGCAGCGTCGTCTGCGCCGGTTCCGGCACGGCGTCCAGGTAGGCATCGACCTGCTCCGGACCGTTCTCCTGGTCCACGGCACCGGTCTTCTGTTTGCTGGGCTCTGTCTTTTTCACGATCACTCCTTTTCAGCCAGGATCTCGCTGGTCCGCTTCACCACCGCATACTCGCCACTCATGTTGGCCAGTGACATGGCGTGCACTTCCTCGGCCGTGCGCCACACCCCATCCCAGTCCTCGCGGCCGAAGGTAAAGCAGGCGTCCTGGGCCAGATACACGGCAAAGCCCAGATTGCCCGCCATCCGCACCGTCGCTTCCACTGAGTTGTTGGTGATCACTCCCGCCACCACCAGCGTCGTCTGGCCTGCCCGCCGCAGCCGTGCCTCCAGGTCGGTGCCGACAAAGGCGCTATTGGTCCGCTTGGCGATCACCGTTTCGCCCTCCACGGGAGCGGTTCCCGGCTTGAACTGGTGCCCCGGTTGACCGGGCCGGTAGTGTGAATCAGGGAAGGTGGAATCATGCCGGACGTGGTAGACCGGCTGACCCAAGCTGCGCCACCGGGCCAGCAATGCGGCCGCATTGGCCTCCGCCTGCGGGTTGTTCCGGCGGCCCCAGGAGGGGTGATCAATGGCTTGCTGTAGATCGATCAACAGCAGTGCCGCGTTGGCTGGCAGGATCGGTGTGCCCGGCATCATCCCAAAGTATGACAATCTGGGCCTATGCTCCGGTTGCTCCTGATCGCGCTGGTGGCGGCCCTGCCCATCCTGGCCCAACTCCCGTCTAATCCGACGCCGTCCGAGAAGACGCCCCCCATGCGTCTACCCGATGGCCGGCTGCAGAGTGAGGTCATCCTGGAGGCGGAGCACGCCCAAACCCTGAAAGACCTGGAAGAGATGAAGAAGCTGCTCAGCGAGATCGAAGCCGCGCTGGAGAAGAACAACCGCCACGTCCTGTCGCTGCCGTCACTGAAGAAGCTGGAAGAAATCGAGAAGCGCGCCCGGAAAATCCGTTCCCGGATGACTCGGAACTAGCCGTAACGGTATCCTGGAGACTGTGTGCCATCACACATCGGGCCATCACTGATGGACCCACAAAGCGGTGTTCGCGCGGCGCAGCGCGGATTACCGGAGGAGTAAGCAACGAATGCGGAAGATTGGCGTGCTGTACGGGATGGAGAACACTTTCCCCCCGGCACTGGTGGACAAGATCAACTCCCTCAAGGTGGAGGGCGTCGTAGCCGAGCACCTGAAAGTCGGCGGCGTCAAGATGGCGGAGCCGTCGGGCTACCGGGTCATCGTGGACCGCATCTCGCAAGACATCCCCTTCTACCGGGCCTATCTGAAGAATGCCGTCTTAAGCGGCACCATCGTCCTGAACAACCCGTTCTGGTGGACCGCGGACGACAAGTTCTTCAACTTTGCGCTGATGTCGAAGCTGGGCGTGGCCATTCCACCCACCGTCCTGCTGCCGCACCACACGCATCCGCCCAACACGACATCAGAATCGATGCGCAACCTGATCTACCCGTTGAACTGGGAAGAGATCTTTGACTACGTCGGCTTCCCCGCCTTCCTGAAGCCCTACGACGGCGGCGGCTGGCGCGATGTCTACAAAGTGGACAACGTCCAGGAGCTTTGGGACGCTTACGCCAAAAGCGGCCAGGAGTGCATGACGCTGCAACGCGGCGTCAATTTCGACGACTACTTCCGCTGCTACTGCATCGGCCGCGAGAACGTCCACATCATGCGGTACGACCCGCGCCGTCCGCACGCGGAACGCTACGTCCTAGATGGCCCGCCCATCGAAATCGGCATGCATGTCCGCCTGGTGAATGATTGCCGCACCATTTGCCAGACGCTGGGCTACGACATCAACACCATCGAGTTCGCGGTGGAGGACGGCATCCCCTACGCCATCGACTTCCTGAACCCCGCTCCCGATGCCGACATCAACTCCGTCGGCCAGGCGAACTTTGACTGGATCATCAACGCCGTCGCCGAACTCTGCATCAAGAAGGCGTTGAGTGATGAGCAGCCCCGGACCGAGTTCGGTTGGGCCAGCTTCTTAAACGGTTAAGATCGAGTTCTAGCTTTTTCGACAGATCACTATGCAGCCATCCTTTACGTTAGGGATCGAAGAAGAGTACCAGTCGATTGACCCCGATACGCGGGGCTTGCGGTCGCTGGTCTCAACCGAGTTGATCGAGAAGGGCCGCCGCCTGCTAAAGGAGCGGGTGAAGCCGGAAATGCACCAGTCGGTGGTGGAAGTGGGCACCGGCATCTGTAGGGACATCAAGGAAGCCGCGCTCGACCTGAAGGAACTGCGCCGGGAGATGATCAAACTGGCCCGGGCCAACGGCCTGATGCTGGCCGCTGCAGCCACGCACCCCTTTAGCGACTGGCGGCAGCAGGAGATCTACCCCGATGAGCGGTACCGCGCCATTGTCGAGGATCTGCAGAACGTCGCCCGCTCTAACCTGATCTTTGGTCTGCACGTACATGTCGGCATGGAAGACCGCGAGGCCGCCATCCAGATCATGAACGCGGCGCGCTACTTTGTGCCGCACTTGCTGGCGCTCTCCACCAATTCGCCCTTCTGGCTGGGTATGGAGACGGGCCTGAAGAGCTACCGCTGCAAGGTATTCGACAAGTTCCCGCGCACCAACCTGCCCGGCAACTTCCACAGCTACGGCGAGTTTGAGCGCTTCGTCAATCTGTTGGTGAAGACCAACTGCATCGACAACGCCAAGAAGATCTGGTGGGACATCCGGCCCCACCCGCACTTCCCCACCCTCGAATTCCGGGTCTTCGACCTGCCGATGCGGGCCGACGAAACGCTCGCTCTGGCGGCGCTGGTGCAGGCCACCGTGGCCAAGCTCTATAAACTCCACTCCAACAACCAGAGCTTCCGCCTCCACCGGCGCATGCTGATCATGGAGAACAAGTGGCGCGCTGCCCGCTACGGCCTGGACGGAAAAATGATCGATTTCGGCAAAGAGATCGAAGTGCCGGTGAAGGCGCTGATCGAAGAGTACCTGGACTTTGTCGACGACGTGGTCGATGAGTTGGGTAGCCGGGACGAGATCAACTATATCCGCACCATCATGGAGCGCGGCACCGGCGCGGACCGTCAGTTGGCCGTCTTCCGTGAAAAGGGCGACCTGAAAAAAGTGGTGGACTACATCGTCTCGGAAACCGAAGCCGGGCTGTAGCCAGAACCACCAGGACTAGCCAAGCCGCCCTTGAGGGGCGATCATTGAAACAGTAGGTTTTTGTTCCATGAATCTTGCCGCACTTGCTTTTGACCCGGAATTGACCCCTGGCGCCCGCAATGCCATCCACACCTGTTTGCGCGTCCAACCGCATGAGCGGGTGACCCTGATCACCGACGAGGCCAGCCAGGAGATCGCGGCGGCCATCGCGGTGGAGATGGAAACAAGCAACATTGCCTACCGGGCCTTCCGCCTGGAAGACCTCGCCCAGCGGCCTTTGCTCGATATGCCGGCCCCAGTGCTGATGGATATGGAGAAGTCCGACGTCAGCATCTTCGCCGTCTACGCGCAGTTGCATGAGCTGAAGAGCCGCATGCAGATGACGGATGTCGTCAACCGCCGCGAAATGCGTCACGGCCATATGGTGAACATCGAAAAGCGCATCATGCTGGAAGGCATGCGCGCTGATTTCGAAAAGGTGGACGCGCTGTCGGTGAAGGTGATCAACATCGCCCGCAAAGCCCGCGAGATCCGCGCCACCACGCCCGCCGGTACCGAGATCGTCGGCACCATGAACCCCGACTACAAATGGCTGAAGACCAGCGGCATCATCTCCAACAAAAAGTGGGGCAACCTGCCCGGCGGTGAGATCTTCACCTCACCCGGCGAAGTGAACGGCACCTTTGTGATCGACGGCGTCGTCGGCGACTATCTCTGCGCCAAATACGGCGACCTGCGCGACAATCCGCTGACCGTCCGCATTGAGAAAAACCGCGCCGTAGCGGCTGAATCCGCCAACAAAGAACTGCGCGATGAGTTCTGGGAATACGTGCACACCGACGAGAACTCCGACCGTGTGGGCGAGTTCGCCATCGGCACCAACATCGCCTTAAAGGGCGTCATCGGCAACATCCTGCAAGACGAAAAGCTGCCCGGTATCCACATCGCCTTCGGCAACCCCTATGGCCACCACACCGGCGCCGATTGGTGGAGCGACACGCACATCGACGTCGTCGGCCGCGAATTCAGCATCTGGGCCGACGGCGTCCAGATCATGGAGCACGGCCACTTCATTGAAAGCGCGCTGGAGCAGGCGGCGTAAGCGGCTTTCAGGCCCAGCGCCCGGGGATAATGGTTCAATGACTGGAATCCAATACGTCACCGATGACAAAGGCCGTAAGGTGGGCGTACTCATCGATCTCAAGAAGCACGGAGCGATCTGGGAAGACCTTTGGGATGGCCTAATCTCAGAATCGCGACGCAAGGAGAAGGGCGTCCCCTACGAGCAGTATCGTGCGGATCGATTGAAGCGCGTTCGAACCCGTGGCTAAGTATCGGCTAGAGATCAAGCGTTCGGCGCAAAAGGAATTGGATGCGCTTGACGACCTCGTCTTCTCTCGGATTGACCGAAAGCTTCTGGCGTTGGCCGAGAATCCGCGGCCAGTGGGAAGCAAGAAGCTGCAAGGCCATCGGGACCATTGGCGCATCCGAATTGGGGACTGGCGTGTGATCTACATCATCGATGACATCGGCACGCAGGTTACGATTACGCGCGTCGCCCATCGAAGCGAAGTCTACGAATAGATTGGCATGGTACGCGTGACCACTAGAACAATATGATCCCCGCACTCCGCCAAGCCTTCAACGCCAGCTTCACGCCCGAGGCCTACGCCCGCTTCTTGGCCGGCATCGACTCGTTGACCGGCACGCACATCCCGTTCCGGCATAACGAAACACCCGTCTTCATCGACGAAGCGCTGCTCGACACGATGGCCCGGTCTGGGCAGGAGTTGCTGGCGCAAGTGGTGGGCAATGCGCGCTATCACGCGCTGTCCGATGCCATCATCCCGGCGCAGTACCGGGTCCGGAATGAGGCCGCCTGCCCGCTGTTTGTGCAAGCTGACTTTGGCATCATCCGCAATGCGGCGGGTGCACTGGAACCGCGGCTGGTCGAGATCCAGGGCTTCCCATCTCTGTACGCCTACCAGCCGGTGATGGCCGAGACTTACCGGCGCGCCTATGGCCTTGACCCCACGCTGAAGACGCTGCTGAGTGGGCTTGATCTGGAATCCTACTGGGCGCTGCTACGTCACGCCATACTGGGCGACCAGGAGCCCGAGAACGTCATTCTGCTGGAGATCGACCCAGAGCATCAGAAGACGGCGTGCGACTTCCACATCACTGAGCAGGTGACCGGCGTCAAAGCGGTCTGCATCACCAAGATCCGGCAAGAAGGCCGCCAGCTCTACTATGAGCGCGACGGTCAGCAGGTACCCATCCACCGCATCTACAACCGCTGCATCGTCGATGAACTGGAGCGCAAGGGCATCACGGCGCCGTTTGATTGGACCGCCGATCTGGACGTCGAATGGGCGGGCCATCCCAACTGGTACTTCCGGCTGTCCAAGTTTACGATCCCGTTCTTCGATCACCCCCACGTCCCCCGAACACTGTTCCTGGACCGCGTGGAGTCGATCCCGGAAGACCTGGACAACTGGGTGCTGAAGCCGCTCTACTCGTTTGCTGGCCTGGGCGTCTCGGTCGGGCCGACACGCGCCGAAGTGGATGCGGTCACTGACCGCGAGAACTGGATCCTGCAGGAGCGGGTCCGCTGGGAGCCGGTGATCGAAACCCCGCACGGACCCACGCAGGTGGAGGTGCGCATCATGTACCTCTGGTTCGAAGGCGGCCAACCGCAACCCGTGAACACCATCATCCGCACCGGCCGCGGCAAGATGATGGGCGTCGATCACAACAAGGGCCTGGACTGGGTGGGCGCCTCCGCGGCGTTCTACCGGTAGGCGCCCTCCGGCTGGCATGGGCGTATCATGGGCGCCACATACGTCGTCGAGAACTGATTGCACTTCCTTTGCTGCCTTGGCGCAGTTCGACCATCGGCTGAACCGGCATTCGCGGCCGCGAAGCCACTTACTGCGAAGGCATTCTCACCAGTACCAGTTGACGCTATAGAACGAGCGCATGTAAGTGCGGCTCAAGCTCAGCTGGCGAGTGAGTACGTCCAGACCGCCCAGGCGGCCCTTGGGTACACCGAGTGGCCGAGGCTAAGCCGTTTGAAGTTCGACCGGTTCTGGATCGCTTCTTCGAAGCTACCGATGCAGTAGCCAATGAACGCGCAGGGGCGCGGGTGCGTCCGCAGCGACTCCTCGATGTTGTCCAGCACCTTGCGTAGCGGCTCGCCGGTGAATGGATTATAGAAGAGGAACACATTACTGTTGGGGGCAATCTCGTAAGTGCTGGCGTCCTGGTTGACGATCTCGAGCGGCAGCCCAGCGATGTTCGGCTGGGCCAAGTCGCACAATTTCGAAGACAACTCCACGCCCGTCGCGGAAGCGAACCCCATCCGGTGCGCAGCGACCAGTACACGTCCCAACCCACAGCCGAAATCGACCAGCCGACCGTTTCTAAACTCGTTGGGCAAAGCATCGAATACCTTGAAGAGGACCTGATACGGCATGGGAGCGTAGTGGTTAAGGCTCTGGCCATACCCCAGGTCCGCCTCGCTGACATACGCATAGGTGCGGATGCCCCAGCGCCAATCATAGTAGTGCTCCCAGAACTTATAGGTCCACTCGGCTAACAACTGAGGCCACCTCTTTCGCAACAATAGTAGCAGGGAATAACATAATGCTCTGGCCTAAATGCTGATCAACGCTAAAGAGTGAGCCGCCAGGTGGCCTGTGGTTCGAACATGCCGCCACCCATCAGCTTTCGATCAGACGGATCAGGTCCCGCACCTTCGCATGGCTGATTCTAAGCTCGAAAGCTAGCTTCGATACCGGTGGGGCGATATCATGGACGCCGTATGCGTCGCCGAGAACTGATTGCGCTTCCCTTCGCTGCCCTGGCGCAGCAGCCCAAACTCGCTATCTGGGCCATTGAACTATGGCGCCTGGATGGCAAGCGTGAGGCTGAGACCGGGGTCAACCAGCAGCATCAGGTGAACCCGCTGCACGTCTATGAATCAGGCCGCCCCAAGGAGTACCGGGATGGCACGCCGGGAAGCCGCATCGCGGCCACTTCGGCCATCTATTTGAAGATCATGGCCGGCGACGTCGAAGGGCTCTATGGGCCGGTCGACAAGGAAGCGGCCATCGTGATCGATCAGCAGCTGCGGGCTTTCCTGATCGGCAAGGATGCGATGGCGGGGGAAGCGGTTTGGGACCAGTTGCACCGGCTGAACCGGCATTCGCGATCGAGCCACTTCATGATGGCGATTTCGGCCATCGACAACGCTCTGTGGGACCTGCGGGGGCGTGCGCTGAACTCGCCGGTCTACCGGCTGCTGGGTGGGCCTACGCGACCCAAGGTTAGGGCCTATGCCAGTTGCCTGGGCTACTCGCTGGAACCGGCCAAGGTGCGCGAACGGGCGCAGGCGATGAAGTATCTGGGGTTCCAGCACCAGAAATGGTTTATGGGTTGGGGGCCGGGCGACGGGGCGGCGGGGCTGACCAAGAATGTCGCGCTGGTTCGCAATCTGCGGGAGGCGGTGGGCGAAGAAGTGGACCTGATGTTTGATGCCTTCATGGGCTGGGACCTCAACTATGCGCTGAGCTGGGCCAAGCAAGTCGAGCAGTACCGGCCGCGCTGGATTGAAGAGGCGTTTGCTCCCGACAAGATTGATAGCTTCGCCAAACTGAAGCGCTCCACCTCTATCCCGGTGGCCAGCGGCGAGCACTTCTATGGCCGCTGGGAAGTGCAGCACTACCTGCAGGCCGATGCCTTGAATGTGGTCCAGGCGGACCCGGAGTGGTGCGGGGGAACGAGCGAACTGGTGAAGATCTGCGCCATCGCTTCGGCCAATGATGTCCACGTGATCCCGCACGGCCACAACATCCACGCCGCGCTGCATGTCGTCGCCAGCCAGTCACCGATGACGTGCCCGTTGGTCGAGTATCTGTATCTGAAGATGTCCAGCTACTACCACTTCGATAAGTTTGACCCGAAACCCGAGAACGGGCAGTTTACGCTGAACGACCGGCCGGGCTTCGGCATGGAACTGGATGAGGCCAAGATTGAGAAGCGCACGCTGCTGAAGTGGAGCTAGCCAGTTGTTTGGCCAGCCCCCTACCGGCTACTTCACAAACACGATCTGGCCAAACCGGGCGGGGTTGTGGGGGTGCGCTTGGGGGAGGCCGGAATCGGACCATTGGCTCAAGCGGCGGTTGGGTTCCGTGCCGTCCCAGCGGTTCATGTTGATCCACCAGGAGGTGCCCGGCTCGGGTGGGAGTTTCTTGGCTAACTCTTCGAAGTTGCTCCAGGGTATCGCTGCTTCCAGCGTCCAGCCTTGGTCAGTATCGGAAGTCTGGTTCAGCGTGCCGCGCAGGTGGGTGGCCAGTTGGACGCCGGTGAAATCCAGGCGCTTCAACAGCAGCGTGGGGAAGATGTAGAAGTAGTCGTAGAGCGTTGCCTTGGCGTTCATCTCCAGGCCGTAGTAGTTGGTCTGGGTGCGGTCCGGGTTGATGAAGATCTCCAGCGCATCGTCTTTGTAAGTGGGGTCGTCACGTTTGTCGTAGTGGGCGACGATGTCTGAATCGACGGCGTCGTAGCCGACATAGAGGTTCTCGTCATCCCACAGTAAGCGGGCGGTGGTCTTTTGCTTGGCCCCTTTCTGGAACTCCCAGGGGAAGATGAAGTGGACCGGAGCGGCAGCGGCCCAGGCGGCGTCATCCAGCTTGCCGTCGACCACGATGCGGGAGGCGGCGCGCTTCACTTCATACTTCGGCAGCGGCGGGATGGTACGCCCCAGGGGGGCTTGGGCGGCGGGCAAGGCGACGCGGCGCGTCAGGTCAAACTTGTCGCCGGCAGCGAGAAAGTACATTGATTTGCCGGTTTCGTAGATGGCTACTTTGCTGGGGCCGATCACTTCAAAGGCATTCGCCTTGACGACAATGGCGGTGGATTCATCCAGTCCTACGCCGAGCAACTCCGGGTGCTTTTCGATGACGGGCCACATGTCATGCTCCCGTTTGCGGACCAGCAGGTGCTGGTCAATCGCCATGGGTTTCACCAACCCGAAGCCTTCTTCATAGCCGGGGGCCATCATGATGGTGTTGCCGGAGCGGGCACCGCGGACGAGATAACTGCCCAGGATGGTGGCCCCGGCCGAGGTGCCGCCCACTACCCCGCCCCGCGCAAGCACCGCTTCGATCTCGCGCTGCGTCTTGGTCCCTAAGTAGCTATCGACCAGCCGCCACTGCCGCCCACCGGGGAAGAAGACGCCGCGGGCCTTCTTGATGGGCGCGACAAACTCGTCGGTGTCGGCCACCTTGGGGTCCCGCGTATGGAGCACGGTGACGTTCTTGACGCCCGCCTTGCTGAACAGGCTGTTCTCGACGGTTTTGGCGTCGTAGGTGTCGGGGTCGCCCGCAGTGGGGATCACCACCCAGGGAGCATCCAGTCCGCCGGCCAGCTCAATCATGCGGCTGGTGATTTCGGGGCCGATCTTGCCGCCGCCAATGATCACCAGCGTTCCATTCGCCGGGCCTTGCACCGCCGGAGCGGCGGCTAACAGCAGCATCGCAAGAATCACAGAACCAGTACCCCTTTACCCAAGATCTTCCGTTGGTCCACATCGCGCAGTGCCCGCGGAGCATCCGCAAATGGATACTGCGAGCCGATCTGCACTTTCAGCTTGCCTTCCGCCAGCAGACCGTTCAAGGCAGTCTGCGTTTCGGCGAGATAGCTAGGGTGGTGCATCACGTGGTTGCCCCAGAAACAGCCCACCGCGGAGGCATTCTTGAGCAGCAGGCGATTGGCCGCGATGGAGGGGATGCGGCCGCTGGCAAAGCCGACAATCGCGACGCGGCCGCCGGGGTTGATGCACTTGAACGACAGGTCGAAGGCATCGCCGCCGACTGGATCGTAGACGACATCGACGCCGCCGAACTCAGCTTTAACTTGATCGGCCCAGGCGGGGTTGGTGTAGTCGATGACGCGGTCCGCGCCACAGCTCAAGCAGAACTCGCGCTTGGCTTCGCTGCTGGCAGTGGCGATGACGCGGGCACCGAGCGCTTTGCCGATCTCGATGGCGGACATGCCGGTGCCACTGGCTCCGGCGTGAACAAGAAGCGTTTCACCGGCACGGAGTTGCGCGCGTTCGACCAGGACAAACCAGGACGTGTGGTAGACCACCAGAAACCCGGCCGCTTGCACATCACTCAGTTGGGGTGGCGTGGGGAAGACGCGATTGGCGCTGGCTAGAATCCGTTCGCCATAGCCGCCTTGGCTGGCAAAGGCGAAAACTCGCTCCCCGGTGTCTTCGCGCACGCCAGCCACTTCAGCGCCGGGCACAAACGGGAAGGGCGGCTTGATCTGGTATTGGCCGCGAATCTGGAGCAGATCGAAGAAGTTGATACCGGCCGCGTGGACGCGGATGGGAACTTCACCGGGGGCGGCCGGAACGGCCTGCGCATCGCCCAGGCGTAGGGTTTCCGGTTCGCCCCACTGGTCGACAAACCAGGCGCGATAGCGCGACATCGAGAGTTCTTGGTCAGCCACGTATTGGGGAGGCTATCACACCGCCAGCACCGGACGCTGCTGGTGGGCCGCCAGTGATTCCGCGGCCAGGTCGCGCAAGTCCCGGACATAGCGACGCTCAGCGGCCGAGATTCCTTCGCCCTCTTTCCAGTCGGCATAGATGCAAGCCTGGGGCTGATCGTCCACCAACACGGGAACGATGAGGGCTCCGCGGAGCCCCATGCGCTGGATGAAGACGGCGTGGGATTCGGAGCCGGAATCCAGATAGAGTTCCTTCTGCCGCGCCAGGGCGAACGCCACGGGATTGGTGTGGGCATCAGCCGGGTAACGGAACTGGCGCAGGAAGGTGCTGATGTCCTCTCCGACGCCGACGCGGGCATAGATCAAGCGGGCGTTGGTGTCGGGAACGGCCAGCACGGCACGCTGCGCCCCGGAGGACACCAACGCCTCCAGCACCCGCCGGACGACGACGTCGGATTCCTCACCCTGGGTGACCGAATCGCGGATGGTGGCAAGCCAAGCCACCAGCGGCGATTCCGGCTCAGCGGTGGGCGTGGGAGGCTCATCTGAGGATTCTTCTGGCGGTGCCACCACTGACACGGGCAGGGCGGCGGGCGTCGAGATGGCGATCACGGGTGGCGGCAGTTTAGACGCCTGGTCGAGTGCGTGGCTGACCTTGAAAGCCAACTGCGCCACGTCGGTGGGGAAGGCCGCCGCCAGCCATACTTCCTTCACCTCCGCCAGGCTGGCGTTCATCAGTGCGGTCATCTGGCCCGAACTCAGCCGCGAGACTTCCTGATGCGCCAGGCGGACTTGTTCCAACCGGGCCGGAATCTGGCTTTGGACCGGGTGATGCATGGCATCGGTGATGCCGTGGGCAAACGATGCCATGCCGTGGAGCAGGAGCTGCGGGTTGCGTCCCGGCCGGGGCTGAGCGGTGCTCATCGCACGCGCCAGGCTATCAGGCATGTTCCAGCGCAACGCAATCCGCTGGCCGAGCTCTTCATAGCTAAAACACAGGACGTCGGACGCCGCGCGCTGAAGGTCCGGTTCATCCGTGGTGTGCCGGTGTTGGACTTCCTGGTGCAGCAGCGGCAGGTAGGCCGCCACCATCAGTTCGCCCAGGTTGCGGAACATGCCCGACAGGTAGGCCTCGTCGGCCAGTTCCTGATGATCCCGTTGCGCTATCTGGCGAGCGAGATTCGCGGTGAGGGTTGACTTCAAGATCAACTCGCGCAGCGGCCGGGGACAGGGTGGGGTTTCCTCGATACTCAGCAGTCCGCTGGCGAGATCCCGGACGGCCACGCAGCCCAGCATGCAGATCGCCTGCTCCACGCTGAGGACGCGGCGGTATTGGCGCTGGGTGGCCATGGCATTGGCTTGGCGCAAGACGGCCGCACTGAGCGCAAAGCTCCTCTCCACCAGGGGAGTGATCCGCGTGGGATTGGCCGTTTCGGAATCAATCAGCCGGACGACAGCATGCAAATGCCGCGAAAAGACAGGCAGATCATTGCAGTTTGCAAGAAACTGGCCTGCTGAGCGCAGGCGATCCTCCTTCGACAAAATGCGTGCGGTGGCCATCAAGTATTAATCTATGAAGATCAATGATCACATCAGATGGGTTCCGAAGCTATTGGCAAATCGCCTGAGACACCCTCGGTAACCGGTGGTGAAAACCGGGCACCACCCCAACGGTCGACCGCGGCGCGTAGTTCGGCTAAGGCCAGGGGCTTGCGCAGAAAGTCATTCATCCCGGCATCGAAGCAGTTTTGTTGATCTTCATGCAAAGCGGCGGCGGTCAGCGCGATGATGGGCGTCCGTCCGACGGCTCCGGCCAGTGCGCGGATCTGGCGCGTGGCCTCCAGGCCGGTCATCAGCGGCATGTGGATGTCCATGAGAATGACGTCAAAGGCGCCGTGGGTAGCGGCCACGACGGCTTGCTGGCCATCGGATACGGCTTCACTGACGTAGCCCGCCTTTTCTAGGGTCCGTTGCACCAGCGTTCGGTTGACCGGATTATCGTCGGCGACCAGGACGCGGGTTCCGCGCGCGGCGGGTGTGTCAGCTCCGGGTGTGCCGGATGACGGGCGGGAATCCACTGCCGGGCGGACAAGGCGCTGCACGTCAAGCGCAGACACGAGGGCGTCGCTGAGTGCGCGGCGACGGACAGGTTTGGTCAGCCGGGTGGCAAACTGCGTGGGCGTGTCTCGTGCCGCATCGGGATTGACACCCGCAAAGCCGAGGCCGATCAAGACCGTGCTGGATAAGCGAGGGTCCGCGCGAATCGCCTCAACGGTTTCCGGACCGTCCAGATCGGGCATATGCAGGTCAATCAGCGCGACCTTGAAAGGTACGCCGGTGGCGTGGGCGGCACGCAACAGAGCGATCGCCTCCCGTCCACCAGTTGCGGTCGCATACTGGCAGCGGAGCGCAGCCAGATACCGCCCCATCACCTGCAGGGCGGCTGGGTTGTCGTCCACCACCAGCACCCGCGCACCACGCAACAAGGCCGGGGTTGCCGGCAGTGGGGCGGACTCGGGCAGCGCCACCGGGCAGGTGAACCAGAACCGGCTTCCCTGCCCAGGCTGGCTTTCCAGGTAAATGCGCCCGCCCATCATCTCCACCAGATTGCGGGAGATCGTCAAGCCGAGCCCGGTGCCACCGAAGCGCCGGGTGGTGGAGGTATCCGCCTGGACAAAGCTGGCGAACACCCGCTGGTGCTGTTCGGCCGGAATGCCGATGCCGGTATCGCGCACCTCGACGGTCAGCTGGATCCGGCCGTCCTCCCGAGGGGTTGATGAGACGGTGAGGGTGATGTCGCCCTGTTCAGTGAACTTCAGTGCGTTCGAGAGCAGATTCATCACCACTTGCCGGAGCCGCGCCGCGTCGCCCAGAACCAGCGGCGGCAATGCCGGGTCCACGGAGCAGTTCAGCTCCAAGCCGCGGGAATGGGCCCGGGGCGCAAGTAAGGCCACGGCGTCCTCAAACATCTCGCCGGGATCAAAGGCGGCCACCTCCAGGTCCAGCTTGCCGGCTTCGATCTTGGACAGGTCGAGCACGTCATTGAGGATGGCCAGAAGCGACTCCGCCGAGGTGCGGATGATGCGGGCGTATTCCGCCTGCTCCTGGTCCAGCCGGGTTTCGCCCAACAGCTCGCTCATCCCGAGCACGCCGTTCATAGGGGTCCGGATCTCGTGGCTCATGTTGGCCAGGAACTCTGACTTGACGGCGCTGGCGCGTTCCGCCGCCCGCCTGGCCCGGCGGGCCACCTGGAATTGCCAGCCCAGGATGCCGCAGGCCAGGGCCACGAACAGCAAACCGCCCACCAGCCACTGCCGCAACTGCTCCGCCTGCTGCATCTGGTAGAGGGATTTCGCCTGATCCGCGGAATAGAGCCACCGGTCCATGATGAGGCCCAGCCGGCCGTCGGCGGCCATCGCCGAGATCTCGCGGCGCAGGTCGTCCACCAGCGGGGCTTTCTCCTTCACCGCGGCGATGGCGATATCGCTGGTGGCTCCCTCGATGGACCGGATGGCCAGCCGGATCGCTTCACAGCCAAGCGGACGCTGCATGAGGAACTCCTCCGCCGCCCGGGCCTCCACCAGCGCCATTTCCGCCTCCCCCCGGCAAACGGCCTGCAGCGCCGTTTGGAAGCTAGAGTACGGCAGTAGCTGGGAGCCAGCCAGAAAGCTGCCCGCGATCCGGCGGGCTAAGGGAAAGGCCGGGTGAGCGACCTTGCGACCGACAGCGGACATCGGCGGATCCCCCGGCGCCTGACCGCGCGAGATCAGCGAAAAGTTGTTCTGCATCCAGGGTTTGGTCAAGTGCCAGCGCCCGGCCCGTTCCGGCGTGACACCAAGGGCCGGCCAGAGGTCCACCTGCCCCTGCGCGAGAGCCTCATCGGGCCGAAGATCAGTCCGCACCCATTCCAGCTTGATGTTGCGGGCCAGCGCCGCGGTCCCCAGGACCTCGACACTGAGGCCAGTGGGGTCACCGGGGCCAGTGGGGTCACTGGGGCCAGTGGAGCCGGGAGAAGTGGGGATGGTGAACGGGGGGCTGTCGTCATAGCCCACTCGCAGCACCGGCGGGGAGGCCACGGGCCGGAGCCAGCCGGTCCAGGCGTCCACGGACGCCGGAGTGGCAGCCAAAAGCGCCAGCGCTAAACCGACCCTTTGAAGCGTGCTTCGCAGAATCTTCTCCCCCACCGTTCGGGCCAGCCTCACCATCGCTGACTCGAGACCTCTTTCTAATCGGCTGCTCAGTCCGTTCCCTGGCCGCCCGGATGAGGGAAATTTGGACCTGTCGGGTAAACTTTTTGTTATGGGTCTTCCCCTGCGCTTTCGCAGCCGCCGGTCGCTGGCAACCACCGCCTTGGCGGACCACCCCGGCATGGGCAATAGCCTGAAGTTCTTCAGCCGCGAGCGCGCCTGGATCAGTGAGCGTCATCTGGCTCTTTGCCGCGTCGCTGCTCCGACTTTTTTTGAGCAGAAAAGAGCCGAATGGATCGCGGCCGAGCTGGACAAACTGGGCTGCCGCGTCGAAATTGACCGCGCGGGGAATGTCGTGGCGCGAGTGGGCGAGCAATGCAAGCCGCCGTATGTGGCCCTGACCGCCCACCTGGATACGGTGCTGGCACCGCGCACGCCGGACGATATCCGGGTGGCACCGGATGGCCGGTTTCTGGGACCCGGCATCTCCGACAATGGCGCGGGGTTGGCCGGACTGTTGGCGGTGGCGGCGGCCTGGCAGGAAGGGGCGCTGAAGCCGGAGGAGCGGAGCGCGTCGCTACTGATTGTGGCCAACGTCGGCGAAGAGGGCGAAGGCAACTTGAGCGGGATGCGCTATCTTTGCCGGCAGTCGCCGCTTGCGGGTGAGATCACCAACTTTGTGGTGTTGGATGGCCCGGGCACGGATCACATCACCGCGCACGCCCTGGGCAGCCGCCGGTTTGAGATCAACTTTAACGGACCGGGCGGCCACAGCTGGTCCGACCACGGTACCGGGAACCCGGTGCATGCGCTTTCGACGGTGATCGCCGACTTTACCGCTTCTCAAAGTGAAGTGGCCGGACCGCGGGCTTCGATCAACTTCGGGCTGATTGAAGGTGGCGCCAGTATCAATTCCATCCCTTCGGAAGCGCGCGCCAAGGTGGACATCCGCTCAGAGAGCGTGGAGCGCATGGACGACCTGTCGGAACTGCTGACCGACGCCGTGGAACGCGCGCTGGCGGCGGAGAACGACCGCGTGGCACGCCGCAAGCTGAACGGCCGCGTGACGGCCAAGATCCGCGAGATCGGCTCCCGGCCGGGCGGCAAGCTGAGCGACAGCGCCCCCTTACTGGCCGCGATCCGGGATGTGGACGCGCACTTGGGACTGCGTTCGGTGATGGATTGCGCCTCGACGGACGCCAATATCCCCTTGTCTCTCGGACTGCCGGCGATCTCGATTGGCGCGGGCGGGCAAGGTGGCGGAGCGCACACGCCGGCCGAATGGTTCCATCCGGAAGGCCGCGAAGTGGGGTTGCGCCGGGTGTGGCTGACCTTGGGCCATTTGCTGAAGGCCCCCGCCGAATGACCGTTCAGCTTCGGGCCAGCTTGGCATTGGCCTTGATCGCGCTGATCTGGGGATCGACGTTTGTACTGGTGAAGCGGGCCCTGGAAGACTGCTCGGTCTTCTTGTTTTTGGGTCTGCGGTTTTCGATTGCGGCCATTGCCCTGGCGCTGACCTTTCGCGGCCGGCTGCGAGGATCGGGCCGGGACTACTTCGCCGGATTTCTTACCGGCCTCTCCTTGAGCGCGGGCTACATTCTCCAGACCGTCGGACTGAAATCCACCACCGCGTCGAAATCAGGATTTTTGACGGGAGTTTATATCGTCCTGGTACCTTTGCTCGCGGCCTGCGTCTATCGCGTTGTGCCGGGATGGAGGGAATGGCTGGGTATCGCCATGGCCGCCACGGGCATGACTCTGATGACGGTGGATTGGGACACAATCAGCAATTGGGGCGGAGGCACGGCCGGGTTGGCGCTGCATCAGGGTGACCTGTTGACGCTGGCCGGGGCGGTGGCGTTCGCCGTGCATCTGGTGATGGTGGGGCACTATGCCGGACGCGTGTCCGTGCCGGTGCTCAGCTTTACCCAGATCGCCACCAGCGCCCTGGTGCCGCTGGCCTTGCTGCCGGCGCTCGAAACACCGTCGGTGCGCTGGACCCCGGAACTGCTGGCGGTACTGGCGGTGACCGGCCTGCTGGCCACCGCATTGGTATTTGTCCTGCAAACCTGGGCCCAATGTCACCTAAGCCCCGCCCGGACGGCGCTGATTCTGGCTTTGGAGCCGGTGTTTGCGCTGGTTTTCGGTTTTGCCGTGGCGGGCGAACGGCTGACGGCGGTGGCGGGGTTGGGTGCCGGGCTGATCCTGGGCGGAATCGTCCGGGTGGAAATGAAACCGTCACGCGAGCCAGCACATCCAAGCATTTAGATCCGACTCTATAATAGGAACCAAGTCACTAGGAGACGTATGAGTTTCGTCGAACGCATCAAGCAACGCCGCTTCCTTTCATTCAGCCTGCTGCTGCTCACCATGAGCACCGGCATTCTTATCGGAACGGTCCTCAGCACGGGAGTGCAGGCTGCCCGAGACGGCCAAACCGCCGCCCCGGATGCCACTCCTCTGGTGGTGCCGAGCCCTGCGAGCCTCGCCAACGACTTTACGCGCCTGGCCAAGAAGGCTGAGCCCTCGGTCGTCAACATTTCCACCGACTACACGCCCAAGCCGCTTGCTTCCCGCAAGGGCCGTCCGCAGCTGGGCGATGACGATGACGGTGGCGATGAGGACGCCCAGGCCGACCTGTTCCGCCGCTTCTTTGGCCAGAACCCCGGCATGCCGGGCAACCGGAACATGCCGCGTCCCAAGAGCATGGGCACCGGCTCCGGCTTTATTGTCGACAAGAACGGCTACATCATCACCAATTATCACGTGGTGGAAAAAGCTGACCACATCAAGGTGAAGGTGCCGGATGACACGACCGAGTACAAGGCCAAGCTGATTGGCTTTGACAAGGAAATCGACATGGCCGTCGTGAAGATTGAGGCCACCAAGCCCTTGCCGGCATTGAAGGTGGCCAACTCCGACGGTGTGCAGGTGGGCGATTGGGCGATTGCGATTGGTTCGCCGTTTGGCCTGGAAGCGACGGTGACGGCGGGTATTGTCTCCGCCAAGGGCCGCAGCAATATCTCGGGAGCGAAACAGTTCCAGAGCTTCATTCAGACCGATGCCGCCATCAACCCCGGCAACTCCGGCGGTCCGCTGCTGAACATTGCGGGCGACGTGGTGGGCATCAACACGGCGATCGCCACCGAGAGCGGCGGCTCGCAGGGTGTAGGTTTTGCGCTGCCCATCAACACGGCGGTGAAGAGCTACAACATGATCATCCGCTCCGGCAAGGTGACCCGCGGCTCGATTGGCGTCACCTTTGGCCGCCTGGACCGGCCGGAACTGCTGAAGGCCCTGGGCGTCGATGGCGGCGTGCTGATCAATGAAGTGACGGCGGGCGGTCCGGCGGAGAAGGCCGGGATGAAGGCAGAAGACGTGATTGTCGCCTTGAATGGCAAGCCAATCAAGAACGGTGACGACTTGGTGAGCCGCGTGGCGGACACGCCGGTGGGTGAAAAGGTGAAGGTGACCGTTGATCGCGGCGGCAAGAAGCTGGATCTCGACGTCGCCATCCGTGACCGGGCCGAAGTGATCGCCGATGGCGGCCTGGGTGCTCCGCGCCGGGGTACCGAGATTGAGCCTTCCGCCGGCCAAAGCCAGGCCAAGTTCGGCATGGCCATCGTCAACATTGGCGACGGCGAGCGCGAGAACATGAACCTGGAGGTTAAGGGCGGCGTGCAGGTGACGCGTGTCGAGCCGGACAGTCTGGCCGAGGAGATGGGCGTGCAGGAGCGCGATGTCATCGTGTCGATCAACCGCGTTCCGGTCAGCTCGCAAGAGGATGTCAAGAAGGTCCAGGCCACGCTGAAGCCCGGCGATGCGGTCGCCTTCCGCATCATGCGGCCCTTCGGAGGCGGTGGCCGCGGCAAGACGCAGTGGCAATCATCGTTCTTAGCTGGTACGCTGCCTAAGAACTAAATGCTGTTGCGCTTTACATCCGTACTATTCATTCTGGGAGCCGTCCTGGCGGCGGCTCCCGCACCGCAAACCAAAGCAGTACCGCCACCCAAAGCCGCGCCACCCAAAGCTGCGGCTCCCAAGCCGGGTGCGGCCAAGTCCGCGCCGCCGAGCAAGTCCAGTCCGCGGGCGACACTGAAGCCTACGCCGATCAAGCCGACACCGGTAAAGCCCTCCGGCGTGAAACCTCGCCGGGCGACGCCATCGAAAATCGGCCCGCGCCGCGCCGCTGCGCCACCGCGCCAAAGCCAGCCCTCACCGGAACGCTACAAGCAGATTCAACAAGCGTTGATTGACAAAGGTTTTCTCAACGGTGAGCCGACGGGCCAGTGGGACCAGCGTTCGATTGACGCGCTGAAGAAGTTTGAGCAGTCCCAGCAGTTGAAGGATGACGGCAAGATCGATTCCATGTCCCTGATTGGTTTGGGCCTGGGCCCCAAGCGAACCCCCTTGCCGACTTCACCACTGCCCGGCGCCCCAGCGCCACCGCCCGCCCCTCAGAACTAGTTGGCGGCGGCTGACCTACTGATTTGGGGGCCGCGTCCGATCTGATGCTGGAACCCATTCATACAGGAGAACTGCGTATGGTCATCGGCGTCCCCAAAGAAATCAAAGATCATGAAGCGCGCGTCGCGCTGGTGCCGGCCGGGGTGCGGGCGTTGCATCAGCATGGGCACCAGATTCTGGTCCAGGCAGGGGCCGGGTTAGGGTCCTCGATTCGTGATCACGAGTACGAAGAGGCCGGGGCCACCATCATCGCCTCAGCAGCGGAAGTGTGGGCCAAGGCCGACTTGGTGGCGAAGGTAAAGGAGCCGCAACCGTCGGAGTTTCAGCACTTCCGGCCCGGCCTGATCCTGTTCACTTATTTGCACCTGGCACCGATCCCGGAGACCACCAAGGCGCTGCTGGACACACGAGTGGCGGGCGTGGCCTATGAGACCATCCGCGAGGCCGACGGTTCCCTGCCCCTGCTCACGCCAATGAGCGAAGTGGCCGGACGCATGGCTGTGCAAGTGGGCGCGCAGTATCTGGAAGCTCCTAATGGTGGCCGCGGCATCCTGCTGGGCGGCATCCCAGGCGTGGCTCCGGCGAAAGTGGTGATCCTGGGGGGCGGCATCGTAGGCCACAACTCCGCCAAGATCGCGCACGGCATGGGTGCTGACGTGACGATCATTGACCGCAACCTGAACCGGTTACGGGAACTCGACGACATCTACAATGCGGGCGTCACCACGCTGGCTTCAAACGAATATACGATCCGCGAATCTCTGCGCCATGCAGACCTGGTGATCGGGGCGGTGCTGATCCCTGGTGCCTCGGCCCCGCGCCTGGTGACGCGCGAGATGTTGAAGACGATCAAGCGCGGCTCCGTGCTGGTGGATGTGGCGATCGACCAGGGGGGCTGTTTTGAGACCTCCCGCGCCACCACCCATTCTGAGCCGACTTACTATGTCGACGACGTGCTGCACTATTGCGTCTCCAACATGCCGGCGGCGGTGGCGCACACCTCGACGTTCGGGCTAACCAATGCGACGTTCCCTTATCTGCTGCAACTGGCCGAGAAGGGCTTAGCGAAGGCGTGCCACGGGTCCGCCGCAATTGCGGAGGGGGTCAATACGCTGGACGGACACATCACCTATGCGGCGGTGGCGGAATCGCAGGGGCGCAGCTCAAAGTTATTGAGCGAACTGCTGTAGGTGGTGGCGTGAGGGGAGACCGCTCCGTTGCCGTCGCGGCTCGGTAGGGTTTGCGGTCGGGGCACTTTCCATGGCCGTTCATCGCAGAAGGTGGGTCCGGTGAGGGCGCGCGCTATACTTTGACATAGGATGTTGCCCGTCCGGGCGATGTTCTTCATCAAGGAAAGAACCTCCGCTCTTGCTGTCTGTCAACCACGTCACGATGCGCTACGGCGCCCGCATTCTGTTTGAGGATGTCACCACTACTTTTCTATCCCGGCGCCGGTATGCCATTACCGGCCCCAACGGCGCGGGCAAATCGACGTTCGTCAAGATCCTGACCGGTGAACTGGACCCCACCGCGGGGCATGTGGTGCGCCCCAAGAAGATGGGCGTCCTGAAGCAGGATCAGTTTGCTTTCGACAGCTACCGCGTCATTGACACGGTGATCATGGGCAATGAGCCACTGTGGGCCGCCATGCAGGAGCGTGAGGCACTGTATGAGAAGGACCCGGCCGAGCTGACCGACGATGACGGCATCCGGTTGGGCGAACTGGAAGGCATCGTGGGCGATGAGAACGGCTACACGGCCGAACCGGACGCGGCCATCTTGCTTGATGGGTTGGACATTCCCGAAGAGTTCCACGAGCGCAAGATGAGCGAGTTGCAGGGCGGCCAAAAGGTCCGCGTGCTGCTGGCGCAGGCACTGTTCGGCGACCCCAGTGTCATCATCCTGGACGAACCGACCAACAACCTGGATTTGGATTCGGTGCACTGGCTGCAGGAGTACCTGAAGGAGTATCAGGGCTGCTTGCTGGTGATCTCGCACGATCGGCACTTCCTGAATGAGGTGGCGACGCATTGCGCCGACATCGACTACCAGACGATCATCACCTACCCCGGTGGCTACGACGATATGGTGTTGGCCAAGACGCAGACCCGCGCCACGGTGGAAGCCTCCAATGCCCAGCGCGAAAAGAAGATCGCGCAGTTGAACGAATTTATCGCGCGCTTCGCGGCCGGTACGCGTTCCTCGCAAGTGGGCTCGCGCAAGAAGGAAGTGGAGCGGCTGCAAACGTCTGATCTGGCGCGCTCCAACATCGCACGCCCGTTCATCCGCTTCCAGATGAACCGCCCTTCCGGCCGCCACCCGATCGACATCAAGGGTCTCAACAAGGCCTACGATGGCGTGCCGGTATTGAAGAACTTTACGGCGGCGGTCTCACGCGGCGAAAAGATCGCACTGATGGGCCGTAACGGTTCGGGTAAGACGACGATGCTGAAGTCTCTGGTGCGGATCGCCCCCGGTGTGGACGACGCCACCGAGAAGGCGTTCACGATCGACGGCGGCGAAGTGACCTGGGGCCACGAAGTCTCGGTGGGTTACTTTGCGCAGGACCACAAGGATTCGATCACACCGGGCGTGACGTTGCTCGATTGGCTGCATGAGTTCGACCCGCAGGCGTCTCAACAGGAACTGCGCGGTGTACTCGGCCAGATGCTGTTCCCCGGCACCGACGGCGTCAAGATGACCGATGCGCTATCGGGCGGCGAGGCGGCACGGCTGATCTTCTGCAAGCTGATGCTGCAGAAGCCGAACGTGCTGGTGCTGGACGAACCGACCAACCACTTAGATCTGGAATCGATTAACGCATTGAACATCGCCCTGCAGAAGTACGAAGGCACGGTGCTGCTGGTGACCCACGATCACGACGTGATCGACGAAGTGGCGACGCGGCTGTGGCGGTTCTCGAAGGATGGCATTGAGGACTTCCAGGGGCCGTATTCAGAGTGGCTGCTGCAGGAGTCGCAGTCCGGGCGGAAGTAATCCACCATAGCCCCATGAGTTATGCATGGGCTATGGCGTGAGTGACTTTTTGATCTGCTGCTGATACTCGATTGCTTTGGCGCGGATGCTGACCGGGTCCAGGGTCAGTGGCTTGCGGTTGCGGACCAGCCAGCGGCCTTCCACCATGACGTCGGACACGTCGGAGCCTTTCAGCACGTTCACGATCTGCGAGTAGACGTTGAACATGGGCATGGCGTGCGGCTGATCGAGGCGTAGGGTGATCAGGTCGGCGCGTTTGCCGGGTTCGAGTGAGCCCACTTTCTTGTCCAACCCAGCGGCGCGGGCACCTTCGATGGTGGCCATGGCGACGGCTTTCTCGGCGGGTAGAGACGTCGGGTCCATGCTGGTGACTTTGGCGAGTTTCGAGGCCAGGTCAGCTTCTTCGAGCAGGCTGAAGTCGTTGTTAGAACCCGCCGGGCCGTCGGTGCCCAAGCCCACGGGGATGCCGCGGGCGAACATCTTCAGAACCGGCGCGATGCCGGAGGCGAGCTTCATGTTGGAGGACGGGCAGTGGGCGACGCCGCAGCGGTGCTGGGCGATCAGGTCCAGGTCGGCATCGTCCATCCAGATGCTGTGCGCGGCGATGGTCCAGCCGTCGAGTGCGCCGATGGAGGCCAGCACGCGCGTGGGGCTCATCTTGCGCTCCGCGCCGATGTCGGCATTCTCCTTGCGGGTTTCGTACTTGTTGGCGAGCGCGCGAGCAGCTTGTAGCGTGGCGTCGGAGTTGGTGTAGAGCGCGTGCGGGGCGACGGCGGGCGTGATCAGCGGGTCGTTCTTGTACCGCTGAATGAACTTCTCGGTCCAGGCGAGCGCGGCCTCGGGCGTCTTGTGGTCGGCCACCGGGAAGCGGATGATCGTCTCGCCCAGGACGCCGCGCATGCCGGCCTTCTTGGTCTCTTCGGCCACCACGTCTTCGAAGTAGTACATGTCGACAAAAGACGTCACGCCGCCCAGCAGCATTTCCAGGCACGCCAGCTTCGTGCCCCAACGGACGAATTCCGCGGTGACGTTCTTGGCTTCGGCCGGGAAGATGAACTTGGTCAGCCAGTCGTTCAATGGGAGATCGTCGGCGACGCCGCGGAACAGCGACATGGCGGCGTGCGTGTGGGCGTTGATCAGGCCCGGCATCAGGATTGAGTCTCCGGCGTTGACGCGGGCGGCTTGCGGGTACTTCTTCAGAAGCTCAGCGGCTGGCCCGACGGCGACGATGGCACCGTTCGAGACCGCGACCGCACCATCGGTGAGCACACGCCGTTGGGCGTCCATGGTGACGACATGGCGGGCGGCGATGACGGTGTCAGGGGCGGGCTGGGCGGCGAGCGTCGTGGCCAGCAGTGCGACGGCCAACACAGCAAGCGCAGGACTCCAGCCCCATGCGTAAGCTT
>JAPKYX010000036.1 GCA_026394075.1 Acidobacteriota bacterium
CGCCAGTGCCGTCGAACGCACCCAACTGCTGCGTCAGGTGCAGGGAATGCTCAGCGACCTGGACAACGCCCACGATTCGCTGAAAGACATCCAGACCCGGCTGATTAAAGCGTTTCTCTAACCGACCGCCGGCGGTCAGGGTGCCGGAGTGTCAAATCACCCGGTGCGGCATCCAACGCACCTCGCTCCACCGTCAAGCCCCCTCGCGAAGTCTGTCTTGTCCTAACGGAATCAAAAGGATACACGTTTCGTCCGATGAGCCGAAGATTGGCGTTTCAATTGCATTGCAGTGGGCGAAAGGGGTCCTATTATGCGACTCACTCGTGCAACAGACTACGCGGTTCGCGTCATGATGCGGCTGGCCCTCAAGCCTCGGGGTGGACGGATGACGCAAGAAGAACTGGCTGAGCAGGCTCGGGTGCCGGTGCAGTTCCTGGGGAAAGTGATGCAGAGTTTGGTTCGAGCTGGTTTGGCCAACTCCCACCGTGGCGTCATGGGAGGTTTTGAGCTGACCCGCCCCGGTACCGAGATCACCCTGTTGCAGATTGTCGAAGCCACCGACGGCCCGATTCACCTGGATGCCCGCTTTGCGGTCACGCCCGGTGAGCGGTTGCCAGAATCGATCGCCGCCGATCAGGTTTGGCGCCAAGCGGCCACGGCGATGACGGAAGTGCTCCGCAACGCATCGCTGGCCGATCTTGCTCTCTTGGCGGCAGCTGAACGCCCGCCCGGGGAGCCGTTGCATCGTGTTGTCTCCGATGGTGCTTCGCCTTCTGAAAGAACAACTCCCCCAATCATCGCGTTCCCAGTCGGGTTGGCGGCGACGCAATAGGCCCGCTCCAGCCACCGGCGCTGTCGCGGGGGGCGGCAGCGCCGGTGGCTGGCAGTTCGCCGGCTAGCCCCGCAGGCCGCGCACCCGTGTCAACAGATCTTCCAGGATCGTGGCAATCTCGTCCACCTTGTCGGCCTTCACGCCGCCGGATAGCTTGGCCTCAATCCGGTTGATCGAAGTCTCCAACGCGTGCAACCGCCGGTCAATGGAGGCTGGCGTGGTCGGGTTGGCGGCCTTTGGGGCAGATGGCCGTGGCGCGGGAGCCGCCGCTGCTGCTGTACCAGTGGAAGATTTCGGGGCCGCCGCGGACACCGGTGCCGGTGCGGCTGGAGCCGCGGCCGCCGATTCTTCCTGCTTGCGGGCATACTCTTCCAGCAGCGCCTGAATCTCCTGGCGGCGCAAAGCCGATTCCTGGGCTGCTTCGGCCACCACATTCCGGACAGCCGCCGGGGTCCGCGTCGGTGCGGTAGCGGCTCCGCTGCCGTTGCCACGTGTGGTTGATTTATTCCAAGTCAAAGTAGAAGCCTCCTGGCACCGGTCACACCCCGGGTGGGGTGACTCCGTTCTCTTTTCACCATCGGCGGGTGCGGCGGCCGGCATTACGCCTGGACGGTTAAAACAGCGCTGGCATTGGACGGCCAATCTGATGTAACTTCACGTATGACCACTCGCCGCCAGTTTTTCATGGGAAGCGCCGCCGCACTGGCGGGTTCTGCATTGCCTCGCGTCGCCCGCGCCGACACACCCACCTACCCCTACGCTGAGCTTGAGCAGCGGATCGCCCGCAAAGATTTCCGAGGCATGACCAAGGACGTGCTGCCCACGCCCTCCATGGTGGTCGACATCGACCTATTCGAAAAGAACATCAAGACCATGGCGGACTACGCCAAGAAGGCGCCTATCAACCTGCGTCCGCACGTCAAAGTACACAAAAGCGTCGATGTCGCCCAGCGCCAGATGAAAGCCGGGGCCATCGGCATCACCGCCGCCACCATCGCCGAATCGGAACTGATGTCCCGTGGCGGTATCACCGGCGTCCTCTGGACCAAACAACCCGGCAGCCGCAACAACCTGCTGCGCGCCATCGCGCTCACCAAGAAGGACCCGACGTTCATGTTTGTCGTGGACGACATGCGCGTGGCCGATTGGGTGGAGGAAGCGGCCGGTGCCGCCAAAGTGAAGGCGCGTGTGGCCGCTTCGGTCTACGCCGGCCTGACGCGTCAAGGCATTGCCAACGGCCAGCCCGCGCTCGAACTCGCGCAAAAGTTGCACAAATCCAAGAACATCCAGTTTGAAGGCTTCATGGCCTATTCCGGCTACGCCTCCCACACCAAGGGCTTCGCCGCCCGCCTCAAGAAGACCCAGGAAGATCTCTCGGGCGTCAACGAGACGATGCTGCTGGCCAAGAAGGCCGGGCTTCCGGTGAACATCGTCAGCGGCGGCTCCACCGGCACCTACAACATGGACAAGGAGTTCGGGTTGACTGAACTCGAATGCGGCTCCTACGTCTTCATGGATTCGATCTACAAGCAGGTCGGCGGCCAGTCAAACGACAACGAGTACACCGACTTTGAAAGCTCACTGTCCGTGCTGGTGACGGTGGACAGCAAGCACCACCCGCGCCAGGTCTCGACAGACTATGGCAACAAGGCGCTGGCCAAGCCCACCGATACGGTGAAGGGCATGCCCTGGCTGGAAGTCTCCACCCAAGGCGCCGAGTACGGCCTGCTGACCTGGAAAGACGGCGGCGGGGAGATCAAGGTAGGCGACCGGGTCGAGATCTACTGCAGCAACCTCGACATGAGCACCAACTGCTACGACCGCTACTACATCGCCAAAGGCAACGACATCATCGACGTCTGGCCCATCATGGGCCGCTCCGGTGCGGCACAGCGGTAAGGCTGGGCCCAGGACTGGCCGAATAGTGACGCGGCCCATTTAGGGCCGCCCCCACTCAGCCTAGAATCAAGGAATGGCGAACCCCTTTGGGACCGACAACATGGCGGCGGGCTATGCGCAATCCCGGCCGCCAGTGCATCCTCGCGTAGTGGAACGAGCCTTTCCCGCACTCAGCCCGGGGACCGCATTTCAGCGGGCGCTCGATGTCGGCTGTGGCGCTGGCATCTCGACAGAGGCTCTCAACGCGGTGGCCCAGCATCGCATTGGCTTGGAACCCGCCCACGCCATGCTCCAATGGGCGCCACGAGTCTCGCCTGAGGCGGACTTTCTGGTGGGTGAGGCTGAAGCTCTTCCCTTGAGAGCGCATTCGGTCGACCTGATCGCCGCGGCCGGGTCATTGAACTACGCCAATCTGGACCGCTTCTTTCCCGAAGCCGCTCGCGTACTCGCCCCTGGCGGCGAGCTGCTGGTTTATGACTTCTCCCCCGGACGCAGCTTTGCCCACAACAACCGGCTGGACGATTGGTTTGAGGCGTTCATGCACCGCTATCCCGCGCCCGCTTTTGAGGGCCGAACGCTGAGCCCGGAGTTGCTGGCACCGGCCGCGACGGGCTTTCATCTGCGGGCCGCGGAGCATTTCGAGATTCCCGTCACGCTAAGCCCCAGCTTCTATCTCGACTACATGCTGACGGAAACCAACGTCGCCGCCGCGCTGCGTGCGGGAACACCGTTGGAGGAGATCCGCCGCTGGTGTGCCATGACGCTGGCCCCTGTCTGGGAGGACACGGCCCGGCCGGTGATCTTCCGGGGCTATTTCGCTTGCTTCGCGGTGAACTAATCCCGGCCACCCGTTCTTCGCCGCGAGATCAAGATCGTCCACCGCTTCCTTGCGGTCGCGGCTCAGTAACGTCTACCGAGCCGCCATGCGCAAGCATGCGGATTGCTATGTCTGAAAACGATTACGGCTGATCGTACCCGCGCAGGCGGCGGACCCAGATGTTGCGGTAGCGGACCGTGTGGCCGTGGTCCTGCAACTGCAACGGCAGCTCCGCCGGATGAGCGGCGAAGGGGCGCACGGCACGATGGGCAACGGGAGCCACGATCTTCTGCCGGTGATGCAGCAGCACGCCATTATGGATCACTGTGACGTAGGGGTTCTTGATGAGTTTCTCACCCTCAAACTTGGGCGCTTCAAAGATGATGTCGTAGGTCTGCCATTCGCCCGGCTTGCGCACGGCGTTCACCAGCGGAGCCCACTGGCCATAAATCGAGCCCGCCTGGCCGTCAGCATACGTGGGGTTGTCCCAGCTATCCAGCACCTGGATCTCATACCGGCCCATGATCTCGATGCCGGAGTTGCCACGATCCTGGTCTCGGCTCAACACCTGGGCGGGGGAAGCCCATTCAACGTGCAGTTGCATGTCGCCAAACGCTTCCTTGGTGAAGATCGCACCCCCTTTCGGCACCACCTCCAAATAGCCGTTCTCTACCTTCCAACCGGCCGCGCCCTTGCGCGACTGGAACGCATCCAGATTCTTGCCATCAAACAGCACAATGGCGTCAGACGGCGCAGCGCCGGGCGTGGCGCCGGGCGTGATCTGGCGCGGATAGGGGCGGTCCTGATCGTGGACCAGCCACTTCTGTTCCGGAATCGGCGGTGTGTCCTTGTATCCGGGACGCTTGGGCGGAGTCTGCTGGGCTGCGGCGAGTAGGGCGACCGCCAGGAGAGCAAGAATTTTCATCAACGGAAGTTTATCAGCCTCGCCGCCACAACAGGACAGCCACCAGTGACAGCCACTTGGGGGCGGTCCCTTTTCAGAAACCAGCGGGTGTAGATTAGGGGTGATGCGTTGGACCTTGTTATTCCTTCCGCTGGCCGCCCTTGAGGCGCAGGACCGTGTCGATTTTGCCCGTGACGTACAGCCGATCTTCAACCGCGCTTGCAACGGTTGCCACGGCGCGAAAGCGCAGCTGGGCAATCTGCGGCTCGATTCTAAATCGGTAGCCGCCCGCACGCTCCATGCCGGACAATCGGCCGAAAGCAGCTTGTACCAACGTGTCGCCGGCTTGGGCGATCAAGCCCGCATGCCCATGGGCGGCAAGCCGCTGCCGGCCGCTGAAATCGACATGATCAAGCGCTGGATCGACCAGGGCGCCAACTGGCCGGACGAACTTTCGGTGGACGCCGCGGTGAAGAAGCACTGGGCCTTCGTGCCCCCAGTGAAATCAGCCTTGCCGGCGGGCAAAGCCGCCCACCCGATCGACCGCTTTATCCAAGCCAAGCTGGAGCGTGAAGGCTTGAAAGCATCGCCCGAAGCCGACAAAGTGACGCTGCTGCGCCGCCTCGCCTTGGACCTGACGGGCCTGCCGCCCACGCCGCAGGAAGTGGATCAATTTGTGGCCGACAAATCGCCGCGCGCCTATGAGAAGGCTGTCGACCGCTTGCTCGCCTCCCCGCACTACGGCGAACGCTGGGCGCGCCACTGGCTGGACGCGGCCCGCTATGCCGATTCCGATGGCTTTGAGAAAGACAAGCAACGCAATGTCTGGTTCTATCGCGATTGGGTGATCAACGCCTTGAATCGCGACCTGCCCTACAACCAGTTCATCACTGAGCAACTGGCCGGTGATCTGCTGCCCAACGCCACGCAGGATCAGCGTGTCGCCACCGGCTTCCTGCGCAACTCGATGGTGAACGAAGAAGGCGGCATCGACCCCGAGCAGTTCCGCATGGAGAGCATGTTTGACCGCATGGACGCGGTGGGCAAATCAATGCTCGGTGTCACCATCCAATGCGCCCAATGTCACAACCATAAGTTCGACCCGTTGAAGCAGGAAGAGTATTACCAGCTATTCGCCTTCCTGAACGATTCGCATGAAGGCTCCATCCGCGTCTTTACGCCTGCCGAGGAGATGAAGCGCGCCGAGATCTTCCGCCGCACGCGCGAAGTGGAAGACGAGTTGAAGCACCGCAATGCCGACTGGGAGAAGCGCTTCAACGCCTGGAAAGATGGGCTCCTGGCTGCGCAGCCCACCTGGACGGTGGTGAAGCCGGAAGTGGAAGACATCTCCACCGGCGGCGCACGCTACATCGGAATGCCGGACAAAGGCATGCTGCAGGCCGGTTACGCGCCCACCAAGCACCGGGCGCACCTGACGCTGAAGACTGACCTGAAGCAGGTTGGTGCGATTCGTCTGGAACTGCTGATGGACCCCGATCTGCCTATGGGCGGGCCCGGCCGGTCCCCCAAAGGTACGGCGGCGCTGACCGAGTTCGAAGTGGAAGTAGCCGCGGCCAATGCGCCCGACAAGAAAGAGAAGGTCAAAATCGTCCGCGCCAGCGCCGACGTCAACCTGCCGAAAACGCCGCTGGAGCCGATGTATCACGACAAGAGCGACGCCCAGAAGCAAGGGCTGCGCGTGACTGGGCCGATTGACTTTGCCATCGATGGCGACGCCAACACCGCCTGGGGCATCGATTCCGGTGCCGGCACCCGCAATCAGCCGCGGCAGGCCGTCTTTGTCTTCGAGAAGCCGGTTGGCTTTGACGAAGGCACCGTGTTGCATGTCTATCTGAAGCAGAACCACGGCGGCTGGAACTCGGACGACAACCAGAACCACAACCTCGGACGCTTCCGTCTCTCCGTGGCCTCCGCACCATCTGGTGAAGCTGTCCCGGCGCTCACGTTTTCGAACTTCCGCACCACGGTGCCCGAATGGAAAGCCCAGAACGATGAGCTGGCCGCACTGTGGGCTGCGCACCCGGAAGGTACTTCACAGATGGTCCTGCAGAGCCGTGAAGGCGGTCGTGAAACGCACCTGCTGATGCGCGGCGACTTCCTGAAGCCGGGCAAGACGGTCACGCCGGGCGTGCCATCCTTCCTGAATCCGCTGCCCGCTGGTGCCGCCACCAATCGCCTGACCCTCGCCCGCTGGATGACTGATCGCCAAGCGCCCACCACCGCGCGCTCCATCGTCAACCGCGTCTGGCAGTCGTACTTCGGCACCGGCTTAGTGGCCACCAGCGAGGACCTGGGTAAGCAGGCCGAGACCCCCTCGCATCCTGAACTGCTGGACTGGCTGGCCGTCGAACTGATGGACCAAGGCTGGAGCGTCAAGAAGCTCCACCGCGCAATCGTCACCTCCGCCACCTATAAACAGTCCTCCACCGTCACGCCGGAGCTGCTGGCGAAAGACCCTTACAATCGCCTGCTCGCGCGTGGCGCCCGTCTTCGCGTCGAAGGTGAAATTGTGCGCGACATCGCGCTGGCCGCCAGTGGCCGCCTGAATGCCCAAGTGGGCGGCCCCAGCGTCTACCCGCCCGCGCCGGACTTCCTGTTCCAGCCGCCCTCCAGCTACGGCCCCAAGATCTGGAGCGAAGCCAAGGACGGCAGCCGTTACCGCCGCGCGCTCTACACGTTCCGTTACCGCAGCGTCCCCTATCCGATGCTGACCAACTTCGACGCCCCCAACGGCGACATCAGCTGCGTGCGCCGGTCCCGCTCCAATACGCCGCTCCAGGCGCTGACCACGTTGAATGAGCCGCTGTTTGTCGAACTCGCCAAAGCCCTGGCCGACAAGACCCTGAAAAAGACCCTGAAAGAGGGCGGCAAGACCGATAGCGAACGCCTCACGTTTGCCTTCCGCCGCTGCGTGTCGCGCGCCCCCGATGCCGCTGAGCGCGATGAGCTGCTGTCATTCCTGAACAAACAAAAGACCCGCGGTGAGCAAGCGGCCTGGACCGCGCTGGCCCGCGTGCTGTTGAACCTGGACGAGACGATCACCAAGAACTAGAGCCACCCATGAAGCAACCACCACTTTCCCAACTCCGCGGCAATGCTCTATCGCGCCGCTGGTTCATCAATGAGTGTGGCGTCGGCATGGGCGCGCTGGCATTCCAGCAACTGATGGCCGCGGCCACCGATCCGCTGGCCCCCAAGCAGCCGCATCACAAACCCAAAGCCAAGAACGTCATCTTCCTGTTCATGGCCGGAGCGCCCAGCCATCTGGAGCTGTTCGACTACAAGCCTCAGCTCGAAAAATTCTCCGGCACCCTGCCTCCCGCCGACCTGCTGAAGGGCTACCGCGCGGCCTTCATCAACCCCAATTCCACCCTGCTGGGCCCGAAGTTCAAGTTCGCCCCCGCCGGGCAGAACGGCACGTTAATCTCGGAACTGCTGCCGCACTTCAAGACCGTGGTCGACGACGTCACCATCGTCAAATCGATGGTCACCGATGCGTTCAATCACGCGCCGGGCCAGTTGATGATGAACACCGGCGCGCAGATCTTCGGCCGCCCTTCGATCGGCGCCTGGACCACCTACGGCCTGGGTAGCGAATCAAAAGATCTGCCCGCCTTTGTTGTGTTTTCGACCGGCAAAAAAGGGCCCAGCGGTGGCAACAGTTGCTGGGGTTCCGGCTTCTTGCCCACGGTCTATCAGGGGGTGCAATTCCGCTCCACGGGTGACCCGGTGCTCTATCTGTCAAACCCGGAAGGCGTTGACAACCAGCTACAGCGTGAAACGCTGGACACCGTCAGCCGCCTCAACAAAATGCGCCTGGACGCGACCGGCGACCCCGAAATTGCCACCCGCATCAACTCCTTCGAGATGGCCTTCCGCATGCAGTCCTCCGCACCGGAGCTGATGGACCTGTCGAAGGAGCCCAAGAGCGTGCTCGACATGTATGGCGTCGAGCCCGGCAAGCCGAGCTTTGCCGCCACCTGTCTGCTGTCACGCCGCCTGGTCGAGCGCGGCGTCCGCTTCGTCCAGATCTACCACGAAGCCTGGGATCAACACGGCAACCTGACCAAGGACATCCAGGTGAACTGCAAGGAGACCGACCAAGCCTGCGCGGCCTTGGTGAAGGATCTCAAGCAGCGCGGCATGCTCGAAGACACGCTGGTGGTCTGGGGCGGGGAATTTGGCCGCACGCCGATGGTGCAGGGGACACCTGGTGAGAAAGCGGACGGCCGCGATCACCACCCCAATGCATTCACCATGTGGCTGGCCGGCGGCGGCACCAAGCCCGGCTTAGTCTTGGGTGAATCGGACGAATTGGGCTTCAACGTCACCAAAGACAAAGTGCACGTGCACGACCTGCACGGCACTATCCTGCACCTGTTGGGCTTTGATCACACCAAACTCACCTACCGCTTCCAAGGCCGCGACTTCCGGCTAACGGACGTGCACGGCAGTGTGGTGCAGAAGCTGCTGGCCTAAGGATGAATTTGCCTAGAATCCTCAATGGAATCTTGCGAAGATGCTGGCCAAAGCCGCCTCGCAATATCCACTAGTAGCGAGTACGCCGTAACGGCACTTCTGGGCGTGACAATTATGTTGGCTAGCCGGGGATGCGCTAGATTGTTCCTCAAGCGCGGAAGCCCATTAGCCAGAACCGACGAAGGTTGGCGTCCGAAACACTCGCGTTTACGCTCCGTTTCCGAGAGGCTCTCCCAGTAACCTGTGATTTCTTCCAACGTCGGATTTGCCGGTAGTCTGCCGTCCTTCTCCCCCTCTCCGTGCAAGACTTCGAACAGGAAAAACTGATCGAATTGTCCTCTGACCTCTTGAAGAGGTATCGGAAGGTCATCTGGAAGATGCCCTGAATCAAAGGCCCATTTCAGAATGGATTTGAAGCTTCCATCGAAAGTTGGCAATCCCTGGATTCGCCACTGCCTCTTCAAATGACGCTCAAGGTTGTGGGCTTCAACTGAACAGACTCTCGTACCCTTAGCTAGCTCAAATGGCCCGGGATTGCATTCCTGAAACTTTAACTTCAACGCCATCTCAATGCTGGTGATCGACCAGAACATCGATACTGCGTGAAATTCGTAGCAGAAATATGCCTGTATGCCGAGACGTCGTGAAACCGCAATACGATCTGCCAGCTGCTTGGGAACAGCTGAAGGCAAAGTCACATCAAGCGCCAAATAGGGGGCCTGAAGTGACTGAATGGTCATTCCGAAGCGAAGGTTTCTCTCGTCCGGGGTTGTGAAGTGTTCGATACCGCTCTCTGCTCCAGTGAGCGGTACCCCGGGAAACGTGATGTCCAACGCAAACTCCATAGCGGACGAGTGGTCGACAACTGCGGGCTACAAGCTGACCTTCTTCAAGTTGTCAAAGCTGATTTTCAGGCTGTCCACGGGGTCGCCCGGGCACTGGTCCTGCTCGACGTAGAACTTCTGCACGCCGGTGGAAAGTGCGGTGTTCAGGATGGCCTTGAAGTCGAGCGAACCGTTGCCCACTTCCTTAAAGTCACTGGGCTTGGCCTGGGATTCCGTCGCGATCGGGGCCATCGATGACGACTTGTCTTTCAAGTGCATCAGCGCCACGCGGCCCTTCCATTCCTTCATCACCGCCAGCGGGTCCACCCCGGCAGCGGCCACCCAGAAGATGTCGAGCTCCAGCTTCACCAGCTTGGGGTCCAGTTCCTTCTTCATGAAGTCGATGGGCCGCTCACCCACCGTGCCTGCGAACTCAAACGCATGGTGGTGATAGAAGAACGTCACGCCCGCCTTGTTGGCCGTGGCGGCCGCGCGGTTCATCTTCGCCGACCACTTCTTCCAGAACTCGCCCAGCTCCGGGCCACCCTTGGGGCCGCGCGCATTCGGGGCCACGTACGGTACGCCGCCATACTTGATGCCCGCCGCCACCGCCTGGTCCAGCGTCTGCTTGAACTTGGTGTCGTCATCGGCCAGCGAGATCGCGTCGGCAATGTGCATGCTCGTCGGCGCCAGGCCCAGCTTCTTCAGCGTCGGCCCCAGCTTCTCAATCTGATCGGCGGCGTAGAGCTCCACCTCTTTGTAGCCGATGTCGGCCACGCGCTTCAGCACGCCCTCCGGATCCTTGGGCCAGGTGGAGCGGGCCGTATAGAGCTGGATGCCGAGCGGTTTCGAAAACGGCTTGGCGGAGAGAACGGGCATCGCGGCAGCGGCAGCAGACGCGGCTGAAAGAAAGTGTCGGCGATTCATCGAAGACCAGTTTACGCCCGCGCGAGCTTGGCAGTGATGATGGCTTCTCCCAGATGCCGCTGCGTGTGCTCCGCCAGATGCAGCAGCAGGCCGCCCAGCGTCGTCGGCAGCCGCTGCCGGCCGACAAAGCGCGGCGCGTCAAGGTCAGATAGATCGAGCTTCCCCAAGCGCTCGCTCGCTTCGGCCAGTGCCGCTTCCACCTGCTGCAGCAGTTCTTCCAGGCTAGCCCCGGGCACCGCCTCCAGCCTTCCGGCCGCCAACTGGACCTCGGTCAGCGCTTCACCGGCAGCGTAGGTGGTCAGCCGGTCCACACTGCCCGCGATGTGCCGCAGTTGATAGCCCAGCGGCGCCACAGCACCATAGCTGCGCCACGTCTGCTGGTCGGTCAGGCCTGCGGTATGCATCGCCAGATCTTCGCTGACTTGCTCAAAGCTATGCAGGACGGCGCGGAGGATCGGATGGGGATGGGGCCGCGTTCCGCGGAGCCATGGTTCGGGTAAGGGCATCTGTTGAATCTCCGTCCTCTGGTCCATCTTAGCCCTCAGGACTCGAGGTCGGGCCCGTGGGACACTCGCCATATGGACCGCCGCCAATTCCTTCGATCCGCCGCCTTGGGTGCCGCTGCCGGATGCCTTCCGGCGCGGGCCGCCAAGCCCGGGCGAGTGCTGATTGCCGGAGCGGGCATGGCTGGTCTGGTGGCCGCCTGGGAGCTGCGGCAAGCCGGGTATGAGGTACTGGTGCTGGAAGCATCTCCGCGCAGTGGCGGGCGGGTGCATACGCTGCGGACGCCTTTCTCGGATGGCCTGCACGCCGAAGCGGGCGCGGGCCGCATCCCCAACACGCACGATCTGACGCTGAAGTATGTCCGCATGCTGGGCCTGCCGCTCAAGCCGTTCTACCCGTCGCCCAACACTGATGTTGTCTACATGGGCGGCCATCGCGAGGTGGCCCAACCGGGCAAGCCGCTGGACCTCACCAAGTTCGGTTTGAACCTGACCTCGCGGGAGCAGCAGGCGGGTCTCGATGGGCTTGGCCATCTCTACCTGGCCGACGGGGTGAGGGAATGTGGCCAAGCGGCGGCGGCCAACTGGCCGCAAGACTCGTTGAAGCGCTACGGCAGCGTCACCATCGCCGACTTTCTGAAAGCCAAGGGCGCGTCCGATTCGGCCATCGCCTTGATCTCCTGCGGCTTCGAGACCGATTCCGCGCTCGACTTCCTGCGCGATCTCGCCAGCCACGAAGTGCCTCAGCTCTACAAGATCCCGGGCGGCAATGACCGGCTGCCCCTGGCGCTGGCGGCAAAGCTTTCGGGCGTCATCACCTACGGCGCGCGCGTCGCAAAGATTCAACCCACCGCCCAGAACGTGGAGGTGACCGTGGAACAGGGCGGGCGCCAGCAGATCGTGACAGGCGACTACTTGATTACCACGCTGCCCTTCACCGTGTTGCGCCACATTGAGGTCACGCCGGGTTTCTCAGAGGCGAAGCAGCGGGCGATCCGCGAAATGAAGTACGGCGCCGTCAGCCGCGTCTATGTCCAAACCAAGCGCCGTGTTTGGAATGCGCAAGGCAACACCGGCTTTGCCCGCGTGGACCGGCCAATGGAAGTCTGGCATCCCACCTGGGATCAGCCCGGGCCCCGCGGCTTACTGGTGGCCTATACCTATCAGGAGCTGGCCCATCGCATCGCCGCCCAAAGCCCCCAGGAGCGCATCCAGAAGATGACCGCCTATTTTGACCAGATCCATCCCGGCTGCCAGGACAACTTTGAATTGGGCCATAGCTGGGTGTGGGATGAGCAGCCTTACGCGCGCGGTGCCTACGCTATTGCGGACGCGGGCACGATGCATACGATGCTGCCCGCCGCCATGGCCACTGAAGGCCGAGTCCTGTTTGCCGGGGAACATTGCTCCTCGCGCAACGGGTGGATCCAGGGCGCAATCGAATCCAGCCTCCGCTCCGTCGCCCAGATTCTGAAGGCCACCGCCTAAGCGCGTTCCGCAGCGGCCACAGCGCGCCACATATAATTCTGGTGCGCCGTCCGCTGCGGCGGTGTTGCCCATGCCTGCGCTTACTCTGCTCGACCAATTCCACGCCGCGGCCGCTGCCCGCGCCGCCTCGCCCGCGATCCATCACTTCGAAAGCACGCTCACGTGGGGCGAGCTAAACCACCGCGCCGCCTGCTTCGCGACTCAGCTGGCGGCGCAAGGCGTGGGCCCTGGTGACCGCGTTGCGCTGCAGATGCAGAATGACCCGGAGTTCCTCATCGCCCAGTACGCCGCCTGGAAGCGCGGAGCCATCGTCGTGCCGGTCAGCCCGATGTTCAAGGAGCGTGAGGTCGCCTACGCCATGCAGGACTCCGGCGCGCGCGCCCTGGTGCGCGCCGAAGATGTGTCACTTGATGCCGCGCCGCAGGCCGTCGATGAGGCACCGCATCAGCTGGCCTATCTGGTCTACACCTCCGGCACCACCGGGCAGCCCAAGGGCGCGATGTGCTCCCATGCGTCGATGGTCTTCACTTCGGGCGTGTTTGAGCAGGTCTGCCAAGTGTCGAACGAAGACACGATCCTGGGCGTCGCACCGCTGTTCCACGTCACCGGCCTGGTGGCGCACATGGCTCTCTCCGCGCGCACGGGTGCACCGCTGGTGCTGTTCCACCGCTTTGATCCGGAGCGCTGCTGGCAGATGATCGAACGCTGGCGGCCCACCTTCACGGTCGCCGCCATCACGGCCTACATCGCCCTGCTCAACCACCCCACGGCCTCGCGCGACCGCTTCCGCTCCATGACCAAATGCTTCACCGGTGGCGCCCCGGTCTCCCCCGCTTTCGTCGAGCGCTTTGAAAGCGAGCTCGGTGCCTACATCCACAACACCTATGGCCTGACGGAATCGAACTCCCCGGCCACCATCACGCCTCTCGGGGCGCGCGGACCGGTGGACCCCGTGCACGGCGCGCTCGCCATCGGCCGTATCATCCCAGAGTGCGAAGGCAAGGTGGTGGATTCGACCGATGCCTCGCGCCCACTGCCCCACGGCGAACCCGGTGAACTCGCCCTGCGCGGCCCGAACGTTTTTGAGGGCTACTGGAACAAACCCGAAGCCACCGCCGCCACCTTCCACGACGGCTGGTTCCTCACAGGCGACGTCGCCACGGCGGACGCGGACGGCTGGTTCTACATCGTGGACCGAAAGAAAGACATGATCAACGCCAGCGGCTTCAAGGTCTACCCGCGCGAAGTAGAAGACGTCCTCTACCAACACCCCGCCGTGAAAGAAGCGGCGGTGGTCGGAGTAGCGGACGACTATCGCGGGGAGACAGTGAAAGCCTTCGTCGCCTTGCGTGACGGCGTGATGGCCACCGAAGCCGAGCTGATCGAGTTCTGCCGTGACCGAATGGCCAACTACAAATCGCCCCGCATGATCGAGTTTCTGGAAGCTCTGCCGAAGACGCCAACGGGCAAGTTCTTGCGGCGGGAGTTGCGGGGGAAGTAAGGCCGCACGCGTAGGCAGGCTACGGTGTGCCTTCCGTGCTAGCGATAAGCGAGCCGACATGCCTTCGATCCGGCATACGGATTTGCTCCCCCAAAGACCGTTGTTCCGCAGCCTGCTTAGGGGACCAGCAACGCCTTGATTGCGCGGCGCTCGTCCATTGCGCGGTACCCTTCCGCCACTCGCGCTAAAGGCAAGGTGAGATCGAACACCTTGCCGGGGTTGATCTCCCCGTTGAGTACGAGGTCAATCAGCATGGGCAGATACCGGCGGACCGGGGCAGGGCCACCATGCAGGTGAACGTGAGTGTAGAACAGTTGTTCCCCGTTCAGTTCCACCCCATGCGGAACACCGACGCAGGACACGAACCCGCCAGGCCGGGCCGATTGAATCGACTGACTCATTGACTCCTGCGTGCCGACACATTCCAGCACGGAATCAGCACCTTCACCTTTGGTCAACTCCTTGATGTGGGCGATCCCCTCGTCACCACGCTCGGTTACGATGTCCGTCGCGCCGAACTCGAGGGCGAGTTTCTGCCGTGCCTCATGACGGCTCATGGCGATAATCCGCTCAGCCCCCATGTGCTTTGCGGAGAGCACACCCAGTAGGCCAACCGCTCCATCTCCGACGACAACAACGGTGCTGCCAGGCTTCACATTGGCCGCATCAGCCGCAAACCAACCCGTACCCAACACGTCGGAAGTCGCCAGGAGACTTGGGATCAGGCCAGCGGAGGGATGACCGGGCGTTGGCACCAGCGTGCCGTCAGCCAGTGGGACCCGCAGCATGGTCGCCTGGGCACTATTCATGAACTCGCGTTGTTGGCAGGAGGACTGATACCCGTGCTGACAGACAGCGCAGGTGTTGTCCGAAGTCGCAAAAGAACCGATGACGAATTGACCGCGCTTGATACTTTTAACAGCAGCGCCGACATCCTCAACCACGCCGCAGTACTCGTGACCCATCGGGGTCGGTTCCGTGAACGGATTGATGCCGCGATAAGGCCAAAGGTCCGATCCGCAGACGCAGGTGGCGGCAATGCTGATAATGGCATCGGTCGGTTGAATGATCTTCGGCTCGGGCCGCTCCTCGGAGCGAATGTCGCGGGGGCCATACAGAACTGTGCCTCGCATGAATCTCTCCCTTTTTTCCGGCTGTCGTTGTTTAGGGGCGCCGGTACTGTGCGTCGCTTACCTTTTCCATCCACTCGACCACTTTCCCGTTGAGCTGCTCGTGAATGGCGATGTGCGTCATGCGAGTGGTGGCCGTGGCGCCGTGCCAATGCTTGACACCTGGGGGAATCTGGACGACGTCGCCTTCCCGAATTTCCTCGACGGGGCCACCTTCCTGCTGCACCCAGCCAGTGCCGGCGGTCACAATCAGCGTTTGACCGAGAGGGTGCGTATGCCAGGCCGTCCTCGCGCCGGGTTCAAAGGTAACGCGGGCTCCATCCGCCCGGGAGGGTTCGACAGCGGAGAAAAGCGGGTCAATGCGCACGGACCCGGAGAAGTATTCGGGCAGCCCTTGGCTCAATGATTGCGTGCCGCGACGAGCTATTTTCATGTTCCGCATGGGTTTTCCTTTTAGTTGATACGGTTGGGCGCTCGCCGCCGTGAGCATGGAAACAACGAGCCGACGAGTCGTAAGTAGCTTCATGTCGTGTTCCTTGATTGGCGGATGTCCACAGGGTTTGGCAGCTTGTCTCCGTCTCCACTCTCAGAGTACTCCCCGTGAATACTGTTGAGTAGGCCGTTCGAATGCAATAGAGTTATGAGTAAACTTCATAAATGGCGCGTGAAGATCTGAGCATCCTCGCTGGTTTCGTGACAGTGGCCGAGGAAAGGAGCTTCACCGGCGCGGCAAAGCGGCTTGGAGTTTCTCCGTCGGCAATGAGCCATGCCATCCGTAGCCTGGAGGAACGCCTTGGCGTTCGCCTGCTCTCGAGAACGACCAGAAGCGTCACGCCGACAGAGGCTGGAGAACAACTGCTGGCACGCCTTCGGCCTGCTCTGACGGAGGTGGGGCAAGCGCTGGAGGAACTCTCGGGACTTCGTGACAGACCGGCGGGACGAATACGATTGCTCCTGCCGCGTTTTGCGATGGAATCTGTACTTGGCCCGAAACTGGGGCAGTTTGCTCAGGAGTACCCGGAAATCCTTCTGGACGTCACCACCGACGATAGCCGAATGGACATCGTTGCTGGAGGATTCGACGCCGGCATTCACCTGGGAGAATACATCGAGAAGGACATGATCGCAGTGCGGGTGGGCCCAGATCACCAACCGGTGATCGTGGGCTCACCCGGATATATCGCGTTACATCCAAAGCCAAAGTCGCCACGTGATCTCCTACAACACCGGTGCATCAACTTTCGGCACGGAAGTGCGGGCGTGTACCGATGGGAGTTTCAGAAAGGTAAGAAATCCATGTCCGTAACGGTGCATGGGCCACTCATTGTGGATGATGTGGCACTGGTGCTTCGCGCTGCTTTGGACGGTGTTGTCGCAGCTTGACACTGGTTTGCTCGTCCGCGTGCTTGAACCGTGGTGCCAGCCTTATCCAGGCTTCTTTTTGTACTACCCAAATCGGCGACAGCAACCGCCCGCGCTCTCGGCTTTGATCAGCGTTCTTCGTGCCTCGGTCTGAGTTGACAACCGCCCAAGACGGCGACGGGGAAATTCTTGCGGCGGGAGTTGCGGGGGAAGTAGGTCCGCTCGCGCGACGTCTGCTTCTCTGTGCCGCAGTGGCTAACGATAGACGTCCCGCCGGGCACCAACGCGGTGGATCGTGATGGTCTCAGCCGTCTCTTCAAACAGGACCCGGTGATCCCCTACACGGAGCCCGGAGTAGCCCTTCAAACTCGCCACTGAGTGGCTTGACGCGCCCGGCCCCAGTCGCGGCATAGCGATGGATGCCTTGTAGAATGCCCATCGCCTCGCGTTGGTTGATAGCGCGTACCTCGGCTGGCACATTCGGCTGGAACCGGATCTTCTTCATGCCGCCTGCTAGGCCGGGCGCGAACCGCCGGTGATCTCGTCCATCGTGAAGCCACATTCGGCATCCACTTGCTCGAACGGAATCCCCTCGCCGCCCTCGGCGAAGTATGCTTGCGAGCGGAGGACCGCCTGCCGATCCGACTCGGAGAGTGGTTCGTCCTCACCCTCCACCATCACCTCCAGCAACTGGACGACCGCCGCCAACTTCGCCTAGCCCAACTGACTCACGAGTTCGTGCGCCTTGGCTTCGAGGGTGTTGTCAATGGTGATCGCGGACATGGTACGCCTCCTCAATTCTCGCCGGACCGATCTCCCTTGATGCTAACTGGAGCGGGCCAGCAAAGGCTGCCCGGCTCTACGATCGAGCAATCAACTCAGCCAAACATTAGGCGCCCCTGCCCCGTCCGCCATCCCCTAAACTCAAGAATCAGCGCATGTCTCGCATCGCCATCATCGGCGCCGGAAATTTGGGGATGTTTTTGGCTGCTCACTTGCGTGCCGCCGGCCATGACGTGTTCTTTTGTGTCCGCCGGCCCCCGGAGGCCGTGCGCGTCGAAGGCTTTGAGCCTTTTGAAATCCAGTACTTTCTCGATTCGCCACCACCGGCTGATCTGGCCCTGCTCACCGTCAAGGCGCAGGACACGCCCAGCGCGCGGTTGTGGCTCGAAAAGCTCTGCTCCGCTGGGCAGCCCGTCGCTGTCATCCAGAACGGGGTCCATCATGAGCAACGGGTAATGCCATACCCAGCGATCCCGGTGCTGTCCTACGTCTATGTGGAACCGCAGAATGGCTGGCTGCGGGCGTTCCAGCCGCCGCGCGCGCACTTTACGGTACCGGCCGGTGGTGGCGCTGCCGCGTTTGTGCAGCTGTTCGCCGCCACGGCCCTGTCGGTCTTTGAGGAGCCTGACTTCCACACCGCTGCGTGGCGCAAGATGCTGCATAACTGTGTCTCGAACCCGCTCACCGCGCTCACCGGGCGAGGACTAGAGATTCTGGCCGAACCGCACTACCGTGACTGGGCGCGCCGCATCCTGGCGGAGGCCTTGCCCGTCGCACAGGCCGATGGCGCGCGGCTGGCGGATGAAGAGGGCGCGCGGGTGCTGGAGATGCTCGGGTCCTATCCGACCGGTACGCGGACCTCGATGCTGCAAGATCGGGAACGCGGGCGGCCGCTTGAAATCGAAGCACTGAATGGGATGGTGGTGGCGCTCGGGCGACGCTATGGTTTGCCGGTCGCGGTGAATGCAGAGTTGGTGGCGCTGCTGGGTGGTTAGGCGTGTTGTACCGCCGCTCAAAGACATATACTCATCACCAAATGCGCAATCTGATCCTTTGCCTCGCCGCACCACTGGTGGCTCAGGTGCCCGCTGGCTTCACCCCACTGCTCAAGGGCCCCAATCCCGTGGCCGCCTTCCACGTCAGCGAAGTGAACCACCACGGCAACACCAAGGCCTGGAAGCTGGAGCAGCCCAAGGGCGCGCCCGCCGTGCTGACGGTCACTCAGGAACCCGCGGGCAACGGCGGCATTCTGCTCACCAACAAGAGCTACAAGAACTTTGAGGTCTACGTCGAGATCAAGCCCGATTTCGGGTGCGACGGCGGCTTGTTCCTGCGCTCCACCGAAAAGGGCGAAGCCTATCAGGTGCTGCTCGATTACCTGGAAGGCGGCAACGTCAGTGGCATTTATGGCGAGAAGCTGGAGGCGCTGAACAAAGAGGAGCCATCGGAAGGCCGCATCGACAAGGACTGGCGGCGGAACTGGAAGGAGGACGATTGGAACTCCATCCGTGCCCGCATTGAAGGCGCCGTGCCGCACATTCAGGTGTGGATGAACGGCGTCAAGGTCACCGATTGGACGGCAAAAGCCAACTACCTGCCCGGCGGCGCGACCAGCGGCATGATCGCCCTGCAGGCCCACCGCAGCGTGCCGGGGTCGAAGAACGAACGCTGGAAGGCGGGCGGCTTTCACCGTTACCGGAATCTGGCTGTCAAGGAGCTGCCCTAACCATGGTTTCCCTCAAGAGCCGGCTGGCCTCGCAGCCATATGTCCTCGGAACTTTTGTCCAGATTCCCTCGCCCCAGGTGGTGGAGATCCTGGGCCTGAGCGGCTTTGACTTTGTCGTCATCGACAACGAACACGGTGCCATCAATCCGGAAACCACTGAGCAGATGATCCGCGCGGCGGAGGGGGTGGGGTTGACGGCGATGGTCCGCGTGCCGCAGTGTGACCCGGTCGCCATCCGGCTGCCGCTCGATTGGGGGGCGGCCGGGGTGCACGTCCCTCAGATCGAATCCACTGCCTTGGCGCGCACCGCGGCGCGATCGGCGCGGTTCTTTCCTCATGGCGAACGCGGTCTTCAGCCCTATGTCCGCAGCGCCCGGTACCGGTCCTTTCCCACTAGTGAGTACCTGGAACGAACGAACCAGGAGGTTTCAGTGGTGGTTCATATCGAAGGCCGCGGCGGAGTCACGGATCTAGAAGAAATTTTGGCGCTCGACGGGATTGACGTGGCGTTTCTGGGGCCGTATGATCTTTCGCAGGCTCTGGGCATTCCGGGCCAAGTTGCTGACAAAAAAGTAGAAAATGCGATCCTGGAGGCGGTGCGGCAAGCGGGGGCCGGTCGTGTAATTGGTACGTACGCTGACACGCCTGAGATTGCCCGGCGCTGGATCGATTCCGGAGTACGTTACGTTACGCTGGGCATTGATGCCGCGCATTTGCTGGCTGCCGGACGAGGCGTGGTATCTCAGGTGAAATACCGCTGACTCTAGGGGGCTTGTTTTCGCCAGATGGCGTGTTATGCTGACCAAAGTTGGATTGGAGGAAAACAAAAAATGAAAACCATACTTAACCTGGTTGTATTACAGTCATTGGTCTTAACTGCTTCTTTTGCCACGACCCTCAGCGGCAACGCCCTGCCTGCCTGCGCCACTGGCGTCGCGTTGACGGTCTATCAGGGCTACGGTGACGATGGGTGCTCCTTTGCAAAGGTCACTTTTGGAGGTGACCAGTACGATGTCACCATTCAATACTCTAAATTTCAGGTGCTCTCTTCCGCAGACGCGGGTGCTTCTCTCCCCACCAAGCCGAAGGCTTCCGACATTACCGTGACCGCCCCGACCAAGATCGGTGACGCGCTCGGCTTTTTCTCGAACAAGTTTGAAGTGGGCGCTGGCCAGAAGCTGATTTTCATCTTCGAGTACACGATCGATCCGCCGCCCTCCGTCATCCCCGGCTACGAGACAGAGATGTTTGCCGAGACTCCAGTGTTCCCGGGCTATGCCAACTACAAGACGCAACTCTGCGTGGGTGGCTACTTCGGTGGTAGCAAGGGTTGTGTGGATGTGCTGTCGGGTGAAGAGAAGGAAGTGCTGGCTCTGGAAACCTACATCTACACCAAGTCCACCAAGGAAGTGAAGACGAAAGCGGCCATCACCTTCGACCAGCCCACCTTCCGCGTGGACGTCCGCAACACGCTGGAACTCTACGGTGGTCCGTTGGGTGGTGCGATCGACCCCGATACCGGCAAGAAAGTGATTGGCTCCAGCCAGATTTCCGGCGTCCGAAACACCGTCCCGGCTGCCGTTCCTGAGCCGATGGGCCTGATGCTCGCCGGTAGCGGCTTGGCTGTTCTGGCCCTCATCCGCCGCCGGATGGCCAGCTAACAGCCGGTAGTCAGAACTTTTCCGTAAAGCCACGGCCCCAGTGCTGGATCAACCAGCCTGGGGCCGTGGCTTTTGTTGCCTCGAACGCCCAGCCCCATGCGTCAGCTTGGGGCTTTTTCATACTTGCGAATAAGCCCGAAGCTGACTTATGGGGCTGGGCGAAGGGACATTGTGCCTCGGTTGGGCCTCGGTTGCACCAAGACCGCCACCAAACAAGCAGGCGCTAGACCCCAAACTGGCGCAAGTGATGGTCGGCGTGCAGGTAGCCCCACCGCATCACTTCCCGGGTGGTCAGGGGGCCAAAGCCGGGGTGCGGGGCCCACGGCAGATGCGGGGGACGCTTCACCACCTGCTCTATCACTGCCACCAGGCGGGTCCGATCCTGCGCGAAGTCCGCGGGCCGGCGGCCGTTGCCCAACGATTGGTCGATCTCCGGGCGCGTGGCGTAGCCCTTAGGCCATTCCATCGGCGCCCAGAGCGCCAGGCTCTTGATCTTTGTCGCCGGTGATCACATGATAGCTGTCAATCAAATGGCAGACCATTTCGCCGGCCGTCATCCGCCCCCAGCGCGGCCGCGCATCAGACCGCAGACGACCCAGCCGTTCCAGGATCGACTGCAGGTCAGCGGCCTGTTCCAGAGTTTGCATCACTACATCTTCACAACACGGATGGCGCCATTGGAGCTGTTCAGGTCCAGCAGTGCGCCACCATTGCCGATCCGGCCTTCCATCCGGCTCTTCGAGATCGCCCCGCGCATGCTCACATCAAAGTCCGTCGTGATGGAACTGTTCGAGGTGGCCGCCTTCAATTGAGCATTCACCGCCGCCGGCAGGCGCAGCGTGATGGCGCTGTTGGACGTCGTGACGCGAACGTCGTTGTCCTTGAAGTTGGGCAGCGTCAGTTCCACCGTGCCATTGGAAGAAGTGGCGCGGATCGGCGTCGCCGGGGGCACGGCTTCCAGGCGGGCGCGGATGGCGCCATTGGAGGTTGAGGCCTCAAAAGCACCCTTGACGTTCTCCGCGCGGATGGTGCCGTTGGAGGTGCGCAGTAGCATGCCGCCATTGATGTCGTTCAGCTCGATTCCACCATTGGAGGTGTTGATGTCCAGATTGCCCTTCACGGCGGTCACCCGGATCGCACCATTGGAAGAGACCAGTCGTGCGCTGCCTTCAATCGATTCAAGCCGCACGCCGCCGTTGGAACTGGCGATCCGCTCGAGCTGTACTTTCCGCGGCACGCGCAGCACAAACTTGACCCCGCCGCCACCGATGCTCCACCAGCCACGGTCTCCCGGGGGCCGCTCAGCCCGCACGGTAACGGAATCGGCGGTATTGGCGATGTTCACCTTGATCGCCTTCAGGATCTCTTCCGAGGATGCAAACTTAGTGCCCGTCACTTCCACCTCATCCCGGTCCCAACCCGTGATGTCCACTGAGCCGTTAAACCCTTCCAGCGACACGCGCCCGTTGGCGGCCAGCTTGTAGGAGAAACGGAAATCTTCCTTGTAGCGATCAGAATCCCAGGCGAAAGCGCTGGTAGCCATCAAGGCCGAAAGAGCTAGTCCGGAAAAGAAGCGACGGTTCATTGTGTATCTGTCCTCATGAGGGATACGTGGTTCACACACAGAGGTTCCACAAAAACTACACTAAAAAGAATCCATGAAAAAACTGCTGGCTTTGAACCGTGGTGAAATCGCCATCCGTATCTTCCGGGCGGCCAATGAATTGGGTCTGCGGACGGTGGCCGTCTACTCCAAGGAAGACCGCCTCAGCCTGCACCGTTTCAAGGCTGACGAAGCTTATCAGATTGGCGATGGCAAAGGGCCGGTGGAGGCTTACCTCGACATCGACGGCATCGTCGCCCTGGCGGCCGAAAAGGGCGTGGACTTCATCCACCCCGGCTATGGCTTCCTAAGCGAGAACGCCGGACTCCCCAAGGCTTGCGAGAAAGCGGGCATCACCTTTGTCGGCCCCAGCGCCGATTTGCTGGCTTCACTGGGCGACAAAACCGCCGCCCGTAAGCTGGCTGAGAAGGCCGGTGTCCCCACCGTGCCCGGCACTCCCAACCCCGTGCGCCGCACTGATGATGCGCTCAAGATCGCCGAAAAGATCGGCTATCCGCTGATCATCAAGGCGGCCTTTGGCGGCGGTGGCCGCGGCATGCGCGTCGTGAATGCCGAAAGCGAATTTTTGGGCAAGCTGGAAGACGCCCGGCGCGAGGCAGCGGCGGCGTTCGGCAATGATGCCGTGTTCCTGGAACGCTACATCCGCCGCGCCCGGCACGTGGAAGTACAGATCCTCGGCGACCGCCACGGCAACCTGCTGCACCTGTATGAGCGCGACTGCTCCGTGCAGCGCCGCCACCAGAAGGTGGTGGAAGTGGCACCCGCCGTCAATCTGGACGACCGCATCCGGCGTGAAGTGGCCGATGCCGCGGTGGAACTGGCCCGCACGGCCAACTACTATTCCGCCGGCACGGTGGAGTTTCTGGTCGACGTCGACACCGGCTCCTGGTACTTCATTGAAGTCAACCCGCGCGTCCAAGTGGAGCACACCGTCACTGAGATGGTGACCGGCATCGACATCGTGCGCGCCCAAATCCAAGTGGCGCAAGGCCACGCACTCCACGACGCCGAAATGAATCTGCCGCAGCAGGCCCACGTGCCGCTGAACGGCTTCGCACTGCAATGCCGTGTCACCACGGAAGATCCGTCGCAGAACTTCACGCCGGATTACGGTCGCATCCAGACCTACCGCTCCCCCGCCGGCTTCGGCATTCGCCTGGATGGCGCATCGGCTTATGGCGGCGCGGTGATCACGCCCTACTATGATTCGCTGCTCGTGAAGGTCTCGGCCTGGGGCCGCGAGTTTCCGCACGCCTGCCAGCGGATGGACCGCGCCTTGCGCGAGTTCCGTATCCGCGGCGTCAAGACCAACATCGCGTTCCTCGAAAACGTCGTCAACAACCCGCAGTTCCAGGCCGGTCATGCGACCACGTCGTTCATTGACGAAACGCCCGCGCTGTTCCGCTTCAACATCCGGCGGGACCGCGCCACCCGGCTGCTGGCCTACTTGGGCGAAGTGATCGTCAACGGCAACCCGGAGGTGGCCGGCAAGCCACGCCCGGCCAACTTGCGAGCGCCCCAGGTGCCGCGGCACGACCTGACGCCGCCGCCCGAGGGCACCAAACAACTGCTCGACAAGCTGGGTGCCGAAGGCTTTGCCGAATGGACCCGCAAGCAGACGCGCCTGCTGCTGACCGACACCACCTTCCGCGACGCGCACCAATCGCTGCTGGCCACCCGCGTCCGCACCTACGACCTGATCTCGATCGCCAACTTCGTTTCGCACCGGCTGCACAATCTCTACTCGATTGAGATGTGGGGCGGGGCCACCTTCGACGTCAGCATGCGCTTCCTGCTGGAAGACCCCTGGCAGCGGCTGCGGCGGCTGCGCGAAGCGATCCCCAACGTCTGCTTCCAGATGTTGCTGCGCGCCTCCAATGCGGTGGGCTACACGGCTTACCCCGATAACGTGGTGAAGGCTTTCATCAAGGAATCCTCCGCGCAGGGCATCGACATTTTCCGCGTCTTCGATTCGCTGAACTGGCTGCCGAACATGAAGGTGCCGATGGAGGCCGTCCGCAAGACCCCCAGCGTCTGCGAAGCCGCCGTCTGCTACACCGGCGACATCCTGGACCCCAAGCGCGACAAGTACACCATCGACTACTACGTCCGCATGGCGCAGGAGCTCGAAAAGATGGGCGCGCACATCCTGGCCATCAAGGACATGGCCGGTCTGCTGAAGCCCTATGCAGCGGAGCGGCTGGTTCGGGCCCTGCGTGAAGCGGTCGGCATCCCGGTCCACTTCCACACCCATGATTCCAGCGGCATCAACGCCGCCAGTATCTTCAAGGCGGCCGATGCCGGCGTTGATGTGGCGGATGCCGCCATCGCATCGATGAGCGGCTCCACCAGCCAGCCCAACTTGAACGCCATCGCCGCTGCGCTGGCCAACACCAAGCGCGATCCGGGCCTGGATGCCGAAGCGCTGCTGATCTGCAGCGAGTATTGGGAGCGGGTTCGCGCCCAGTATCAGCCCTTCGACACGGGTCCGCGGCACGGCCTGGCCGACCTCTACCTGCACGAGATGCCGGGCGGCCAATACACCAACCTGCGCGAACAAGCCGAGGCGATGGGCCTGGGTGCCCGCTGGGCGGAGATCGCGCGCACCTACGGCGAGGTCAACATGGCCTTTGGCGACATCGTCAAAGTAACGCCGTCCAGCAAAGTAGTCGGCGATATGGCCATCTTCCTGGTCGGCCACGGCATGACCGTGCAGCAGTTCCTGCGCTTGCCCGACGACCATTCGATGACCCTGCCGAATTCCGTGATCGAGATGTTCCAGGGCACGCTCGGGATCCCTGATGGCGGGTGGCCCAAGAAGATGGCCAAGCTGGTGCTGAAAGGGGCCAAGCCCATCAAGGGCCGCCCCAGCGCCGCCTTGAAGCCGGTCAACCTGGACGAAGCGGCTCAGCTTGCCGAGAAGCGGACCGGGCAGAAGCCAACCTCGTCTGATCTGATGAGCTACCTGATGTACCCGGACGTCTACACCAAGTTCGCCAAGGCACGTAGCTCCTATGGCGATGTGGAAGTGCTGCCCACCACGCAGTTCTTCTACGGCATGGAGCGGGGTGAGGAAGTGGCGCTCGATCTGGAACCCGGCAAGACGCTGGTGGTGAAGTTTCTCACCGCCGGTGAGCCGCACCCGGATGGTACGCGGACGGTCTTTTTTGAACTGAACGGCCAGCCGCGCGAAACGCGCGTTCGGGACAAGTCACTGAAGGTCGCCGTGGCGCAACGCGAGAAGGCGGACCCGGCCAATGCTGGTCACGTCGCAGCTCCCATTCCGGGCGCGGTCACCAGCGTCGCTGTCGAAATGGGCCAAGCGGTGAAGAAGGGCGACCGGCTACTGGTGCTGGAAGCGATGAAGATGCAGACCACAGTGTCGGCTCCCATCGACGGCCGGGTGAAGAAGCTGCTGGTCAAGACGGGCGAAAGCGTCGAACCCAAAGACCTGTTGCTGGCTATCGAGTAGCCACGGGGACTTCGTTGGTGGCTGGCAGGCCAAGTTCCCTTTGGGGTCCCGCCAGCCGCACCGCGCCGATGGCGTCCAGCAGCAGTTGGCGCTGGATCGGCTTGGCCAGATACGCATCCATGCCGGCGGCCAGACACTGTTCGCGGTCTTCCACCATGGCGCTGGCCGTCAGGGCAATGATGGGGACGTGACGGCCGGATTGGCGTTCGTCCTCGCGGATGCGCATCGTGGTCTCCAGGCCGTCCAGCCGCGGCATGTGCACGTCCATCAGGATCAGATCAAACTGGCGTTGACGCAACCGCTCCAGCGCCTCCAGGCCATCGTTGGCCACCACCACCTGATACCCCTGCTTCAGAAGCAACTGCGAACAGACTTTCTGGTTCACCAGGTTGTCTTCCACCAGCAGGACCCAGACGTCTCCGTTGCTCTCGATAGCGGCACCCACCGGGGCCGGCCCCAGCGACCGGTCGAGCGTCGTGACGCCGAATGATGCCGAGAAGAAGAACCGGCTGCCCCGTCCTGGTTCGCTGGATAGGCCAATCTGCCCGCCCATCAGCTCGACAAAGCGACGGCTGATCGACAGGCCCAACCCCGTGCCCCCCGTCCGGCGGGTCACTGAGCCGTCGGCTTGCACAAATGGATCAAAGATCGCCTGCTGCTTTTCCGGAGCAATGCCGATCCCGGTGTCGGTGACGGAAAAATCCAGCTCAATCATCTCCGTTCCCCCGGAACGGTGGCGCGCCAGTTCAGCCACCCTCAGCGTGACTCCCCCGCGCTCAGTAAACTTCATCGCATTGCCCACCAGGTTCACCAGCACCTGGCGCAACCGCCCCACATCCCCCAGAACGGGCGGCAGCTCCGGCACCTCCACCCGCCAGTCGAGGCCACGTCCGGCCATCTGGGTGAAGAATTCCCGCTCCAGTTCGCGCACTAGCGCCACCGGATCAAAGGGCCGCGATTCCAACTGCATGGCGGCGGCGTCGATCTTGGAGAAATCCAGAATGTCGTTCAAGATGCGCAGCAGGGATTCGGCGGAATTGTGGGCCGTCTCAATGTAGTCGCGCTGCTGACGGCTCAATTCGGAATCCATCACCAGCGACAGCATCCCCAGCACGCCATTCATGGGCGTCCGGATCTCATGGCTCATGTTTGCGACAAACTCGCCCTTGGTCCGGCTTGCCAGCTGCGCGGCTTGGTGGGCGATTTCCAGCTCCTCCGCGCGCGCGCGAAGTAGTTCCGTGCTGCGGAGCGCCCGGTTGTATTCGTGCCCGGCAATGCCCGCCATGGAAATCATCATGCCGCAGTAAAGAAGCAGGCAAAGGCCCATATTGCTGGCAAACGACCCCCCGACGAAGAACAGAGCCACCGACGGTGGCACCATCATCGCCACAATGAGTATCCGTGTCAGCATTGCCTCGGACGCAAACACAATCACCGACCCGGCGGTGACTCCCAGGGAAGTAACAAATAGAAACGTTGACGATTCGTGTACCGGACCCAGCGCCAACAAACTGAATGCCAGCATGCCGCCCCAGGCCGCCTGTTGCAGGGCCACGGCACCGAACAATGCTTTCCGGCCCCATCGTTTCCACGCCTCAGAGGCCGGGTGCACCCAGGCAGAAATCGAAACGCGGACGGCGGCAATGCTCAACGCCACCACGGCAAAGATCACGCTGGCGTGCGGATGGCTGGACGGAAGTTGAGTAATGAAGTAGCCGAATAGAATGATCAAGATCTGGGCCAGGCCACCCACCAAGGCGCGCTTGGCCATCAATTGATCCGCCTGAATCGCTACCGTCCGGTCCATCTTCGCTTGCATAGCCAGTTAGCGGCGCACCAATCGCCGCTGACAGCTTATCGGTCAGAACTGGAGGATTCAATGAGGGGAAGCAACCGGATGAGGCTGAAATTGACCCCTAGCAAGCGATCTCCACCCACTTCTTTCTCCACCGGCGAGACAGTTAGTGAAATTCGGTAACTCTCAGCTGCCGGCAAGTCCGTCTCGATCACAAAAAGCCCGGGACGATCCAGCAGCCATTCTCCCAGCGCCGCACCACCCAGGCCAACCCCCAGGCGCGTCGGCTCCGGCCGGTCCTGCCGGTAGCCCCGAATCCGCAGGCGCTGTGCGCCGCCGCGAACATTGGTCAATACCAGCTGCGCTTCAGCACCGGTCCACCGGTACCGGTTACCAAATACACCTTCCAGCTGATACCAGCCTTCACCCAAGGATGCTTCATGGCCCGGCCGCGAAAAATCGATGATATCTGGCCGGTCACCGGGGTATAGCTCCCGCCGGTCGCGGCTATTCAGAAGGTTGTAAACACCGCCTTCCAGCGCCGCCGAGTAATCGCAGGCCGCGCAGCGCAAAATCTCGGACTCATCTCGTCCGAGACTACTTCCGCAATCCGGACACTGTAGTAACTGCTCGAACGCTTCCGGCCACTCACCGGCGGCGGGTCCCGCAGCTTTCCCTACAGTGCGTTTCTCTGGAGCACCTTCCTTGCGGCAGGCCGCGGCCAGCGTGCCGCCCAGCAGCCGCGCCGCCCGCCACTCGGAGCCATAGGGGTCCATTCGTACGGCCGCTTTCTTCACCGCCCGTTCCAGCCACCCGCGCTCCGGCACAAACAGCCGGTACTGTTGCGCGCCGAAATGTTTGCGGATCAGGGCGTGCCAGTGGCCCAGGTTCATCGTGTGGTTCTGGCGGATGCCGAAGCTCTCCTCCTGGCCCGCCCCGATCACGTCCTGCACCAGAAACGGCAGCAGCCCCCAGCGGTTCAACCGCCGCTCCCAGGGCTTCATCTGCTCTTCGTACGGGCACCGCCACAGCCGCAGCGTCATCCAGCGCCGCATCGGCTCTTCGGCAAAGAAGAACACGCCGCCCGGTGCCAGCACGCGCTTTACTTCCACCAGCACGCTCTCAATGTCCATGAACTGGCTGAGCATCTGGAAGGCAAACACGGTCTGCAACGACCCATCCCGGAACGGCAAATGCAGCGCGTCACCCGCCATCCGCACCGGACCCTTGGTGACGCCCCACTGGTCCATCAACGCATAACCATGGCGCAGTGAATCCGCCGAAATGTCCAGCGCAAAGCCCCGCGCGCCGAACTCATTTTCGAGCATCAACGACGTATGCCCGGCATTAGACCCGATCTCGAGATACGGCGTCAGCGGACCCACAAACTCCCGCAATGCCTTCAGCACCGCGCCGCGCCGCACGTTCTCTTCGCGATAGACGCGGGAGGCACGCTCGGGTTCGCCCAACGAGGCAAAGTTGTGGAACTCCACCTCCGCGCGCTTCACGTCAAATGACTGCGCGGCGGCGTCGAACTGCTTTATTGCCACTTGCCCGCCACCATCCGGCGCGACACCTGGCCCTGCGCATCGACTAACTCCAGATTGGCCTCTGCGCCCGCCTCAATCAGCGTGCCGCGCACCGTGTAGGGTGATGCGTCCACTTTCACGGAAGCGGGCGGGATCGGCGTGTGCACTTGCGAGCCGACGGCGCGGAACTTGGTATCCTCGACAATCACCACGGAATGTTCCAGCGGTGCGGCTCCGGGCCGGTCAATCAGCTTACCGCCGATCAATACCTGAATCCGCTCATTTGAGGCTGGGCTACAGGCCACCAACAGCGCTGCCGCCAGCAATAAGAAAACCTTCAACGCAACACCTCATCCAGGTCAAATGACCGTAAATCGTCCAACAGAAAATCAGGCTGATGCGGCACCAGTTCCGCCCGCGGCAACACGCCCGTCGCCACCGCCACAGAGCGCATCTTCGCCTCCCGCGCCGCCCGGATGTCGTTGATGTGATCGCCGATCAGCACCGCCGGGCTTTGCCGCGTAATCCAACCTTCCGCCATTGCCTGCCGCCGCGCCATCCGCGCCAGTTCACCCCGCGTCCGGCCCATCTCCGCAAAAGCGCCAAACCGGAAATGCACGCGCAAACCCGCTCGCTCCATTTTCGTCCACCCGATCCGGCTCAGGTTGCCCGTCACCAGGCCGATCACCGCTCCTTGGCGCACCAAGCGCGGCAACAGCTGCCGGACGCCCGGGCACACCCGCCGCCGCAGATCCGGGCACGATTCGCCATACAGCTCCTGCGCCCGGGCCATCACCGCCGGCAGCGCCGCGCGAATCGCCGTCGCCTTCAAACCCGCCGCCTTCATCATCAACGTGAGAATCACACCGTCCAGCATGCCGGCCACCGGAATCGATTCCGTGCTCGCCGCGACGCCCGTCACGTCCAGCACCGCCGCCTCCAGCGCCTGCCGGTGATGCGGCCCGGAACGGCGCAGCAGCGTGCCGTCAATGTCGAACAGGATCAGCGGTGTCCCCACATCCACTAGAATAGTGGGTTCATCTCTATGCAGGTCATTCAAGCTGGCGAACACAAGATGCTCCTGCTGGAGCTGGACACGCAAATCGTCGACAACCTGTCGCGCCAACTGGGTTTCGACGTCCGACCCTTGGACGACACGCCGCGCGCCCTCACGCTGGAACTGACCGCCGGGGACCGCGATTCGCCCTTGCTGCTGTTTGACGCCACCGATTCCGGCAACGCCGGCTGGTTCTCACGCTGCCAGTTTTATGTCGATGGCAAATCCGGCCAAGTGCTCCAGACGCCCTTCTCCGTCGCCAACGTGCGGGATCGTTCCGGCCGTCTGCAAAACCGGTCCATCAAAGTGCAGGTCAGCAAAGAACTCTCGACCCGCTTCCGCATGCCCGGCCGCCAGCCGGTCAACGAGCAAGGCATCTATGCCGTGCTCTACAACTTCTTGAGCGCCCTGCTCGAAACCGGAGTCGCCGTCTGCGGACCGGGCGTCGTCAAGCCCGTGGCCGGTCGCGGAGAAAGCCCGCGCGGCCGGACCTAACTCCGGTGCCGCCCGCGCCCACGGTCTCCGTCGTCATCCCGGCACTTAACGAAGAATCCGTCCTGGGCGATCTGCTCACCTGCCTGCAACTTCAGTCTCCCCATGAAGTGATCGTCGTCGATGGCGGCAGCCAGGACCGCACCGTTTCGCTCGCCCAGGCCGCCGGAGCGCGGGTGCTGGTCACCGACCCCGGTCGGGCGAAGCAAATGAACTCCGGAGCCGCCTCCGCCACCGGCGACATTCTGCTGTTTCTGCACGCCGATACGCTGCTCGAAGCCGGAGCCCTGGACGCTCTCCGCGCCGCCGCCACCGATCCAGCCATCTCTGGCGGCAACTTCGACACCCACTTCGGCGGCGATGACTGGGTGGCCCGCACCTTCAACTGGATCTACCGCGCCCGTCTGCCCTTTGGCATCTTCTATGGCGACTCCGGCATCTGGGTCCGCCGGGACTTCTTCCTGCGCACCGGCGGCTACCGCCCCTGGCCCATCATGGAGGACTACGAACTTGCCCGGCGCCTCCACCTGGCCGGACCACTCCGGTTTCTCCCCCAGAAGATCTCCGTCTCCCCCCGCCGCTGGAA
>JAPKYX010000035.1 GCA_026394075.1 Acidobacteriota bacterium
CCGCCTCCAGGTTGCTCAGCGAGGCCAGCACCGCAGCGGAGGCCTGGCCGAAGCGTGTCCGGACCGCTTCAAAGCGGCGCAACGCCACCAGCGCGCGCAGCGGCTCCAGCCCCTTGTCGGTGAAGCGGCCGTGATTCAACAGCAGCTCCCGCAACTGCACCATGGCGGCCAAATGGACCAGCCCTTTGTCGCCCACGTCGGTCCCGGTCAAGTCGAGAGCGGTCAGGCTTGTCTGCTGTTTCAATGTCTCCAGGCCCGCGTCGGTGATCTCGGTATAGGCCAGGCCCAGCTTCTCCAGTTGCGGCAAGTGAACCAGCGCGGAATCCTTGATCGGGACCGACGTCAGATCCAGCTGCTTCAGCGCCGCCAGGTTGGTCAATACCGCCAAGCCCGGCCCGCGGAGGATGGTTCCTGAAAGGTTCAACCGCTCCAGGTTGCGCAAGCCTTTCAGCGCCGGCAGACCCCGGTCCGACACCGTCGTGGCGGCTAGATTCAGGCTCTTCAGCGTGGTCAGTCGGGCGATCGTTTCCAGTCCCAGGTCGCCAATCTCGGTGGCCTCAATACTGAGATCTTCAATGCCTTTCAACTCGCCCAGCAGCTTCAACTGTTGGTCGTTCACCGGCGTCGAACGCAGCGACACCCGCCGCAGCTTGCCATCCACCATCTCGGCCACACCACCCGCGGAGCGGACCCATGCCGCCACGGTCACATCACTAACGGCTTTCGGCAACACCGGCAGCTTGGCCGCCACTGGTGCCGCGCCCACAAACTCCACCCGGCACTGGGGCAGGGCACTCCGCAGCACGTCAACGCCCGAGCGGGTGACACGGCTGTAGCGGACATCCAGCAGCGCCAGCTCCTTCAACGCGGCCAGTTTTGAAAGGCCCGCATTGGTCATCTCACTGCGATAGAGATTCAGCTCCATCAGCTTCGGCAGCCGCGCCAGTTGCTCAACACCCGCGTCAGTCACCGGACCACCCAGCAGGTTCAGCTTCCGTAGAGATTGCAGATCGGCCAACTGCGCCACGCCCGCATCGGTGATCTTCAAGCCATAAAGATCCAGCTCTTCAAGCGCGCTTAAGCCCTTCAACGACCGCAAGCCTTCATCGGTCACCAGCGAATCCCGCAAGTTGATCCGGCGCAGCTTTTTCAAGCCCGCCAAGCTCTTCATCATCTCGTCGGAAGCCGTGGAATAGCTCAAGTCGAGCGATTCCAGATTCTCGAATGTGGCGAGACTAAACTTCTGCAACCGGCCTTGCGACAGGCGCAGTTCCTTCAAGTTGGTCAGCTTCTTCAGATGCTCAAAGCCCGTGTCCTTGACATTGACGTTGGTGAGGAAGTGGGTGCTGAAGTGCAGTTTTTCGAGGTTCACCAACCCGGCCAGAAACTTCAGCTCCTCGTTGGCATCCAGGCGGCTACCCGCACCCGGGTTCCAGCTGGGGCCAGGTAGATACAGCTCCTTCAGTGTGGTCAGCTGGCTGATCTTTTCGAGCTCTTTGGGCTCGATGATCGTGCCGTAGAGGTCGAGGCCGGTGATCTGGAATTCGCCCGCCGGCAGGGCGCTGAGGTCCCGCACCGGCGTCCGGGCGTCGTTGATCAAGACGCGGCCGCCCGCGCGGATCGCCCACGTGGCGATCTCCCGTTCTCCCGCGGCCAGAGCCACCGCCGGGAGAAGCATGGCAACTGCGGTCAGCCGTGCCGTCATCGTCTAGACCAGCTTCTGCTTGCGGATCGGCAGTTCGCGCACGCGCTTGCCCGTGGCGCGGAAGATGGCATTGGCAATGGCTGGGGCCACCGGCGGAACACCCGGCTCACCCACCCCCGCCGGAGCCTCATTGCTGGCCACGATATGGACATGCGTCTTCACCGGCGCTTCCGGCATGCGGGCCACCAGATAGTCGTTAAAGTTGCGCTGGACGATCTTGCCTTCTTTGGCCGTAATCTCGCCCATCATCGCGATGCTGGTGCCGAACACTGCCGCACCTTCCATCTGGCTGCGCACCCGATCCGGGTGGATCACCAATCCCGCGTCCACCACCATGTGGACCTCGGGAATCCGCACGCGGCCATTGCTATCCACTTCCACTTCGACCACCGTCGCCACATAGGTCAAGAAACTGCGGTGAGCGGCAATGCCCAGCGCGCGGCCCTTGGTGGGCTTCTTCTTCGCCCAGCCGGACTTCTCGGCCGCCACCTCGATCACATGACGCAAGCGGCCCGTGTCGAGCGGGAACTTATCGATCGGTTGGCCGTTGTTCCAATACGCCACACCCTGCGCCTTCAAGTCGATCTTGCGCGCCGGGCCCACGACGTCCAGCAAATACTCCACCGGATCGCGGCCTGCGGCATGGGCCAGCTCATCGACAAACGAGTGCGTCGCAAAGGCGTGATAGATGTTCGCCACCGCGCGCATCCAGCCAATGCGGACATGGTTCTTGGCCGGGCCATTTTCCGCGCGCAGGTTGGGGATGTCGAACGGCAGATCCACTAGGCCCATGCCCAATTCGAATTCCTGCCCGTACTCCGCCTTGGCGTCAAACGTCGAACCGATGGTGGGGAACACGCTGCGGTGCAGCCAAGCGGTCGGCTTGCCCTTGGCGTCCACACCAGCTTTGCAGTGCATCGCGGCAACGGCGTGGTAGTAGTCGAACTGAAGGTCTTCTTCGCGGCTCCACACCACCTTCACCGGCTTGCCGATCTGCTTCGACAGCAGGGCGGCCTCGACCACGTAATCCGGCTTCGACTTGCGGCCAAAGCCGCCGCCCAGCAGCGTCACATGGCAGATCACGTTCTTCTTGTCGATCCCCAACGCCCCGGCCACGGCTTCTTGCACGGCTTGCGGATTCTGCGTGGCGGTCCAGGTGGTCACCTTGCCGTCCTTAAATTCGGCCACCGCAGCCGGAGGTTCCATGGCGGCGTGCGCCAGCAGCGGTACGTAGTAATCCGCCTCATGCGTCTTGGTCGCCTTGGCCAGCGCACCATCAAAGTCGCCCTGGTTGCGGAACGCCTTCTGCGGCTTGCGCGCAGCGTCCATCAACTCTTTCTTGTAGACGTCGGAATCGTAGCTCGAATGAACGCCCGCATCCCACTCCGCGTTCAGCTTCTTGCGGCCTTGCATCGCGGACCACGTGTTGTCCGCGATTACCGCCACGCCGCCCAGCGCTTGGAACATGTGCGGAGCCTTGAACGGCGGAATCACAGCCGTCTGCGAAACGCCCTTCACCTTCTTGGCTTCGGCGTCATCAAAGCTCTTCAACGTGCCGCCATAGACCGGCGACCGCAACACCGACGCATAGACCATGCCCGGCATCTTGGCATCCATGCCAAACGTGCCCTTGCCCCGGCATAGATCATCACGATCCACCATCGGCAGGTCCTTGCCGATGTAGCGGAACTCCGCCGCGCTCTTAAACTTCAGCTCGCTCTTTGCCGGTGCCTTCTGCTGAGACGCCAGCGTCACCAACTCGCCGTACCCGGCCTTCTTGCCGGACTTGGCATGAGTGACGACACTCAGCGATGCCTTGCACTCTGACGCCGGGACGCCCCACTTCTGCGCCGCCGCCCGTTCCAGCATCAGGCGAGCTGACGCACCCGCCTCCCGCATCGCATCGTAGAAATCACGGATGGAGCAGGAGCCGTCGGTGTTCTGCGAGCCGTACTTTTCATCGCCGATCGCCTGTTCCAGCTTCACCAGCTTCCAGTCGGCTTCCAGTTCATCAGCGGCCACCATCGGCAGCACGCTGCGGATGCCGGTGCCCATCTCCGACCGGTGCGTCACGATGGTGATCGCGCCATTGGTGTCGAGACCCAGGTAGACGCTCGGCTGCCACGCCACCGCCGCCTGCGCCTCCTGCGGCACCACCTGAGCGCCCAGGATCAGCGCGCCCGCGCCGAACAGCGTTTCCAGGAAACCGCGGCGCGAGACGTTCTGTATGCGCTCGCCTGAAAGGTTCGTCGTCGGTTCCATTACGCCTTCACCCCCGCGGCAATCTTGATCGCTTCACGAATCCGCTGATAGGTGCCGCAGCGGCAAATGTTGCCCTGCATGGCGCTGTCGATGTCGGCGTCGTTGGGCTTGGCTTTCTGCTTCAGCAGCGCCACCGCCTGCATGATCTGGCCGCTTTGGCAGTAGCCACATTGCGGCACGTTCACCTGCATCCAGGCCTTCTGCACCGGATGATCACCGGTGGGGCTTAAGCCCTCAATCGTCGTCACCTTCTTGCCCGCCACGGCGGACATGGGCGTCACGCAGCTACGCGCCGCCGCGCCGTCAATGTGCACGGTGCAAGCGCCGCACAAACCCGCGCCGCAGCCGAACTTGGTGCCGGAAAGATCCGCAATGTCCCGCACGAACCAGAGCAGTGGCATCTCCGGATCGCCATCAAATTGGCGCGCCGCGCCGTTGAGGGTAAGTTTGATCATGACGTCTCTTGATACGATACCGGGTTCGGAGACTCTGCGCTGATATGTCCCTGCGATTCGCCATTCCCGTTGCCCTCTCTCTGGCCCCCGCCGTTTTCGCGCTCGATTTCACGGGCGCCTACTCGCGGCCCGTTGCCGTCAAGGCGGGTGAGACGCTGGAGGTCAGCGTCGGCCTGCCCGCGCCCTCGAAGCTGCCGCCCAATGGCCGCATCGCCGTTGAATGGGCGGGCTATCGCAAAGTGCTGCACGCGCTGGATCCAGATTTCTACATCGTCTACCGCGCGCCCCAAGCCGCCAGCCTGACGCTAAAGGTCTCCGCGGTGGAGGATGAAGAGCCGATCTTCAACATCCCCCGTTGGCGCGAACTGGGCACCGTCCAGCAGATCGAACGCTTCCCCAAACGCACTCCCTGGCCCGCCGGACTGAAGCTGCCGCTGCGTGTTGACGTCAAGCCGGTCAGCTTCGGCGCTTCCACGCGCGGCATGGTGATTGAAGCCGAGCCCAATGATTCGATCGCCCAAGCCCAGCCCATCTCCATCGGCGCTTCCGGCAAAGACGAGAACCTCCACATCACCGGCGGTGCCGACGACATCGAGTATTTCGACAACGGCCTCATCGGCAAGTCTGGCCTGGACTGGTTCAAGATCGAATACAAGGGCACCACTCCCCGCCTCTTCACCGCCAACCTCACTCTGCCCGACCCGTTCGTCGTCGCGCAGTTGCAGATCTACACCGCCGATGGCAAAGAGTTTCGCGACGGCGCCAATCCCAACGAGCGCGTCCACCAACAGACCGAAGGCCACCGCACCGCCATGGCCCGCACCTTCAAGCCCGGCGGCGTCTACTACCTGAAGGTGGAATCGAACTCCCCCGGCTATGAGGTGGAACTGCGGATGCGCCAGCCCGCGCCCTACAGCGACCCGCGCGACGCCGTGCGCCAGGCGATGTATGACCAATCAACCCAAGTGCACGCCTGGCTGCTGAACCGTCCGCGCGGCGCCGCTGTTGATCGCCGCATTCGCGATACTGGCAGCTTGCTCGGCACACATTGCATGAGCTGCCACACGCAATCGGGCGTCTGGGGCCCTGCGGGCGCCATGATGAACGGCTACCGCCCGGAGAATGTCACCAATCTGCGGCAGCTGTCGAACCTGATGTACGAATCGCTGCGGCCCACCAACGTGCTGCAGGACGCGGCCAACAACACCAGCCTGGCGCCGCTGGATCTGGGCGATGGCCCGGCCGGCACACGCGCCGCCGGCTACAACGTGGTCACCTTTGAAAACGTCGTGCCCGCCCGGCGCTTGCATTCCGCCCAACAGATCCGCACCGCCAACTTCATGCTGCAATCAGCGGACCCTTCGGGCATCAACGCTGCGGGACCGGGCTCGAACGTCGGCGAAGCCATCGTCTACCGCTTCTCGGGCGAGATCCTGCGCCGCGCCTATGAGCAGACCCGCGACGAGAAGTATCTGAAGGCCATCGAAGAGAAGGCCGAAAAGACCATCGCTGTCCGCCCCAAATATACGGACGACCTCGCGAACCGCATCCTTTTCTTCATCGACACCTTCCCGGCTAACTATGTCGCCCTGCGCGAAGAGTCCGATGCCGCTCAGGCGCTCGCGACCCGGGGCCGCGCCCAGATCGCCGCCGATGAGCGCCGCCTGCGGCAGATCCAAAAGCCCGACGGCAGCTGGGGCTTCAACCCCGGCGTCGCCACCGACAATGGCTACAGCTGGAAGAACGCCACCGATAGCGCCCAGGACATCGACCCCGCGCCCACGGCACTGGCCTTAAGCGCTTTGAAAGCTCTCGGTTACGACGATCGCGACCCCGCCGTGAAGCGCGGCGTCGCAGCGCTGCTGAAGATGCAGTTCACGCACGGCCTGTTCAACCACAACGCCCTCACCGGCTTTGTGACCACCGCCTATGCGATGCACGCGCTCTCGCGCCTCTATCCGATGACGCCAGTGGAGCCCACGCGCGCTGACTTTGAGGCTCGCCCCAACGAATCGCTGGCCGACACCGTTGCACGCTTCCGCGCCCTGGCGCAGTTGGGCTTTGGCCGCAACGACGCCCAGTTCATCGATCTGGTGCTATCTGGTGCCACGCATGCGAGTCCCCAAGTCCGCTACTGGGCGCAGATCGCGCTCGGCGGCCTGCACAACGAGCGTGGCGTGCAGGCGCAATTGAGCGGCCTGGGTGACCCGGTGAAGATGGTCCGTGAAGCGGCCCGTTGGGGCATGCGGCAAACGCTGCTCGACGACAAAGGCTGGGACTATCTGTTTGCCACCTACGAGAAAGCCGACGACCTGACGCGTGAAGGCATCGCTGGATCTCTGATCATCCGCGCCGACGGCGTCCTGAGCCGCACCGCCGCGCAGTTCCCGCGCCTGTCGGCCACCCTCGCCAAGATGATGAATGACGACCCGGCCCCAGGTGTTCGCGCCTGGTCCAGCCGCGCCGCCTGGAACTGGTGGGTCTGGAACCCGCCGGTCCGTCAGATCCTCAACGCCGCCTTCATCCGCAGCCTGGACCTGCCGGAGCCGCAGGTTCTGGTGGAGGCAGCGAAGCGGTACCAGACCGAGGCCCTCTTCATCGCCAACGGCCAGCGCGCCAACGGCAGCAAGGAACACCAGTACCCCGAACTGACGCAACTGTTCCACCAGATCACCAAACGGGTCGAAAAAGGCGCCAGCCAGGAGTTCGTCTACCGCCTCGCCAAGATCGCCAGCACCTACTATTCCACCGCCGGCGGCGACGGTGGCCCTGGCCAAATGGGCTACGTCACGCCAAAGTCCGCCGAGATGATGGGCAAGGCGATCCTGCCGGTGTGGAGCAAAGCCGAAGCGCTCTCGGGCGACCCAGCGGCCAAGACGCAGCAGCTGAAGCTGGCCATCGAGGCCTCCGCTAACGCTACTTTTGATCCGCTGCAGAAGAAGGTGCTCGACTATTCCTCCGGCGGCCCGGAGAACCTGCGCACGCTCGCTTCGACGTCACTCTCTGACCCGCGCGTCATCTCGCTCCCCGCCACGCAAGAGTTCCTGGAGCCGCTCGCGTCGCAGATCACCCGTGGCGTGCAGGAGCCGGAACGGCGCACCGAACTGGTCGGTCCACTCATCAAGCTGTTCAGCCGCGCCCGCTGGGACATGCCCAAGACGGACGAGCAGCAGAAGATCTTCTATGGCCTGCTGGTGCCCACTTTCGCGCCCGAGCGCGGCAAGCTGGAAGAGAACACCCGCAATCTGCTGCAGATGGAAAAGGACCCGCCGGATTGGTACTTGGCCCGCAGCATCAGCACGGTGATCCACGCCAACCCCGATCTGCAAACCCCGGCGCTGCTCGACAAGTTCCCCAAAACCTTCGCGACGCCGATGGATGAGATGTTGTGGCTGCCCACCGTGAAGTGGCTGTCTTCCTATGGCACGCCGCTGCCCGCCGTGAAGGAGGAGCCGAAGGGTCCGGACGCGCTGACCCCCTTGCGGGAGCGCGCCGTCAACCTGTTCGTCAAGCAGCTCATCGACGAAAAGACAGACCGGCGTCTACGCAACTCGGCCCTGGCATTGGCCGCCGATCCGCGCATCCACACCGATCCCAAGATCCGCCCCGCGCTGGCCAAGGTAAAGCCCGCCTACGTCGAAGAAGATGCACCGGAAGTGAAGGCGATGCCCGCCGCCTGGCAGGCCAACTTCCAGTACTTCAAAAACTGGGTGGCTCCCGAAATGATCAAGGCCAACCGCGAAGACGAGTTCAGCTGCCTGGGCTGCCACGGCGTCGCGGGCCGCGTCCCGTCGATGGAGCTTTCCGCCGCCGACGAGAACGGCTACCAAAGCTCCAAGGGTCTCTATCGCAACTACACAGCGTTGCTCGAACGCATCAATGAGAACGATGTCGAAAAGAGCAAGATCCTCCGCAAGCCGCTCAACGTCCAAAGCGGCAAAGAAGACGGCCACCAAGGCGGCCGCCGCTTCAATCCCGGCGACCGCGGCTACGAGATCCTGCGCCGCTGGGTGCTGGACGCCGCGGTGCTGAAGACGCAGAAGCTGGCGGGGTCAGCGGGGAATTGAAGGGCAGGCTTGGCCCGCCTCAGTCCTTCACGTAGGCCTGTCACCGAGCAGCAATTCCAGTTCTTCTCCCGGCACTGGCTTTCGCGCCCAATGGCGCACATGGAACACGCGAACTGTGCCGGATGTTCGGCTTTCATAGCGGACGCCGTAGAAGATCTTGTAGGCCCGACCCTTGCGGCCATGGAGCAGTACTCGCACATCCTGGCCCAACTCCCCCGATTCCGCGGCCAGCGGGCATCGAGAGGGCATTCGGCTTAATGCTGAGATGCTCTTGATGATCGAATTGAACCACCGCTCCGCCACGGCAAAACTACTCTGGCCGGCGATACAGGCGGCGATTTCGTCGAGATCATCAAACGCTTGTGGGGCAAGCTCAACGCGAAAAGCCATGCTTCTTCCGCAGGCGCGCTTCCGCCTCGGCCAGGGGTATGCCCTCGCTCCGATCAAGCTGAGCAATGCCAGTTCGAATCGCGGCCAGTGTCTCTGCCTTCTCGAGCCGGTCGAGGATGTCCTGGTAGCTGGCCGCATCCTGCACGATCAGCGCCGCCCGGCCATTGACGGTTAGCACCATGGGCGATTTATTGTGCTGCAATCGGCCAACGTGCTCCTTCAGGTTCCTCTGGAACTCCGTCACTGAGCGTACCTCGCGAAGATCAATCATGATTACCTCCTAGCATGCATTAAGCAGATAATTCCATGCTGCCACGGATTCCACACCGAAAAACAGCAGGCCTCTCTAGACGACTCCCTCCGCTCCCAACCGTTCCTCGATATCCTGCGCCCCGTGCAGCACGCGCAGAACTTTGATGTTTCCGGGGCTGGGCAAATAGAACATCAGGTATTTGTCAAAAGGACCGACAAGCCTGAAGACCCGGGCTGCTTGAAGATCCGGGTGTGAAAGCCGGCAACGCCAGCCCATATCCGGCTGAGTGGCAACTAGGGAAAACGTCTCTTCGGCGGCGGTCAGGAATCGGACGGCCACATCGAGGCTGGCGCGGCCCACCAGTTCATCCGCGATGTCATCGAGATCTCGATCGGCTTTGGAGGTAATCGTAAAGCGGGCGCTCAACGCGCCTCCGGCTTCGACTGATGACGGTCGAGCAACTGAAGCCGTTTCTGCTCCCAGTACTCCGGCGTCACTTCGACTGCATCGCCTGAATGGAGGCCTTCGAGCAGCAGTTCTGCCAGCCGTTGTTCAGCGCGGCGGGTCTGGTCCTGCCGCAAAAGCTCATGAACGTACTCGCTCGGAGTGCTGTAGCCGCCGCGCTCTACTTGCGCCTCGATGTAGTCTTTCAGCGACTGCGGAAGGGAAATGTTGAGCGATGCCATGCCCATGGCTTCACCTTAGCGGTACCTTCAGTTGCTGTCAATTCGTGAAGATTGGCTGGTACAGCCTAAGCCAGCACTTCGCCCATCTTCTTGCTGGCCGTCGGGAACTTGCCCAGGCCGGCCTTCATGACGTCGTCGGCGAGCGTTAGGTAGAGGTCGCCCACCGTGCCGGTTACCTTGCTGTGTTGCCCGGTGGCCAGCTTGCCCTTGGCTCCGGCCACGATCGCGGCTAGGCCATTGTTCTTGTGGCTGTTGGCTTCGGCGTGTTCGTGGGTGAACAGCAGGCACGTGTGGTCGAGCAGCGTGCCATCGCCTTCGGGGATCGATTTCAGCTTCGCCATCAGGTAGGCGAACTCTTCCACGTGCCACTGGCAGATGTCGCGCAGAATGCGCTGGCCGTCCATGCCGTCGGCGCCCGGAGCCTTGCCGTCCTGGTGCGTGTAGTCATGGTGGCGAGCGGCGGTGTAGCCCAGCCACGGGAAGCGGGCCAGGCCCTGGCACTTCGTCAGCATGTAGCTGGCGACCCGGGTCTGTCGGGTGATCAACGCGTTGGCCAATAGATCGCTTTGCAGCTTCGCGATACGCGGCCAATCCTTCATGTCGCCTTCGGCCTCCGGCGGATCGATGCGGCGGTACTCGGGCGGCAGGCCGGCAATGGAGCGTTCCAGGTCCCGGATGGAGGACAGGTGCTCATCGACACGCTGGGCGTCGTCGGTGGGCAGGCCTTTCTTCAGTGACTGGGCATCCTCGCGCACGGCATCGAGAATGCTGCGCTTGCGATTCACCCAACCTTCTTCGCGCGCGCCGAACAGCCGGTCGAACAGCTTGTGCGGAATCATCTCCGGCGGCAAGGCGCGTTCGTAGCCGCTCCAGCTCATGTTGCGCTGAATGCTTTCGCCAAACGATTCCTGCGAGACGCCAATCTGCAAGGACCGGAAACGCGAATCGCCGCCAATCTTCTGCGCGATCGCCTGATCAATCGAAGCGCCACCGCAGCCGCGTCCCGTGAACGTGGTGCAGCTCATCAGGGCACTCATCGAATTGTGGTGGCCGTTGCCCGGGCCCGGCATCGCGGCCGCAGCGTTGTCGAGACCCGAGAGCACATGCAACTGGTCACGGAAGGCGGCCAGCGGCTTCAGGCAAGGCGACAGCTTAAAGTCCGCGCCCGTCTCGGTGGGGATCCAGTAGCGTTCCGGGATGCCGTTGCCGTTGAACCAGAGCACGAAGCGGCTCTCGATCGGCACTTCCGTCTTGCCCGCGGCGTAGGCCGTACCGGTCGAGTTGAACATCGACACCAGTGGCGGCAGCCCGATGGCGATGGGCGCCTGCGCGAGTGACAAACCCTTCAACAGAGTGCGGCGCGACAGCCTAACGCGCTGGGTAATGATGTGCGACATGGGCCGGTTCTCCTGTGCTCGACGACAAAAACTCGCGGTGGACCGCTAAAGAAATCATAAGCTCTTCGAAGCGGAAGCGGGAGGCCCGAAAATCGGCGGTCACCCGGTCGATCAACGGACGGTCCGCGCGCGTCTCCAAGCGGCCGGAAACATAGCGGAAAAACTGCTTCACCACGCACTCCTGGCACTTGGGTGCTTGAGCCAGAATCGGCCCCAGTTCGCGCGGCGAATTGAAGTTGGAATTCGCGATACCCGCCACGTAGCCGCGAGTATCCAGCTCGGCTTCACCAAACTTCGGCTTGTCGCCGTGCCCGTCGGAGAGCAGCACTCGCGCCTTCTCGCGGCGTCCTCCGATGGCGTCGAACTTCTCAAAGCCGAAGCCGATCGGGTCAATCAGCGTGTGGCAGCCCGCGCAGCCCGGGTTGCTCTGGTGCTCGGCCAACCGGTCCTTGTTCGACTTCGGCTTGCCATCGCCCAGCGGCGGCAAATTGGTGTTGACCCCCGGCGGCGGCGGCGCCACGTGTTGACACAGGAATTGTTCGCGGATAAACAGGCCCCGCGAAGTGGGCGACGTGTCGTCGGGCTTGGCCGTCATCGCCAAGAACAGCGCCTGCCCCAAGATGCCGGAGCGTTGCTGATCGGCCGGGAAGGTGACGCGCTCATACTCACGCGCCGGGGCGGGTACGTTGTAGATGGCCGCCAAGTCCGCCGTCAGATAGCCCGCCTGATCGGTGAACAGCTCCATAAAGTCGCGCCCGGACCACACCAGATCAGAAACAAACCGCCGCGTCTCTTCGGTCATCGCCACCGCCGCTTCACGGTTGAACTTGGGGTACTGGCGGCGGTCCTTGGCGGTGTTCAACACGCGGTCAAACCGCAGCCATTGCGACGTGAACTCATCGACATTGCGCCGCGCGCGGTCATCGCTCAGCAGCTGCCGCGCCCATTTTCCCACCTGAGCTTCCGAGGCAAGCTCTCCCTTGCCCGCGGCTTCGAGCAACGCCGCGGGGGGCATGCTGTCCCACAACGCAAACGACAAGCGGCTGGCCGTGGCGTAAGGCTTCAACGCGGCGTCAGACGTCTCGTCCAAGCGGAACAGAAACGCGGGCGATTGCAGCATCGCTTCGATCACCAGCTGCGCGCTCTTTACCGGATCGCTCTCCCGAGCCGCCAGCGCACTGTAGCGCCGCAGTTCATCGGCCTTCAGCGGGCGCCGGAACGCGCGCGGCCCGAACGCCTGGACAAACTTCGTCCGGCAGGCGAGCGTTGCATCCTTACACGGCAACAAGCCCCGCGTATCGCCGCCGCGGAAGGCATTGCGCGCCAGCTTTTCGGCAGCGGCGGAATAAGCTTCCATCAGCAGCGGCGAGATGCTCTGGCCCTGGTACTGAGTCTTGAAGCCGTTGATGAAGTCCTCGGGCGGAAACTGGGCGGCCGGCATGGAGCCATCGCCCACTAGGTCACGCACGACGTTGTTGTACTGGCTATGGGTGAGGCGGCGTAGCGCGAGCTGCGGGCGTTGGTACCCAATGCCGGCCGCTTCGCGTTCGCGATACTTCAATGCCGTTGCCAGCTCCGGCCCCGAAAGTTTCGTCAACTGCATCACCCAGCCGCGCAGCACCTTTTCGTCCGCGGAGCCGGGCAAGATCCGGATGCCGCCCGCGTGCCCCATGCGACCCGTCGGCTTGGCCAGCAGTGGTGAAGCTTCCGGCTGGTCACGATTGATGAACAGCACCAGCGACCGCCCAAACTCTTCCAGCTTCGCCGCACTCGCCCCTTCGTCGGGGAACTGGAGCCGTGTGGTCGAAGCCACGCCATCCGGTTCATGGCAAGTGCGGCAGGCGGCTTTCTCCAGCGCCGGGTAGACGGACTGCGGGAAAGTCTGCGCCACTGCGAGCGTGCCGGCCAATGCCACTAGTACCCGAATCATGGCCTTAGTTTACCGGACGCGTGACGGTTCGGCGCAGCACTCGTGGTCGGCGACTCAGATTTGCAGCTGCCGCGCATACTCGGTTGCGTCAAAGTGGCCTAACGAAGCCGAGATCAGGCCATCCGTACCCATCTGCCAAATTTCATAGCCACTGATCTTGACCGGCCGGCCCGTCCCGCCGGGGCCCGTGTTGGTGCCGATCAGCGTCCAATGGTAGACCGGTTGAGGGCCGTCCAACGATAGCTGATCGAAGATCACCTGCAGGTCCGGAAATGCCGTCATAAAAGATTGGGCGGCCTCCGTGATGGCGGTGCGGCCCACCGCTGGCGGACCACCATTGATTGTCAGCGAGCCGTTGAGGGCGTAGTGCGCTGCCACCTGTCCGGGCTGCTGGCTGCACCAGGCGGCGGTGTAGGCGATGGCGAACGCTTCAAGCGATTGGTCGGGCATTCAAGTACCTTATCCAAAAGAAAAAGGGGACGAGCCGTAGCCCGTCCCCCGTCCCTGCGCCTTCGCGCGGCTTACTTCTCGATCCGCATCCCGTAGAAGCTACGGTAGACGAAGTAGAGGGCCACGGCCAGGAAGGCCGCACCCAGGCCAGTGGTCAAAGCTGCGCCGCTCGATTCAGTCAGCGAGACAGCCAGTTCCACCGCCAGCAGGCCGAACAGCGTCGTGAACTTGATGATCGGGTTCAAGGCCACGGAGCTGGTGTCCTTGTACGGATCGCCCACCGTGTCGCCCACCACGCAAGCGTCGTGGAGCGGTGTGCCCTTGGCCTTCAGTTCCGTCTCGACGATCTTCTTGGCGTTGTCCCAGGCGCCGCCGGCATTGGCCATGAAGATGGCTTGATAGAGGCCGAACAGCGCGATGGAGATCAGGTAGCCGATGAAGTAGTACGGCTCAAAGAAGGCAAACGAGAGCGTCGTAAAGAATACGGTGAGGAAGATATTGAACATACCTTTCTGCGCGTACTGCGTACAAATCTCCACCACCTTCTTGGAATCGGCGACGCTGGCCTTGGTCGTGCCTTCCAGCTTGATGTTGGCCTTGATGAACTCCACGGCCCGGTAAGCGCCCGTGGTGACCGCTTGCATCGAAGCGCCGGTGAACCAGTAGATCACCGCGCCGCCCGCAATCAGGCCCAGCAGGAACGGCGGATGCAGAATTGACAGGTTTGCCAGCAGGTCCGCCTGCAGGCCTTTGGTCAGCGCCACGATGATCGAGAAGATCATCGTCGTCGCGCCCACCACCGCCGTGCCGATCAGCACCGGCTTGGCCGTCGCCTTAAACGTGTTGCCCGCGCCGTCGTTCTCTTCCAGGTTCTCTTTGGCCTTCTCGAAGTTGACGTCGAAGCCAAATTCCTTTTTGATCTCCCCCTTGATGTTGGGCAGCGACTCGATCACGCTCAGTTCGTAGACTGACTGCGCGTTGTCGGTCACCGGGCCGTAGCTGTCGACGGCAATCGTCACCGGGCCCATGCCCAAGAATCCGAAAGCCACCAAGCCGAAGGCGAACACTGCCGGGGCCATCATCAGAGCGCCCATGCCCATGGTGGAGACACCGTAAGCCATCGCCATCAACGCCAGCATCGCCAACCCGATCCAGAAGGCGGAGAAGTTGCCCGCCACCAAACCGGACAGGATGTTTAGCGACGCGCCACCTTCGCGCGAAGAGGTCACCACTTCGCGGACGTGTGCCGATTCGGTGGAGGTGAACACCTTCACCAGCTCCGGAATGATTGCTCCGGCCAGCGTGCCGCAGGTGATCACGGTGGAGAGCTTCCACCATAGCGACGGATCGTTGCCGATATTGGGGATCAGCAAGTAGCTGACCGCATAGGTCGCCACCACCGAAACGATCGAGGTGAGCCAGACGAGAATCGTCAGCGGCGATTCGAAGTTCATCTTCGCGGCATTCTCATACTTCGCCTTGGCCATCGCTTCATTGATGAAGTAGCTGACGCCGGAGGCGATCACCATAACCACGCGCATCACGAAGATCCACACCAGCAGCTGAACCTGAACCACCGGTTCCTTCACCGCCAGCAGGATGAAGCTGATCAGCGCGACGCCGGTCACGCCGTAGGTTTCAAAGCCGTCGGCCGAAGGGCCCACCGAATCACCAGCATTGTCGCCCGTGCAATCGGCGATCACGCCCGGGTTGCGCGCATCGTCTTCCTTGATCTTGAAGACGATCTTCATCAAGTCCGCGCCAATATCGGCGATCTTCGTAAAGATGCCGCCCGCGACGCGCAACGCGGCCGCGCCCAGCGATTCGCCAATCGCAAAGCCGATAAAGCAAGGCCCGGCCAGATTGCCCGGGATGAACAGCAGAATCGACAGCATCAGCAGCAGTTCCACTGAAATCAGCAGCATGCCAATCGACATGCCAGCCTTCAGCGGGATCGCGTAGCAAGGATATGCCTTGCCCGTCAGGCTGGCAAACGCCGTGCGCGAATTCGCGAAAGTATTCACGCGGATGCCAAACCAGGCCACCGCATAGCTGCCGCCAATCCCGATCAGTGAGAACAGCAGGATGACGCCCACCTTAAAGGGCTCCATGTGCTGCAGGACACCAAAGTAGAAGACAATGATGACGCCAATAAACAGCTCCAGGATCAGCAGGAAGCGGCCCTGGGTTTCCAGGTAAGTCTTGCAAGTCTCATAAATCAGCTCCGATATCTCGAGCATGGACTTGTGCACGGGCATGCCCTGCAACTGTTTGTAGATAACCAGGCCGAACAACAGACCCAGAACACCGACCACGAGGCCGCCATAGAGCAGCGTCGAGCCGCTGACATCACCGAGAAAAGTAGCCAGATCCAAATCGGGCAAAACAAGGTTGGCTTCTCCGCCGACATGCGGCTGCTGCCCAAAGGCCAGCGTCGAGAGCAACATCAGACAACACACAGCACGCGCAAAGTGGGCGCGCGCGGCGCAAAAGGCTCCGGTAACGAACGTCACGCGTTAAAGACTCCTTGGAATTATGTCGTCCAGCTCGAAATCCAGGTGGGTGACGAACGGCGATCTCAGGAAGAGGTACATCCCCAATCCTTGGAGAGCATATCGCGCCTGCCCTGTAATTTCAACCACAAACGCTCCTCGGTCAGAAACGCGCTCGTGTCCCGTGAATGGTAGGCCAACCGCAGCGAATCGGAAGCGCCCACCAAACCGGGTGAACAACCAGTCCCAAGGATGCAAGCTAGCGGACCACGCGGCCACCGCCGTTGCCGGTCCACACCTCAACCAACTCCGGTTGCCCCTTGCGCCAGTGGAACACCAGCCGCGCTCCGCCAGCGCTGTTCGGGCTGCCGGTCCCCTGCGTCAGCAGCAGGATCGTCTGGCCGCTAGATTCGTGCCGTAATGTCACCAGCCCGGCGGGACTTAAGTCCTTCACCCGATAGGTGCCCGGTTGATAACTGCGGCCATGAATCGTGAATTCCTGTTCGGCTTGCAGAAGAGTCTGCTCCGGCGCAGCGGAGAGTGAGACGGCGGCCAGAGCGGCCGGAATGGCCAGCCGGAATAACTTTTGAATGGGATGCATGAAACTACCTTCCTGCACCTAACAACGGTGTTGTCCCAGCTCAAGTTCGCCTGATGGGGCCAGAGCGCACAAAGCGTGGGCCAATGCCGCCTAGTGGCTGCGGGGGCCGGCTACCGCACCCCCACGCCCTTGATGTGTCGCCACAAGCAAACCTTTGCCCGCCCCGCCCGCCACGGTCTCTACGCGGTTGTCTCTGCGCACTGTCTCTAGTGGCCAACCACAGATCAGGCAACGGCCCGCGCAAAATCGAGCCGGGGCTGTGCACCCCACATTTCGTCTTTCAAGTCGCAGGCCAGTTCCGGCGTCTGGGCGATCACCAGCGTGCGGTCGGCAAATCGGGACACCCGCCGGATCTGGTCGATGGCAGCGCGGTCGTTCACCCGGATAAAGCCCAACCCGTTGGTCAGGCGCGCGGTGGCACCACTGTTGGCGAAGGCAATCCGGTGGTCAATCAGCACGGCTTGCGCTTCGTCTTCCAGCCAGGATTCATGCGGCGCTTCCAACACCAGCGGAAACTCGTGGAAGGCGCGCCGCAATGCCAAAACGTGATCGCGATTGGCCCGCTGAAACGCAAAATCTGCCGGGAAGCGCAGCAGTAGAGCCGCCAGTTTCCGGGCGCGCAACAAAGGCCACAAGCCTTCCTTAAAGACGGCAATCGCCGACGGTGCCATCAGCCGCTGTTCCGTGAACTGGCGGCCCAAACGGACGACATACTGAACTGGGGCCTGGCTCCACTTGGTGGTCGTGGCCGCGCGGAGCGGCATCCGTTGGCTGGACACAACTTCCACCAGTTCCAGCCCCTGGACGGCTGGAGCGGCGGCTCCGATCAGTAAGCGTGAAGGGGTAGTCATATTCGCCTCTTCTTCGCCTTCAGGATACTGCTGTCGTGAGGTTCAGTCAAGCGGTATTTCAGCCGATCTTCTACCGTGCGGTGGGAAACAAACTTTCGTACCGGTTCCGGTTGGGCAAAATGCCTGATTTATAGGGGTTCTTCTCACTGAAGCGGGGTGATATACTTTGGCCGTGCGCCGTCAAATTTGTACCGTGTTAGCCGTCGTGCTTTGCTTGGCCGCCAAGGCCTCGGAAACTCATCCACAGAAGAAACCAAAGGACTTTACGCTGGCGCAGCGGCGCTTGTGGTCGCTGCAGCCGGTGACGAAACCGGCAGTGCCGGCCGTTTCAAACAAGGCTTGGGCGAAAACCGAAGTGGACGCCTTTGTTCTCGCCAAACTGGAGGAGAAAAAGGTCTCCCCAAATCCCTCGGCCGACAAGGTGACGTTGCTGCGCCGGGTGACGCTGGATTTGACCGGGTTGCCGCCCACCACGGCGGAAGTGCAGACCTTCCTGGCCGACACTTCAGCCAGCGCGTTTGAGAAAGTGGTGGACCGGTTGCTGACCTCGCCGCACTATGGCGAACGCTACGGCCGGCACTGGTTGGACTTGGCGCGCTATGCCGATTCGGAAGGCTTTAAAGCAGACGAGACCCGCCCCAATATCTGGCGCTACCGTGACTATGTCATCAAAAGCTTCAACGAGGACAAGCCTTACGACCGGTTCGTGAAGGAGCAAATTGCCGGTGACGAGATGTTCCCTGGCGACAAGGACGCCCTGATCGCCACCGGGTTCAACCGCAACTTTCCGGATGAATCGAATGCGGCCAACATTGCCCAGCGCCGCCAGGAATTGCTGAACGACATCACTGATGTCGTCGGCTACACCTTCATCGGGATGACGGTGGCTTGCGCCCGCTGCCACGATCACAAATTTGACCCGATCCTCCACAAGGACTACTACCGCCTCCAGTCGTTCTTTGCCAACACCCGTATCCAGGACGACGCCCAGCTGATCTCAAAGCAGCAGCGCGCCGCGTTTGACGAGAAGTACGCCAAGTGGGACGCGGAGACCCGGGATTTGCGGAACCGGATGCAGGCCGTGTTGAAGCCCGCCCGTGATGCCTTCTACGAAGAGCGGATGCAGCGGTTCCCGGAAGAGATCCAGGAAGCGCTGAGAATGGCGCCCGAGAAGCGCAACCCCTTCCAATGGCAGATGGCGCTGAAGGCTCAGACCCAGGTGACCTTCCGCGATGACGAAATCGAGGCGCGGCTGAAGGGTGAAAAGAAGACCCACTACCAGGCGATGGAGCGGGAACTGGCGCACTTCAACCGCATCAAGCCGGCGGACATCCCCCTCGCCCAGAGTATGACCGACAACGGGCTGAAATCGCCGTCCGTGCACGTCCTCTCGCAGGGCGCCTACGATGCACCGCTCGAAGAAGTGCAGCCGGGCTTCCTGACGATTCTTGATCCCAGCGACGCCAAGGTAACGCCGGTTAACGGCTCCACCGGACGCCGCTCGGTGTTGGCCAACTGGTTGACGGATGCCAAGAATCCGCTCTCCGCGCGCGTGATCGTCAACCGGGTTTGGCACTGGCATTTCGGTAAGGGCTTGGCGGGGACGCCCAGCGATTTCGGCATGATGGGCGAGCGGCCCACCCACCCGCAGCTGCTGGACTACCTGACCACCAAGTTTGTCGAAGATGGCTGGAGCATCAAGAAGCTGCACAAGCGCATCCTGCTGTCGGCCGTCTATCAACAGTCCAGCGATTCGAATGAAGCCAGCGCCAAGCTGGACCCCTCGAACAAACTGCTCTGGCACTTCAACCGCCGCCGCCTGGAAGGCGAAGCTATCCGCGATTCGATGTTGTCCACGGCGGGCATGTTGAACACCCAAATGGGTGGTCCGGGCGTGTTTCCGCCGCTCCCAGCGGGCATGACCTCCCGTGGCGGCTGGAACAAGCATGAAGATGCCGCCGATGCGGTCCGCCGCAGTGTCTACATCTTTGTCCGCCGCAATACCCGGTACCCGATGCTCGAAACCTTCGATATGCCGGATACGCACGAAAGCTGCGCCCGCCGGAACAACACCATCACGCCGCTGCAGGCACTGGAGCTGATGAACAATAGCCTCGTCAGCGACTGGTCGCAAGCCTTTGCCCGCCGCGTGCGGAATGATCAAGGCTTGACCCCGGAGGCGCAAGTGGACCGGGCCTGGCGGCTCGCCTTCGCCCGTCCCGCCGCCGAGGACGAGCAGAAGCTGGCGCTGGACTTTTTGAAGAAGCAGGCCTCCCTGGGCAGTTCGTCGCCGTTGACCGACCTGTGCCACATGCTGCTGAACTCAAACGAATTTCTGTATATCAACTAGTCTGGTAGTAGCGTCATGAAGCGTCTCTCACATCACTGGCCGGTGCGCACCCGGCGCGAGTTCTTCACGCAGGCCGGTTCCGGCTTGGCGGGCATGGCGCTGGCCTCCATGGCCGGTCAGGACCAGGCTCAGGCGGCGAAAACGGTGGATCCGCTGTCGCCCAAGCCCGGGCATCACCCGGCCAAAGCCAAGTCGGTGATCTGGCTGTTCATGGAAGGTGGCCCCAGCCACATCGATCTGTTTGATCCCAAGCCCAAGATCAACGAGATGCACGGCCAGCCTGTGCCGGCCAGTTACGGCAAACTGATCACGGCCATGGGCACCGCCAGCAACACGCTGATGGGTTCGCCGCGCAAGTGGAAGCAGCATGGCAAGTCTGGTTTGTGGGTGTCGGACTGGTACCCCCATATCGCCGAGCACATGGACGACATCGCCGTCCTGCGTTCCTGCTGGGCCAACGGTTTGAACCACGTCGGTAGCGTCTGCCAGATGAACACGGGCGACATCCTCGCCGGCCGCCCCTCGATGGGCGCCTGGGTGACCTACGGCCTGGGCGCGGCCAACAAGAACCTGCCGACGTTCGTGATTTTGCTGGATGACCGCGAGCCCGTGGGTGGCCCCAAGAACTGGAGCGCCGGTTTCCTTCCCGCCAGCTTCCAGGGCTCACTGTTCCGTCAGGGCGACACCCCGATCTTCCACCTGAAGCCGCCCGCCGGTACCACCAAGGAACAACAGCGCAACAAGATCGAGTTCCTGCGGTCGCTCAACGACAAGTTTGGTGCCAACAAGCAAGAAGACACTGAGTTGGAAGCCCGTATCCGCAGCTATGAGCTCGCCTATGAGATGCAGGCGACGGCTCCCGAAGCAGTGGACCTGACCAAGGAGACTGCCGCCACCCGGCACCTGTACGGCATGGATGAAGCCGCCACCCACGAGTTCGGCCGCAACTGCCTGATGGCGCGCCGTCTGGTGGAGCGCGGGGTCCGTTTTGTGGAACTCTACTGCGGATCCGGTTCGGGCTGGGACGCGCACTCGAACATCGAAGGCAACCACGGCAAATGGTGCCGCGCTTCCGACAAGCCGATCGCGGGCCTGCTGTCCGATCTGAAGTCTCGCGGCATGCTCGATGACACTCTCGTGGTTTGGGGTGGCGAGTTCGGCCGCACGCCGTTCAATGAAAAGGGCAATGGCCGGGACCACAATCCCTGGGGCTTCTCCATGTGGTTTGCGGGCGGCGGCATCAAGGGTGGGCAGACGGTGGGCACCACCGATGAACTCGGACTGAGGGCCGTTGAACGTCCGGCGCACGTCCACGACATCCACGCCACCATCCTGCATCTGCTGGGTATGGATCATCTGCGCACCACCTACATGCACAATGGCCGCGCTGAAAGGCCCACCATCGTCAGCGGCTCCGTCATCAAGGAGCTACTGGCCTGAGCCTTTTCCTTCCACTGCTGTTCGCGGCGCTTGAAGGCGACGACATCCCGGCCATTATTGCCCGGATGAAGCGTCGTGACCCGGATGCTTTGGAGGAAGTCTATAAGCGTTTTGGACGCCTGGTCTACTCCCTCATCCTGCGCGTTGTCCGGGATTCAGCCGTCGCTGAAGACCTGACCCAGGAGACCTTCCTCCGACGTCGCTGAAGACCTGACCCAGGAGACCTTCCTCCGAGCCTGGAACCGCGTACAAGGGTTTGACGGCGAGCGGGGCAAGTTTGGGCCCTGGCTGCTGGCGATCGCAAGAAACCGTGCCATCGACTATTTGCGATCCGTTGATGGGAGGCAGCGCCATAACTCAGTTGAAATATCCTCATCCGAATCACCCCTCCTTTTCGTCAGTATGGATGAGGATCTATTGAACTCCGACCGGGGCCGCCGGTTGCAGACGGCCTTTGAACAGTTGAACGATCACCAGCGCCAAGTGATGGAGCTGGCGTATTTCGAGGGCCTCTCCCAGAGCGAGATGGCCGCTAAGCTGAACCAGCCGTTAGGCACGATCAAGACATGGACGCGCGCCGCTTTGCAGGTGCTCCGCGCGGCGCTGGGCGAGAATCGCAATGCCATGGGCGAGAGTACGGGTATATGACGAACGAAGAGCTGAACGAACAATACGAACTCTTCGTGCTCGGCGTGGCGGAGCCGGAGGTCGCCGACGAGATCCGGGCCAAGCTCGCGGCGGGCGATCCGGAAGTCACGCAGGGTGTCGCTTTGGCGCGCGAACTGGTGGCCGGCCTGGCCTTCACCGCTCCCGAAGTGGACCCGCCGGACCACTTGCGCAAGAAGATCGTCGCCGCTGTTTCACACGAACCGCAGACGTTCCCGCGCTGGTTCTGGGTGTGGGCCACCGCCACGGCACTGGTGACCGTGGTGGCGTTCAATTTCTGGCAGCGCGAGCAGAAAAAAGGCGCCGAAGTAGCCGAAATGCGGCAGTTGTTGATCGCGCAGAGCGCTGAATTAAAGACCGTCTCGCAACTGCTGGAGTTCCTGAACGAACCGGAACTGAAGCTCACCACCTTCGGCACCGCCCAACCCGCACCGCCTCGCGGACGCGTCTTGGTTTCGCCCAACAAGGGTGTCCTGCTGCTGGTCTCCAACCTGCCCCCCGCCGCCCAGGGCCGCATCTATCAGATGTGGCTAGTGCCCAAGCAAGGCGGGCCCGTACCGATGGGCCTGTTCCAGACGACGGCCCAGGGTACAGCTCTGCACGTGCGGCCCGGTACGGTGGACTTGGCGTCCGCTGCCGCGATTGCGGTGTCGCTGGAGCCGGAAGCCGGCTCAACCGCTCCCACCACCACGCCGTTTATCATCGCGCCCGTCGCCGAGTAGGGTGGTGCAGGCGGTCAGCCTGCATGGGGACTTTTCCAGCCCGGCTGTACTCACCAGGACAGCCTTGGTCCGGAATCGAATGTCGTACTGGTCTCCTCTACCCTGTGCCGTTAGTCAGGAGATTCAGGTAGGAGCGTGACCGTAGCCGCCGGCGAACGGTACAGTTTTCCAATAACTGCGCCTGCACCAAGCAGAACCGTAAGGGATGCGCCGAAGAACAAAAGCGATGACGCCGGCTCGTTAGTGACTGGGGTTGGTTGCCAAATTCCAGCCTGCCCGCGTCCACTATTCCCCCCGAGTTGCTCCTGCCAAAAATTCCAAGCTGCGTGGATCCCGATCGGTAAAGCAGCTCCACGAGAGCGTCGAAAGGCGTATCCGAAGAAAAGAGAAGCCGAGCCAGTGAACAGAATGGCCTGTACTGGAGGCATTCCGATATTGAGCATATGATAGACGGCGAAGGCAGTCGCTGTGATCAGTTGCGCGACAACGAATCCGGCTCTGTCAATCAGTTGCTGGAAACCGAATCCCCGAAAGATGAGCTCTTCAACGACAGAGGATTTTAGATAAAACCAAATGCCCGTGAGCAAGACAGATCCAGTCATTGCCTGGTTCCGGTCCCAGCGAAAGGATGTTGAAAATGGGAGGCAGAATACCAGCACCATGACGGTTCCGAGAATTGTCCCACTAATGAACTGTTTTGCTCGGGCGTTCGTAAATTCCAGTCCGAGCCTCTCCAATGGAAACCCTTCAAGCCGAGCGAAGAGCCAAGTCAGCAGCACGGGTGCCCACCAAGCGCCAATAAGAGCACCGGAAACCGAACTAGCGCAGAAAGCCGATACCCGTAGGAGCCAATGTATCCTCAAAAACCAACGCTGAGATTCGATCATCGTAGATGATACGCTTCAGCGCCCTCAAGTGTTCCGGCAAACCTGGGAGGGGGCCGCGTCATCCACAACAGCTGAAGTCCGGACCGATTTGGCGGGTCGGTTGAAGTTGCACGACAACCGGCTAGCTCGGCATCCACAAGGTCGCGATTCGGCAACAGTTCCCGCCTAGTCGCAATATCGTTAGTGAACCGGGCCCCCTCCCGCGGCGGTCCTGAAGCGTTCTTAGGCGGCGCGCCGCACGATAGACTGTCGTGGTTCGGGCGGTCCAAACTCCACGGCAGGGATGAGCCGGATCTTTTCCCGAAGCCAACTTAGGCGATAACCTCAGACCAACTGACGATCCGCTTCTGCTCAATCGCCATGCGGCCCATCACCGCCACCCGCGTCGACATCCCAGCCGATTGAATATTCGCCAGTGGCGTCTTGTGGCCCAGCGAGTTGTCGACAAATGCGGCCATGGCCATGTAGTTGGCATCCTTGTCGGCGTTCTCGACGTCCAGCTTCTTCAACTCGCGACCCTCCACTTCGCCCCACATCGCTTTGCCCAGATCCACCGCGCCCTTGCTGCCGAAGACGCGTTCGTTGGTGCCGGAGAAGCCGCGCGGGTCAAAGTAGATCTGCGAGAAGTTCAGCCGCACGTCGTTGGGGAACTCCCAGATGACGCTCCAGTTGTCCATGATCGTGCGGCCCTGCGGCACGTTCTTGTAGAGGTTGATGCCGCCCGAGCCCATGGCCCGCAATGGCGGAGCTCCAATGGCCCACACCATCAGATCGATGATGTGGCAGGCCTGCTCGACAATGATGTCGCCGGAACGCTTCTTGTCGAACAGCCACGGCGTATCACGCGGCAGATCGCCACCATGCCGCATCGCGTGGCAGTAGATCACCTCGCCAATGCCGCCACCCTGGATGAACTTCATGGCGGCGACACGATTGGGGTCATGCCGGAGCTGGAAGCCCACCTGCAGGATGCCCTTGGCGCTGCGCGTCGCCTTCTCCACCAGGTCCACTTCCGCGGCGTCGATGCCGACGGGCTTTTCGAGATAGACGTTCTTGCCCAGCTCCAGCGTCGCAATGGCGATGTTCTTGTGCGTGTCCACCGGCGTGGCGATCACCACCGCGTCGATGTCCTTCATCTCTTCCAGCATCTTGCGGTAGTCGGCATAGCCTTTGGCCGACCCGCCCTTTTGCGCGATCGTGTCAATCGCCTTCTGCACCCGCGCCGGGTCGAGATCGCAGACCGCCACCACCTTAGCGCCCGGCACCTGCAGCAGGGACTTCAGCGTCGAGCTGCCCCGATTGCCGACGCCGATATAGGCGACGCGGAATTCCGTCGAGCTGGTCTGGGCGGCCAGGATAGCTGGCGCGGTGGCGAGGAGAGTGCGGCGAGTGATCATTTTCGTTTACTGGGCCGAATATATCGCACGTCGGGGCCCGCTAGTTTTTCGAAGTGCTGGTCGAGCGTCCAGAGCGTTGCGTGCC
>JAPKYX010000151.1 GCA_026394075.1 Acidobacteriota bacterium
CGCTCGATTGGTACATGAAGCACATCTTCCCCATGCAGCGCAGCGTGATGAAGGCCGTCCGGCCCATCGCCAACAAGCTGTCGCCCGTGGAGCTGCCCCCCGATAGCTACTTCGGCAACATCCTGGACCTGTTCCGCAAGCTGGAAGGCATCGACGAAGTGCTGGAAGACCCGGCGCAGTGCAGCGCCCGCCTGGTCACCAATGCGGAACAGATGGTGCTTCGCGAAACCCAGCGCGCTTTCGTCTATTTCTCGCTCCACGGCTTGACCGTCGATTCCATCCTGGTCAACCGCGTACTGCCGGAGACCGTGGAAGATTCCTTCTTCACCGAATGGCGCGCCTCGCAGCAAAAAGTGCTGGCCGAGATGGATAGCTATTTTGCACCCGTGGCCGTCAAGCGGGTCCCGCTGTTTAAGCGCGAGGTGCTCGGCATTGAGCGGCTGCAACTGCTGGCGGAGGCCGCCTATGCGCCCAATGAAGACCCCTCCGTACCGCTCAGCCTCGATCGCCCCTACGTCTTCGACAAAGTGGCCGACGGCCACTACCTGTTGAAGTTGACGCTGCCGTTCGCCGTCAAGGGCGAAGTGGGACTCTTCAAGAAGGGCGATGAACTGGTGGTGCAGATCGGGTCGTTGCGGCGGCACATCGGGCTGCCCACGTCGATGGCGGCGCTGTCACCCGTAAAGGCTAAGCTGGAGAATAGAATGTTGACCGTGGATATGAAGGAGGCAGTATGAGCGATCAAAAGCAGTGCGTCTGCATGGGCGCGGGACCCGCGTTATCCCAGATCCTGACCAAGCTAGGTCCGGGCGAAGAAGCCGCCGAACACTTCCGCGGCGCGCGCGTCGAGTTCCTGAAAGGCATCCGCGCGTTGATCGACAAGCAGCTGGAATCGCTGGCCAAGCCGGAGTCCAAGGGCTCCAAAGTCACTGTCGAGTAGGATATAGCCATGGCTGAAATCACCGAAGGCAAAAAAGCACCCGACTTTACCCTGGAGACCGACACGGGTGAGAGGCTGAAGCTCTCATCGTTGAAAGGGCAGAACGTCGTCCTGTACTTCTACCCCAAGTCCGACACCCCCGGCTGCACCACCGAAGCCTGCGAATTCCGCGACGCCTTCCCGCGCTTCAAAGGCAACGCGGTCATCCTAGGCATCTCGCCCGACCCGGTGAAGGCCCAAGCCAAGTTCCGCGCCAAGTTCGAACTCCCCTTCAACATCCTGGCCGACGTTGAGCACGCGGTCGCGGAAGCCTATGGCGTCTGGGTCGAAAAGAGCATGTACGGCAAAAAGTACATGGGCGTAGCCCGCACCACCTTCATCATCGGCACCGACGGCAAGATCGCCAAGATCTTCGAAAAAGTAAAGCCCGCTGGGCATGCCGCGGAAGTGGAAGAGGCGCTGAAGGCGCTGGCGTAAGCCGGGCTCAACGATTCGGTTTCACCAGCCGCGCGTCGTAGTCCAGAGTTTCCACTTCCAATAACTCGATCCGCGCAAACTCCGGATGCGCCGGATTGATCAACCAGTTCGACTCCCGCGGTGCCACCGCCGACGGCACCACCATCACGCACTGTTCCTGCCCGGCGATAAACTCGTCTCCCAGTAAAGCCAGCTTCGCCTGAGCCGGGGTTGTCCGCCAATCCGCGGGCAGCTCCGGCAGCGAAATCACTCGGCGGCTCACTGAATCCGGGATCGCCGCCCGCACCACCACCAGATCCCGGGGCGGGTGCGCCCGGTCGATGTGTACAAAGTATTCCAGCATGGCCAGTGAGAGATGCTCGGACGTGTAAACCACCCGCGTCCCCGGGCTGGACCAGCGGCCCCCATACCGGTAAGCACCTTCGCCATCAAAAGCCGACGCCGCGTACGCCCGCCGCAGGATGCGCCAAACCGTGGTCAACTCACCCCGCCGTAAGCGATCCGCCCCAGCACTTCCTCCACCCGCCGCGCCCCCAGCTCCGTATCGAGCGCGGCCAGCGGTGTCTCGCCGCCCAGCGCCTCATTGGCCTGCTTCAGCCACCGTCGCGCGGACTCCTCATCCCCAATCAGCGCCTTGGCCAGCGCCAGCACGCGCGCCAACCGGTAAACCCGGTCCGATTCCTGCGGCGTCAACCGCTGCTGCCGCCCCCGCCGCTGCAAGCTCCGCAGCGACAAGTCCAGGCTGGAAGCCACTTCGGTCAACGTCAGCCCGGAAGCATGCAACACATGGGTCAGCACACCCGAAGGAAACCCCGCCCGAATCGCCGCCCGCAAGTCCGGCGCACCGGTGCCCAGCTCAATGCAAATCGATTGATCAAGCGCTACCGCCATTTGGCATCTAGTTTAGCGCAATATGGCGGTCACGAGAACCGTCACCTCCCGGGCCTTCTGGCACGGATGTTCACCAAGAACATCCCCACTCTGCGGCGCTGGCAGAGCAGGTCCAGAGCCTCAGCCTAGTGCGGCTGGGTTTGGCTAATCCCGTAGCCAAGCAATAATCGCCCCACTCCCACCCTCACCCGGCGTTGCCGCCTCCGTGCGATCCACCAGCGGGTGGCGATTCAGCAGCTCCGCCACGGCCCGCTTCAAGATGCCCATGCCGTGCCCGTGCACGATGCGAATGCGGTCGACACTGGCCATTGAAGCTTTGTCGATAAATCGCTCAATCTCATCGCGAGCTTCGTCCGATGTCTTGCCAATCACGTTGATCTCGCGTTGCGACAGCGTCCATGACGGCCCCGCTTCGAACGACACATTCTTCGGCAGCTTCACGCCCGTCTGGCCCGGCGGCAGGATCTCCGTGATGTCGGCGCGCGGCACTTGCAACTTCATCAACCCGGCTTGCACTTCCACGTTGTCGCCCAGAATACGCCGCACCTGCGCGATCTCACGAACGCCTTGCACGCGCACCCGCACGCCCTCTTCCAGCTTCAGTTCGTTCTTCACTGGAGCAGCCGACCCGATCACGGTACGGATCTGCTCGCGGATCTCACGCTGCGCCTTGCTGGCGGTGAGCTGGGCTTGATCGGAGGCCTTGCGGCTGGCGGCCGTTGCCTTCACCCGCTCCACCGCGTCGCGCGTCTTCGATTCCACCTCGGCCATCAGCGCGTCGATCTTGCGTTCCAGTTCCCGTTTCTTCTTCGCGTACTCGTCTTCCAGCGTCCGCTCCCGCAACGCGAGAGCGGCCTTGGTTTCGGTCAGCTCGATCTCGCGCTGGCTGGTCTGCTCAATCTTGGAATGCAGCTCTGTGATCAGCCGGGCGATGTCCCGCTCATTCGACGTCATCGCAGCCCGCGCCCGCTCAATCAACTGCGGCGGCAGGCCCAAGCGGCTGGCGATCGACAACCCAGCCGAACGGCCCGGTGCCCCCGTGCGCAGGATGTACGTCGTCGTCAGCGTCTCTTCATCAAAGCCCATGCTGCCATTGACGACATTAGCCGCCGTTGCGCCATACACCTTCAGCGCCAGCAAGTGCGTGGAGGCGATCACAAACGCGCCGACGCCTTTCAGCGAATCCACTACCGCCACGCCCAACGCGCCACCCTCTTCCGGATCAGTGGCGCGCCCCAGTTCGTCCATCAGCACCAGCGAATCGGGCGTCGCCGCATCCACGATCAGCGCCAATCGACGCACGTGGGCGGAGAAGCTGGATAGCGATTCCGCAATCGACTGGTTGTCGCCAATGTCGGCCAGCACTTCATAAAAGATCGGCAGCTCCGCCTCTTCACACGGCACCGGCAAACCGCTCTGCGCCATCAGTGCCAGGAGACCCGCGGTCTTCATGGCCACGGTCTTGCCGCCCGTGTTCGGCCCGGTGATCAGCAGCACGCGATGCTCGCGGTCCAGCTCGATAGTGACCGGAACAATGCGCCCCTTCTTTTTGCGCAGCAGATCGGCCAGCAGCGGATGGCGCGCGCCGCGCAGCTTCAGGCGGTCACCAAAAGTCGGGATGACGCAATCAAAGTCGAGCGCATAATCGGCCTTGCCGAACAGCAACTCCAGCTCGCCCAACACGCGCACCGACACCGGCACCGCATCGCCCGCCGCCCGCAACTTCGCTGTCAGCTCCCGCAAAATACGGTGGATTTCGCGAGCCTCTTCTTCACTGATCCGCACCAGGCCGTTGTTCAGGTCAATGGTTTCCAGCGGCTCGATAAACAGCGTCTGGCCGGTAGAAGAAGCGCCATGGATGACGCCATCCGCCTGCCTGCGCCGCCCCGCCACCACCGGCACCACGTAGCGGTCATTGCGAACGGTGACGTACTCTTCCTGCAGCACGCCGTCGTCCCGGTGCGCCTTCACAAACTTGTCGAGCGAATCCCGGATCGATTGCTGTTGCCGCACGCGATCCCGCCGCAAGCGCATCAACGCGACACTGGCATCATCGGCCAGCGTGCCATCCGGCATCACCTTGCCATCGAGCTCGCGCAGCAACGGCTTCAGATCCGGGATCGGCGCCACGCGCTCCGCCAAGCGGCCACCCGCTGCCGTCAACTGCTGGCGCGCCTCATGCGCCCGCCCCAGCACCACGCCCACTGCAAACAGTTCCTCGCCATCCAGCACCGCACCCTCGATCCGCAACCGCGCCGCGGCCTCCGCAACATCAGGCAGATCAGAAAAGCGCAACCGCGTCGGGCTGCTCATCTTGGCGGAGCGCGACGCCTGCAAGTAGGCGATCGCCTCAGCCGTTTCAGCCAGCACTTCTTCGATAGCCGCGCGGTCCGTGGATGGCCCCAGCTCTTCCAAACGCGCGCGCCCCAACGGGCTGGGGACATAGCGCTTCAGGATCGCCCGCAGGTCATCGAACTCCAGCAGATCACTGCTCCAAGGGCAGAAGTCTGGCGAGTCTGGGTTAGGCGTTGGGGCGTCCACGGTAGGCCTTTTCGATGATCGGCAGCGTGCCGGAGGTCAACTGATATTGTCCCAGGTCACTCAGCGGAACCCAGCGCGCATCGGAGACATCACTGGCTGCCTGAAGCGTTCCGCCCACCACATCGCAGCGGTAATCGATCAGCACGTAGTGATACTTCGTGCGACCTTGCGCATCGGGCGTGATGCGCTCAAACACTTCCACCACTTCGCGCGGCTCGACGTCGAGCCCGGTCTCTTCCTTTACCTCGCGCTTCATGGCATCACGCAAGATCTCGCCCGTCTCGACAGCGCCGCCCGGAATGGTCCAATAGCCCTTCAACGGCTCCTTGCCGCGCTCAATCAGCAAGATCCGGTCGCCGTCAAAGATCAGCGCCCCTACGCCCAAAATGGGGCGGGGCGGATAGGTGCGGACGTCAAGCGCAGCGGGGTCCAACGGCGGTGGCATCAATTGGTGGGTTCCAGCGGATACTGCGCCGAACCCTTCACCTTCAGCCGGATCCGGTAGACCGACGTGCGGCCCGTGACGTAGAGCGTCGAATAGTCGCCATCACCAAACGACACATTGGCCGGCGTCTCTGGAATCTCAATCGTGGTCAGCAGCGCGCCCTTGGGCGAATAGACATACAGCGCCTTGGCGGTGACATACAGGTTGCCCTTCTCGTCCACCTTCATGCCATCCGGCACGCCCTCGATCTTCTCGACCACCACGCGCTCATTCGTCGCCGCGCCTTTGCCGTCGAGATCATAAGCTCGCACGTTGCGGTCATCCGAATTGGCCACGTAGAGAATGCGGCCATTGGGCGAAAGCGCAATGCCATTCGGGCGCCCGGCAGGCTTTGCGACCAACTCGATCTCCGGTGCCGCCGTGCCTTTGGCGGGCAGCAGGTGATACACCCCGTAAAAGTCCATATCGCGCGTGTCGGCCTGATTGCCGAAGGCCGGGTCAGTGAAGTAGATGTGCCCGTCCTTGCGCGCCACAATGTCGTTGGGGGCGTTAAAGCGCTTGCCTTCAAACTTCTCCGCCAGCACCGTGATCGTGCCGTTCTTCTCCGTGCGGACCACGCGCCGCGTCCGGCTTTCGCAACTCAACAAGCGGCCCTGGGCATCGAAGGTGTTGCCGTTGGTGCCACTCGAATTCTCGCGGAAGACCGTCGTGCCCTTGGCATCCAGCTTCAGGATCTTGTTCGCCGGCACATCGCTGAACAACAGGAACTGATCGCGCGACCACACCGGCCCTTCGGTGAACACATGCCCGGCGGAAACGCGTTCCACTTTGACGTCGGCGAAATCCTGCGCCATTCCCAACGCAGCAACCAAAAGCAAGCTCGTCACATCTGCTATTTTATGCACATGAAGGGCTTTCTCCTATTGCTGATCGGCATTGCTGCATTCGCCGCCACCGACGACTACACAACGCAGATCACCAAATGGCGTGAAGAGATGGAACAGCGCCTGAAAGCCGAAGATGGCTGGCTCACCGTTTCGGGTCTGCACTGGCTACAACCCGGCGATACCCGCTTTGGCGCGCACTCTTCCAACGGCATCGTGCTGCCTTCTGAATCCTCGCCCGCGCTGGCCGGGATCTTCCGTTACGATGGCAACCGCGTGCAAGTGATCCCGATGCCCGATGTCGCGCTGATCGTCGGCGATATGCCGGTGTTGAACGGCACGCTGGTGAAGGATGACTCCGATGGCAAGCCGTCCGACGCGATCAAGCTGCGCGACGTCACCATGCTGGTCATCAAGCGCGGCGACCGGATTGGTGTTCGCGTCAAGGACAAGAACGCCAAGATCCGCCGCGAGTTCACGCACCGCAACTGGTTCCCCGTGAATTCGAGCTACAAAGTGGAAGCCACCTACAAGCCCTATGCCAAGCCCATCGCCCGCCGCATCCCCACCGTGCTCGATGGCGTCGTTGAAGATCATGAGGCGATTGGCGTGGCGGAGTTCACGCTGAACGGCGAAAAGCTGGCGCTCGAAGCCTTGAAGTCCGACACCCAGCTCTTCTTCGTCTTCCGCGACAAGACCGCCAACAAGCAAACCTACGGCGCCGCCCGCTTCCTCTACGCGCCCGTTCCCAAGGCCGGTAGCAGCGTCACGCTCGACTTCAACAAAGCCTACAACCCGCCCTGCGCCTTCAACCCCTGGACCACCTGCCCCCTACCGGTAAAGCAGAACATCCTGCCGATCGCGGTGGAGGCCGGTGAGCTGAAGTACGACCACTAGATCGCTCGCGCTGCCGAATTGACGTCCCGCTGGAGTATCGTGAAAGGCACACGATGCGCCTGCTCTCACCCTTTCTGATTTCGCTGCTTCCGTTCGCGCTCCATGCCGCCGATGCTGACCTGATCCTCCACCACGGCCGCGTCCTCACCGTCGACGCCAAGTTCACCGTCGCCGAAGCCGTCGCCATCAAGGCCGGTCGCGTAATCGCCGTCGGCACCAGTGCGGACCTGTTGCGCACGCAGAAAGGCGCGAAAACACAGCTCATCGATCTGGCGGGCAAGACCGTACTGCCCGGCTTGAACGATGCCCACGTGCATATCTTAAGCGCCGCCCTCAGCGAGTACCGCCGCAAGCTGCCGCCGCTCGATAGCGTCGTGGCGATTCAGAACTACATCCGTGAGCGCGCCGCCGTCACGCCCAAGGGCGAATGGATCATCGTGCCCCGCACACTGCCGCCACGCTTGAAAGAGATGCGCTTCCCCACGCGCGAAGATCTCGATGTCGATACCGATCATCCCGTGGCCTTTGATGGCAGCTATGTCTGGTCCGCCAACACGCTGGCGCTGAAGATCAGCGGCATCACCCGCGACACACCCAATCCGGCGGGCGGGGAAGTGGTGAAGGGCCCCGACGGTGAACCCAACGGCATCCTCCGCAACGCAGCGCAGTTGCTCAAAGGCGCGCAGAAGAGCGACCCGTTTACGGAAGAAGAGAAGCTCAAAGCCATGGAGCAGATGCTCCGCACCTACGCTGCCGCTGGCCTCACGGCCGTGGGAGACCGCGCCGTCACCGAAGAAGATGTCACGCTGCTCAACAAGCTAAAGGCCCAAGGCCGCCTGCCCATCCGCGTCGCCATGACTTGGCGCATCGACGCCTCGCGCCCGGTGGAGCAAGTTGAAGCAGAGATCAAGCAACGTCCCTGGCGCACGGGACAAGGCGACGAGTGGCTGAAGTTCTCGACCTTCAAGGTGACACTCGATGGCGGCCAGTCCGTCGGCACTGCCTATCAGCGTATGCCCTACGGCGCCTTCGGCCGTCAGCTCTATGGCCAGACCGATGCGCGCGGCACGCTCTTCGTCGAGCCCGAGAAGCTCTACCGAATCTTCCGCACAGCCAGCGATTCCGGCTGGCAGTTGACCGCCCACGTCCAAGGCGGCGCGGCCATTGACAATCTGCTCGATGCCTTTGAGCGGCTGAACAAAGAGAAGCCCATCGCCCAACGCCGCCACCACGTGATGCACGGCAGCTTCATGAGTCAGGATGCGCTGGACCGTATGAAGCGCATGGGCGTGGCCGTCGACGCTCAGCCCGGCTGGATGTACTTCGATGTGCCCGCTCTGGGCCGCGTCTTTGGCCTGGACAAGATGCGCTACTTCTTCCCGCTGGCCTCCTATTTGAAGATGGGCATCCCCGTGGCGGGCGGCAGCGACCACATGATCGGCTGGGGCAAGGATACCGCTGTCAACGCCTTCAACCCCTTCTTCAACATCTGGATGTCCGTCGTCCGCAAGACCCGCGAGGGCACCGACTTCTACCCCGAAGAACGCGTCAACCGGCGCGACGCACTAAAAATGTGGACCACCGGCGCCGCCTGGATGCAGTTCAGCGAAAAGCAGCGAGGCTCGCTCGAGGTAGGCAAGCTGGCTGATCTCGTGGTGGTGGAGCAGGACTTCCTAAACTGCCCCGAATCCGATCTCCGCACCATGGCTCCCGTGATGACGATGGTGGAAGGCCGCGTGGTCTACGAGCGCAAGTAGCAGGCGCGATCAGGGATACAATCAGGGGCGATGATGCGTCTCACTCTTGCCGCCGCTTTGCTCAGTGGCTCTTTTGCCTTTGCCCAAGCCCCTGTTGCTTCCGATGATCCCGTCAAGCTGAAAGCTGACTTTGAGCGTGCCCAACGCACACTGCAAGATTGGCCGAACCTGGCCCGCTATCGCGCCGACAATGAGAAGCTCACCGCTCCGGCTGCGGGCGAAAAGCGTGTCGTCTTCATGGGCGAGTCCATCACCGATGCCTGGGGCCGCCGAGGCGGCACGTTCTTCCCTGGCAAGCCCTACGTCAACCGCGGCATCAGCGGCCAGACCACGCCGCAAATGCTGATCCGCTTCCGCCCTGACGTGATCGCGCTGAAACCAGCGGCCGTCGTGATCCTGGCTGGCACCAACGACATCGCGGGCAACACGGGTCCGATGACGCTGGAAATGATTCAGGACAACATCGCCTCGATGGTCCAACTGGCGAAGGCCAACGGCATCAAAGTTGTGCTCTCCTCCGTGATGCCGGTCTGCGACTACCACCGCCCTCAGATGGCCCGCCGCCCGCCGGAGAAGATCATCGCGTTGAACAAGTGGATTGCTGAGTACGCCGCCAAGCAAGGCGCGGTCTATCTCGACTACTACTCCGCCATGCTCGACGACGCCAAGCTGCTCCGCAAAGAGATCACCGGCGACGGCCTGCATCCTAATGACGCCGGCTACGCCATCA
>JAPKYX010000038.1 GCA_026394075.1 Acidobacteriota bacterium
AATCCCGGCCAAAGATCGCCGACGCCCCATCGACATCACTGCGGATACGCGCCTCCCAGCCTTCGCGTGCCCGGACCCCAGGGTCAGCGGCGATGCGTACCCGGTAGGTTTTGCCGGAGAACTGCCAGTACGCCCAACCGGCTCCCGCCGCCAACAGCACCGCCGCCGCTAGAAGCCACCACTTCAGCGTGGACCCGCCCTTTTTGGCCATCATCATGGTTAAGCTCCCCGCTTTTTGACGTCAATACCCAGGCGCTTGATCTTCTGGTTCAGCGTGGACAAAGGAATCTGCAGCACTTGCGCGGCTTCCGTCTGGCTCCAGTTGGATTTCTCCAACTGCTCCATGATCCGGTGGCGTTCAAAGTCCGCCACCAGTTCGAACAGACTCGCGTCCGCCGCCACATTGCCGCCTTCGTCGCGGCGGATCTTCAGACCACCGGCGTGCAGCAAGTGATCGGGCAGCACTTCGGCCCCAGGAGCCTCCGAGGAGGCCAACACCACCGCCCGCTCGACGACATTCTCCAGTTCCCGCACGTTGCCCGGCCACGCGTGATCCATCAGAATCTGCATCGCATCCGGATCAAACCGGAGCTGGCTATGGCCGTGAGCGTCGAGAAACTTCTCGTTCTCGCGGCAGTAAACGCCAAAGAAATGCTCGATCAAAGGCGGAATGTCTTCCTTGCGATCGCGCAACGCGGGCAAGGCGATGTTGATGACATTCAGGCGGTAATAGAGATCCTCGCGGAACCGCCCTTCTTCCACCATCTTGCGGAGGTCATGCGTGGAGGCGGCCAGCAGCCGGACATCGGCCTTCAGCACTTCGGGCGACCCGATCGGCGAATACTCCTTGTCCTGCAGCAGCCGCATCAGCTTGGTCTGCGTCTCCATCGAAAGGGTAGCGATCTCGTCGAGATACAGCGTGCCCCGGTGAGCCGCTTCAATGGCCCCTTGGCGCGCCGCCGTCGCTCCCGCAAATGCCCCTTGGACATGCCCAAACAGCGACGACTCCAACAGTTCCGGCGGCAGTGACCCGGAGCTGACCGTAATGAACATCTGCTCGCCGCGCGGCGAATTGGCGTGGATCGCCTTGGCGATGCTCTCCTTGCCGGTGCCGGTCTCACCGGTCACCAGAATGGTGGACCGGCTGGGCGCCACCTGCGCGATCAGGTCCAGCACCTTCACCATGCGCTCGCTTTTGCCGACGATGTTCTGGAACTGATAGCGCTGTTTCAGCGCCTGCTTCAATTGCCGGTTCTCGCGCTCCAGCCGTGCCGCGTCGATCATGCGGCGGATCTCGATGATCAGCTTCTCGTTGTCCCAGGGCTTGGAAAAGTAGTCGTTGGCCCCGGCCTTGATCGCCTGCACGGCCACTTCCACTGAGCCATAGGCCGTGATCAGAAACACCGGCGTATCCGCATCGCGCTGGCGGATCTCCTGGATCACCTCCAGGCCAGACCGGTCCGGCATCATCAGGTCCAGCAGCACCAGGTCATAGTTGGCCCGTTCCAGCCGCTGCAGGCCTTCGGTGCCATTAAAGGCCAGTTCTACTTGAAAGCCCTCAAGCGTTAGCAGCGCTTCCAGGCTGTCTCGGATGTCTTCCTCGTCATCAATGACCAGGATGCGCGGCAATCGTTGAAATTCAGGCATTCGCTGTCTATTAGCCACTCTATCAAGTGGTCAGGCGGGGCAATTCGTTGCAACCAGACGCGCCGCGCGAAACCGGACGCAGCGGCAGGCCGGAGAGCTAGGCCTGGACGATGCTGGAACCAGTCTGAACGGTGGCCGCGCCTGGGCGCGCCTGCGGAAACATCAGCCGGAAGATGGTGCCATCGCCCGGTCGGCTCTCCACCTCAATCGTGCCGCCATGCTCTTCCACAATGCCGTAGGTGACCGACAGCCCCAAGCCCGTTCCCTTCTTCGCCCCCTTGGTGGTGAAGAACGGGTCAAACACCCGTTGAGCCACATGCGGCGGCATCCCGACCCCGGTATCCCGCACATCAACGCGGACCGTGCCGTTCTCCGCCCATGCTTCAATCGACAGCCGCCCGCCCGCCTCCATCGCATCGCGGGCGTTCAGAAACAGGTTCAGAAACACTTGCTGCAATTTGCCCGAGTTGCCGCGGATCGCCGGCAGATCGGGCTGCACTTCCAGCCGCGTCACAATCTGGGTCTGCTCCAGTTGGTGACCAACCAGAGAAAGCACCTCGCGCATCACCTTCGCCAGGTCGAGATCGGTCAGCTCAGTCGGGCCGGTGCGCGAGAAGTTCAGCAACGAATTGACGATCTCACTGGCGCGGAAGGTCTGCTTGGCGATCTTTTCCAGCAACGCCGTTTTCGGCAGATCCCCCGACACCTGCTTGGCCAGCATCTGGGCATAGGTGGAGATCACCGCCAGCGGAGTGTTCACTTCATGCGCCACGCCCGCCGCCAGCAGACCAATCGAGCTCAACTTGTCCGCCTGCACCAGCCGCCGCTCCAGTTCGCTGCGGTCTGTGATGTCGTCAAAAATGATCAGCCGCCCGATCTCCTCGCTGTCCTTGGAAACCAGCGGCGCAACCGCGATGTTCACCATGGCATCACGCCCGCCTTGCCAGGTACCCAGGCGGACCTTGTCCAAGTGGTGCACGCCGGTCCCGGACGGGACGGTGGCGATGCGGTCCAGCAGTTCACGCGGCAGCAGTGCGCGCAGCGGTTGCCCGACGGCGGACTCACGCGCCACTCCGGTCAGATCCTCCATGCGCGAGTTCCAACTCTCCACCCGCCCGGTCAAATCCGCCGCCAGAATGCCCACATTGATCGATTCAACGATGTTTTCGCTAAACTCTTTCAGCCGCTCGTACTCGCTGGCCTTGCTCTCAAGCGACTGGTAGAGGCGCGCATTCTCGATGGCGATGCCCACATAGCCGGAAAGCGTCGTCAGCAACTGCACGTCGTCGGAGGAGAGATAGTCGCCCTTGTCCGTGCGGCTCACGCCAATCCAGGCAATCACCTTGCCACGCACGCGGCACGGCAGATAGTACGTGTAGTCGAGCGCGGCCACTTCGCCCCCGGCACGGCGGGCGGATTCAAAGAACAGATACGGCCGGTCAAACTCAGCCGGCAGAAACTCCGGCCACCGCGGACCGTCGGCTAGAAAGAAGCCGACGCGCGCCACCGACAGCGTCTGTTGCAGGCGGTCCGAGACCTGGCGCAGCATCTGGTCTATGTTCGTCTCTGAGCTCAACTCCTGCGCAAACTCGATCAGCGTCATCCGGTAGTCATAGCTATGCCGGTAGAACAGGTGCCGGTCCAACACCTCCTGCAGGTAGTTCCGGATCGGCTGGAACACAAACGTGGCGATCACCACCAGGATGACCACCGCACTGGCGCTCAGCTCATCCACCTTCCCGAAAGAGAACACCAGGCCATACATCACGCCCAGCACCGCCAAGGTGGCCATCGTGTAGACGTAGCCCTGCTGGAAAATCACATCCACGTCCATCAGCCGGTACCGGATGATGGCATAGGCCCAGGTGAGCGGAATAAAGCCCAGGCTCAGCACCGCCAGCTTCGCCAGCGGGCCGGGTACGGCACCCAGCGTATACGGAAGCACATAGAGCACCGTAAACGGCAGCGCCCCCAGGATGGCCCCATTGCGCAGCCACTTCAGTTGCTGCCGCAACACCTGGTCCTCCGCGTGACGCAACCGGAGCGACAAAACTACGCCACCCGCCAGATAAGCGGCGGACAGCAAGGGCAGCCAGGTCCGGTTCAGGATCCAGGCCAGTTCCCCCAGCGGCATCGGCATCCGCAAAGCTCCAGTGGCCACCGCGAACACAAACATCAGGCCCACCGAGGCCGGCAGGTAGAGCAGTACGCGGCTCAACCATCCCGAGAATCGGCGCGAGGATTCCGGAAACGAGAGGCAGAAATGCAGAAAGATGGTGGGCGCAAACAAGCCCGCGCTCAGGTTGCCCCAGTAGATCAGCTTGTCGAAGGTGTTCAGCTTGCCGGTGAAGTGGAACGTCGAAAAGATGAACGACGCCAGACAGAGAATAAAGAAGTGCGTGCCCTTCGGTGCGCGCGACCGGCGGAACCAAACAAACACACCGATGGCCAGATATGCCACACCCAGCCGGGATTTCCACATCGCCGCGGCGCAACCGGTACTCCGCCGTTTGCCAGGCAGAAATGCGCACCAGCAACTTCATCACGTCGCTAGCCTCGATCACCGGCGCTTCGGCGATCTTCAACAGAACATCACCCTTGCGGATGCCCGCCCGGTAAGCCGGTCCATCTACTTCCACATGGATCGCTTCCACGCGGAGGCCGCCCCCTTGAAGCGTGCGCTCCACCCACACTGCGCCATCTTCAGGTAAACGGAACTTGGCGGTCTGCTGGAAGTTCACCAGCGCACAAGCCATCGCGGCCACCGTCAGGATGATGACCAACGCGCCCGCGATTTGTGACTGCAGACCCCGCATGAACTTGCGCCAACTCGGCCGAATCAGAGCAATCGAATTGCCAAATCTGGCAAAGCTAAATTATGGCCAGAATACACGAATTCAACCCCTGAATCAAATAGTGTCATCACAATCTAAATTCTTGATTTGGAAGAACCTCTACCGGATTTGGAAGATCACTTTCACCTATGCATTGCCGCCGGCAAAACAGCCCAATTGCAGTTCGCATCCAGCTATCCCCGGCAAGCCAAAACCAGCCGGGGGCTCAGAAAAGTGCGGGCCTCATCACCATTTCGTCGTACTAGATCTCCCAGTCGCCTCGCTCGCACCGCACGGACACCACCCCAGCAGGCACCACCTTGGTAAGCGAAAGACAGCGGGCGATTGAGCCATCCATGCGAAATGATTCTGCCCAAAATTCCACCGAAAACGATTGTCGATACTGAAACGCTACTGCTACTCTGATTCACGTCACTCCCATGAACCTACAGAACGTATACCGCACGGGTGCCGTTGTGGCCCTACTCGCTGTTTCAACGGTTGGGGCCCTCGGGCAAAACCAGATCAATGCTTCCAAAACAGCCACGGGCACCGAGACGCCCATCAACTGGGCGAACTTCGCCGGCGCGCCGAACGTCAATGTCAATAGCGCTTTGACTTTCCGTGAGCTGGCGCAAGGCAAGATCGGGACCGAGCCCAGTGCCTACTACGCCATACCACCCTGGTATCAGGCCTACGAGGCGAGCCCGCTGTTCCCCAAGGTGGAGCGTTTCAAGAAGTTGGCCCCCTACACCGATCTGGGGCAAAGCTACGCGTATGGTTTTGGCTTCGCGGAACGGGCGTTGGTGGATACGACGGTTTCGCCACCCCGCAATATGAGTTCCTCCACCTATGGCTCCGGTGTGGCGACCACCGCTCTGAACTATGCGATCAAGATTCAACACTCCGGAGCACCGATTTCCTATTTCGCGAGAATCCGCAGCCCCAAGCGCACCTTCACATTTCAGGCCGCCTTCTCGCTTTGCTGCTCCGGCGATTCCAACGGTGGCACGTACACGTACTTCAAGCCGAAGGCCGCCCGCAGCCGTGCCACGGCGGACATTCTTGCGGATGGCTTGCCGATCTACTCGTCTGAAGAAATCTACCTCTTCCCTGGCGCCGCCGCCGCCAATGCCAGCGACAAGGTGGAATCGTTCTGGGGCAACGGCAAATTGGATGGTTCCGAGACGATTATCTTCCTCGGCAAACTGATCAGCGGCCAGGTAGTCAACCTGAACCTGATCGTTCGGACGGACGCCTTTGCGGATGCCAAGACTTGCGGCACCGAGGGCGGGGGCTTCTATCAGCCCACGATCACCAGAAATTGCACCAAACTCATCGAGGCCTTGCAGTTGGGCGAGCCGGCTGATTCGGAAACCGTTCCCACGATTAGGATTTTCGGCAAGAGCGGCCTCTAACGCGCGAATAACGGAAAAGGAAAAACGACACCATGAAGATGACGAATCAAATTGCCGCCGCCACGGCACTGACTCTCGCCACCGTAGCGGCCCAAACGGGCACCGTTATGCCCGCCCGCGAGTTGAGCATTTTTGAGTCGCAGGCCTTGTTTCAGAATGGGACCCTCGTCCAGGTGTTTCCAGTCTTGAAGGTGGCTGCGCAAGGTCGCGTCACCAGCAAGAACGGCAACGCCGCGGACGTGTATCGTGACACCAACGCCGCGGCGGCCATTTATGTGGGGGCCTCGCTACCCAATCAACCGCAGTCCCCCCAAGCAGCCTTCAGCTCGCCTCCGGTGAACCAGAACTTCGATTTCAAGAGTTCCGGTGATTCAGCCCAGTCTTTTGCCACGATGCAGGCCAACGGGCTGCCCTTCCTTTTCGTCCGAACGTTTGGCCAGGCCAGCGGCCAGAGCGCGGCCACCTGGACCGCCCGTTTGCAGACCAATGGAGCGGGTGCCACGCCTGTTTACGTGCAGTTCACGCTGCCCAAGGTCACGCTGGACGGTGCCACCGAATCTGATGGACTGAGCCTCCGTCAGTCCCGTTTCCGCGCCGAGTTGCTGGTCAATGACCAGCCGGTCTGGCACTCCGAGGCAGCTCGGCAGACCACCATCACGAACCCCAACGTCGGCCCTGAGCTTTCCTGCGCCGGCGGTTCCGAGAAGAACAAGTTTCTGGCCACCTACGGTCGATCCATCGGATTCACTGAGGTTGAGGAGACGCCTAGTGTAAAACAAGCAATCTTCCTCAATCTGGGAAGCTTCACTTCCGCCCAGCCCGTTGATATCACCCTTGTTCTTCGCGCGGAGGCTCAAACGAAGACGAAGTGCTGCCAGAAGCCCAATCCGAACAATGACAATAAGCAGGAATGGTTCTGCACGGATGCCAACGCGAAGGTGGAATGGGATAACACGATCGTCAATCCGGTGCGCTTCTACGTAGGCGGCTTCCCGATTCGGGCAAACTAAGTCGCACGCGAGCAATGCCCCCGGGGGCATCGAGGGCGACCGGAACAAACCGGTCGCCCTTTGTCTTGGCCGCCACTGGTCGTTTTGGCCGCCGCTTGCCCCCTCCCCAAACCGTCCGGCTTGAGCCTGCTAACCTTAAGTTGCAAAAGAATGCCTGAAAATAAACTGCGCGTCATTCCCCTGGGCGGCCTGGGGGAGTTCGGGATGAACTCGATGGCGCTTGAATACGGCGACGACATCATCGTCGTTGACGCCGGGATGATGTTCCCGGAAGCCGAATTGTTGGGCGTCGACATCGTCACACCGGACTTCGCCTACCTGAAAGAACACCGCGAGAAAGTCCGCGGCCTGTTGCTGACGCACGGCCACGAGGACCACATCGGCGGCATCCCGTTCCTGCTCTCCGTTCTCCCGGACATCCCGATCTATGGCACCGCCTACACGCTGGCCTTGGTCGAACGGCGTCTGGAAGAGCACAAGCTGCTGGACGACACCGACCTGAATGAAGTGAAGGCCGGTGACAAAGTTCAGTTAGGCCCCTTCTCGGTGGAGTTCATCCGGGTCACGCACTCGATTGTCGATTGCGTCGCCCTCGCCATCACCACGCCCCTGGGCGTCGTCATCCATACGGGCGACTTCAAGATCGACCAGACCCCCACCGACAATATCCTGTTCGATCTGCACCGCTTTGCCGAGTACGGCAAACAGGGCGTACTGCTGCTGCTCTCCGATTCCACCAACGTTGAGCGCTCCGGCTACACACCGTCCGAACGCGCCGTCCGCCCGCGCCTGCAGTCGGTATTTGCCCAAGCCGAACGCCGCCTGATCATCTCCTGTTTCTCCAGCTCCATCCACCGGATGCAGCAGATCCTGGACATCGCGCAGGAGTATGGCCGCAAGGTGGCCTTCCTTGGCCGGTCAATGATCTCGGCCACCGAAATCGCCCACTCGCTGGGGCACCTGAACATTCCCAACGGCATCCTGCTGCGCCCGCAGGACATCATGGACACCGACCCCAAGAAGCTCTGCTGTGTCGTCTCTGGCACCCAAGGCGAGCCGCAATCGGGCCTGTCACGCGTGGCGGTGGACAACCACAAGAATCTCAGTGTCCGCAAAGGCGACACGGTGGTGCTCAGCTCCCGCATCATCCCCGGCAACGAGAAGCCGATCTACCGCATGATCGACCACTTTGCCCGGCGCGGTGCCGACGTGATCTACGGCGCCAGTGACCCGCCCATCCATGTCTCCGGCCATGGCTCCCGCGAAGAACTCACGCTGGTGCTGAATCTGCTGCGGCCCAAGTATTTCATCCCGGTGCACGGCGAATACCGCCAACTGCAAAAGCACGCCCGTCTGGCGGAGCACCTGCACAACCACACGCTGAAAGAGACCTTCGTCATGGATACGGGCGACGTCGTCGAGATCGACGAAAAGGGCGCCCGCAAAGCGGACCGCATCCACGTCGGCCGTGTCTGCATTGATTCCGGCTCCATCGACGACATCGTCGGCGACATGGTGATCCGGGACCGCAAGCACCTGGCCGAAGACGGCTTCGTGCTGCCCATCATTGCCATCAACAAGATGTCGGGCCGCGTCGAAGGCTCGCCCGAAATCGTCTCCCGCGGCTTTGTGTCGCTGGAAGACGGGTCGCCCTTGATGGCCGACGCCCGCGCCGTGGTCTTGAAGACCCTCGAATCCGCCACCGCCGAACAGCGCAGCGATTGGGGCGTCATGCAGGACCGCATCCGCGCCGACCTGAAGAAGTTCTTGAACAAACAGACCTCACGGCGGCCCTTGATCCTGCCCGTGATTCTGGAAGTCTAGCCGCGGGCTGCCGCTTGGGTTGACCCCTGCCCTAGGCTGTGTAATTATTCATAGTTGTGAATAAAAATACAGCCCTCCCCCGCGTTGCGGTTGGCGATCTGCGCACGGATCTCGATCTGACCCGTGATGAGCTGTTCGCGCTGCTGGATCTGGCGGCCGCCATCAAGGCCAACCCGCGCGACTTCGGCCGTGCGCTCGATGGCAAAAGCGCGGCGATGCTGTTTGAAAAGCCCAGCCTCCGCACCCGCGTCACCTTTGAGATGGCGATGGCACAGATGGGCGGGCATTCCACCTTTGTGGCGGGGCCCATTGGGGAGCGCGAGCCGGTGAAGGACATGGCGCGCAACCTGGACCGCTGGGTGGACGTCATCGTCGCGCGCACGTATTCACAACGCACCGTGGAAGAGTTGGCGAAGCATTCGCGCGTGCCGGTGATCAATGCCCTGTCGAAGGATTATCACCCCTGCCAAGCCCTGGCCGACGTGCTGACCATCCGGCAGGAGTTCGGCGACGACCTGCGCGGCAAGAAAGTCACCTTCGTCGGTGACGGCTTCAACGTGGCCCATTCGCTGATGCTCACCGCGACGCGCCTGGGCATGGAAGTCTGCGTCGCCACCCCACAGGGCTATGAGCCGAAGCGCGAAATGATCGTGTTGGCGCACACCGTGGCGCAAGAAGGCAGCGGCAGCCTGAAGATCACCAACGACCCCGTGGAGGGCGTCACCGGAGCCCACGCCGTCTACACCGACGTCTGGTTCTCGATGGGCGAGCAGACTGACGTCCCCCAACGGCTGGCCGATTTCTCGCCCTTCCAGGTGAACGAAGCGCTGATGGCCAAGGCCCGGCCGGAAGCCATCTTCCTGCACTGCCTGCCCGCCAAGCGCGGTGAAGAAACCACCGACGCCGTGATGGAATCGCCGCAATCACGTATTTTTGAAGAAGCGGAAAACCGCCTGCACGCCCAAAAGGCATTGCTGCTGATGTTGCTGTAGAACAAAGTGGCGCAGGCGATCAGCCTGCAAGCGGGACTGCTGATGGCAAGCATTGCGTCCCGCCTGGAAAGACTTTGAAGGAAAGAGAATCAAGATGAAGCTTTGGGGTGGACGTTTCGAAGCAGGCCCGTCAGAGGTCTTTGAGAAGTTTGGCGAATCGCTGCATTTCGACAAGCGCCTGGTGGATGCCGACATCCGTGGCTCCCAGGCCTTTGCGCGAGCCCTTTCGCGCGTCGGCATCTTGAATGCCTCCGAGCTCGACACACTGTTGAGCGTCTTCGAGACCATGCGCAAAGAAGCGGCCACCCCGGCCTTCTTTGCCGGTGCCACCGACGAGGACGTCCACACGCTGGTGATCCGCAAGCTGAAAGAGAAGACGCCGCTCGCCGACAAGATCCACACCGGACGCAGCCGCAATGAGCAAGTCTCGCTCGATGTGCGCCTCTGGCTACGCGACGAAATCGATGGCGTGCGCAAGCTGCTGGTCGATCTGCTGGGCTCCGTGCTGACGATCGCGGAAAAGTACCCCGACGCCATCATCCCCGGCTACACGCACATGCGCCGCGCGCAGGCCGTGCTGTGGCCGCACTATTGTCTGGCCTACTTTGAGATGCTGGCGCGGGACCTGGAGCGCCTCGATCAGACCCGGGCCCGCGTCAACGTCATGCCCCTCGGCTCCGGCGCGCTGGCTGGCAGCGGCTTCCCGTTTGACCGCGAAGCCATCGCCAAGGATCTAGGCTTTGCGGCCATCACCAAGAACTCCATGGACGTCTCCGCGGACCGTGACTGGGCGCTCGACTTCATGCACTTCGCCAACTTGACCGTGCTGCACCTGTCACGGCTCAGCGAAGACTGGATTCTCTATTCCTGCGAAGAGTTCGGCTGGCTCGACCTGGGCGACGGCGTCACTTCCGGCAGCAGCTTGATGCCGCAAAAGAAGAACCCCGATTCCCTCGAATTGATCCGCGGTAAGAGCGGCCGCGTCATCGGCGATTATCTCGCCCTGATGACGACCATGAAGGGTCTGCCGCTCACCTACAACCGCGACATGCAGGAAGACAAGGAGCCGCTGTTCGACGCCGTCGATCAAGTGGCCGGCTGCCTGAAGATGGCCAAAGTGGTGGTCGACACGACGAAGCTCAACCCCGCCCTGCCGCGCCAGGCAGCGGAAGTCAGCTGGGTGGTCGCCACCGATCTGGCCGAGGAACTCGCGCGTCGCGGCACGCCGTTCCATCAGGCACACCAGTTGGTGGGCAAGCTGGTGCTGCATTCCGTGCGCCACCAGATGAAGCCCTCGGACTGGACCGTGGCGGAGCTCGAAAAGTTCGCCCCGCAGTTCACCGCCGAGTTCGCCCGGCTGCTGAACCCCGCCGAAGGTATGAAGAGCCGCGAACTCCCCGGCGGCACCGGCCCCAAGGCCGTGGCGCAAGCGCTCGGGCAGGCCAAGGAGCGTTTGAACGGCTGGAAGGGATAACGCACCCATGGAAGCGGTCAGCAAAGCGCAGCGCCATGGGCGCATCCTGGCGCTGATTGCCCGGCATGAAGTGCACACTCAGCAGCAGCTGGCGGAACTGCTGAAGCAGGAGGGCGTCGACGTCACGCAGGTGACCCTCTCGCGTGACATCCATGACCTCGGCCTGATCAAGACCGGCCGGGGTTATGCCACCGGCAAAGGGGAAACCAAGGGCCCCACGTTTTGGACCCTGGCCCCAGACCTGCTGCTCGATGCCCGCGCCGCGCAGAACATCGTCGTCGTCAAGACCCACGCCGGCCACGCCATGAGCCTCTGCCGCGCGCTCGACCAAGCCGGCTTTCCGGAAGTGGTGGGCACGGTGGCGGGCGACGATACGATTCTGGTGGTCACCGAAAGCGCCAAGGAAGCCCGGGAGCTGGCACCACGCCTCCGGGGCCTCGAATAACCCGCGCCAACCCTTGCACCCACGCGGGCGGCCAGAGCATCATTGACATATGAATCTTGGCTGGCTTTGGTCCGATCCCCTGCCCGTCGGCACAGAGGCCCCCGGGTTCTCCTTGCGCGACGAACAAGGGCAAGTGGTGAATCTGCTCACCCATCGCGGCAAGCAGAACGTGGTCCTGGTGTTCTACCCCGCCGACGACACCCCTGGTTGAACGAAGCAAGCTTGCGACATCCGCGACAACTGGTCAGCGATGTCCAAGCACAACACCGTCGTGTACGGTGTCAACCCCGGCTCCGCCGAAAGCCACCGCGCCTTCCGCGAGAAACACCACCTCCCCTATGCGCTGCTGGTGGACGAGGACAAGCGCGTGGCGAAGCTTTACCAGGCCGATGGACTGATCGTGAAGCGCACCGTCTACCTGATCGGCAAGGACGGCAAAGTCCGCTTCGGCCAACGCGGCATGCCCCGCCCCGGCGAAGTGCTGAAGTTCGCGGAGTAGCCGCTACTTGCCTTGCATCCCCCGCAGGTACTCCACCAAGTTCGAGATGCGCTTGGCCGTAATCGCCTGATCCGTGTCAAAGGTGCCGAAGATCGGCCCCCAGACGGGCATGTCACTGCGGCCGTGGGCCGAGATCGTGTCCAGGCCATTCAGGATCGCGGTAACTCGCTCCGCTGGAAACTGGCCCGCATTGCCTTTATTCAACTGGGTCAAGTCCGCCGGTGCCGATTTCAGGGCCTTTGCGGTGGGGCCATTCCCCTTCCCCTTGGAGCCATGGCAGGTCGCGCAGTAGTTACGGTAGCTGTCAGCGCCCGTCACCGGCGCACTGCCGACTTTCTGGGCGGCCGCCCAAGGAGCTGCCACAACCAGGGCCAAACTGGCGGTCAGGCAGCTTCGCCAAGCTCGATTCGCCCAATTGCTGATTCTCACATTCACCTCCCGGGAAACCGTACCGCCGGGAGTTCACCCGGGCTACCGGCTTCTCCGACTGAACAGTATCACCAATACCCGCCGGATGCACGCATTGTTTTCACCCAGCAGTACTTTTCGGCGATAGCCCCAAGCTGACGCATGAGTCTGCCGAGCCTATTGCTAAGCCACCCCAATGGTCGCCAGATGCCCCTTCATGTGGACTACGTAGTCATCCACCAGAAACTGCAGCGTGTAGTCGGCCTCCGGATGATGCCAGATTCGGTCCGCTAGGGTCGGGTCTATGTGGCCGATGACGAAGGCCAGGTGCAGGTTGTACGCGGACCACAGCGTGATCAGGTCCGCCCAGCTAGCCTGCTGATACTGGTTGGCCAGCACCCAGCCTTCCTGCGCATAACCGGGCAAGGTCAGTTCCGGCTGCAATTGAAGGCGGATGAAGCGTTGATGGTTGTTGGCGGCGGAATCGATCAGGTGGCCCAGCTCTTCCTTGTAGGACCACTTGTCCGGTGCCGGCTTAGCGGCCGCCGCCTCTTCCGTGATCACCCGCAGGTGGGGCACGGTTTGCTCTACCACTTCGCGAAGTTGTGTCTGCATGCACTATTCTAACTGGCTCGCTGGCTGGACATCGGCAGGCGCAAACGCAGCGCCATAAAGCTCACTACAGCCCGGCCTATACTAGAGCTGTATGAAGCAGTTCAATATGAACGTCGACGCAGAGTTCGAGCAAGCCCTTGAACGGCTGATGAAGGGCCGCGGCTTTGCCACGAAGGCCGATGCCGTTCGCAAGGTAGTGGCTGAAGCCGCCGGTCCCGCCAAGGACCCGGACTACGACTTTACCCGCATGTTGGGGATTGCTCTGGGACCGGGGCTAGACCCCAACCCACGATTCAAGTCCGATGACGACCTGTGGTAATCGATACCTCGGCTCTGCTGGCGTTGGCGTTTCGTGAGCCTTTTGCTGAGTGGGTGACGGTCCAACTCGACCGTGCCCGCGCCGATCTGCATATGTCCTCGGTGAACTACGCGGAGTATCTGATCCGTTTGCGGTCCCGTCAACCCGTGAAGTTCGCAGCCATCCGGGAGCAAACCTTACGTCTACCGATCCAGATTTCCGCCCCTGACGAGCGCGACGCAGAAGTGGCGGCCGAAGCGAGAATCCTGTTTCCACTGAATCTGGGCGATTGCTTTGCGTATGCCTTGGCCAAACGACTGAACATGCCCATTCTCACGCTCGATTCCGACTTCTTGAAAACCGACATTGTCGTCGTTTCGCCCCCGCGCCACTAACGCCCGCCCGGCCGCCGCTGAGCTTGGCCCGTGTAGGGAAACCGCTTCTCCCACTGCTCCCAATCCATCTCGATCCCCAGCCCCGGCTTGGACGATGGCGTCACCGCGCCCGCTTTCGGCACCGTGTGCGTGCCGCGCGTCAGGTCAGTGAATAGGCCGTCGTGGACCGCGTCCCATTCCTGCATCCAGAAGTTGCGGACGCTCGACATGGCGTGGATGGAGGCGGCGTGGGCCACCGGGCCGTACCACATGTGCGGTGAGATCTCAGCGCCATAGGTTTCACCCAGGCTGGCGATGCGCCGGATCTCGGTGATGCCGCCACAGTGGACCACATCCGGCTGGATGATGCGCGCGCCCTTGTGGTCCAGCAGTTGGCGGAAATCGTAGCGCGTGAGCAGCCCTTCGCCCGTAGCCACAGGCACCGGGCTGGCGGCCGCCACTTCAGCCAACGACTGTGGCGATTCGCGCAGCACCGGCTCTTCAATAAACAGCGGGTTGAATGGAGCCACCGCGCGCGCAAACTCAATCGCGGACCGCACCGTGAACTTCTCCCACATCTCAAGCCCGAAATCCAGTCCTGCTTCCCGCACGGCGCGGCATTCGGCCACCGCTTGCTCCAACCGTTCGCGTTCAGTGGCGGCTTGTGGAACCACCCACTTGACGGCCTTCCAACCCTGCTCCCGTGTCTTCACCGCGAGTTCCTTCAGCGCGGCCGGCGTGCGGGGCTTTACGTCCTGGCTCCAGTGCGAATAGTAGACCGCCAGCGGCTTGGCCGTGGATGCCCCCGCTAGGCGCCACACGGGAATGCCGAGCCGCTTGGCCTCAAGATCCCACAAGGCGATATCCACTGCGGCCAGCGCCGTCATCATGACGCTGCCATCGCGCCAGCGGGAGAGCTGGTGGTACATGCGATTCCAGTGATCGTCGACGCCGGCTGGGTCAAGGCCCGTCAGATGCGGCTCCAGCCAGCGGATCGCCTGCTCCGTGATGGCGGCGCGGCCCGGCAGTGAGCCTTCCCCCAGGCCGGTGATCCCGCCGTCGGTCTCAATCTCGAGGAACAGGTAGTCACGCCCGCTGATGATGAATTTGCGGGTGACGAACCGGGTGATCTTCAACGGTGCGGGGGCCGCCGCCAGCCCCCAGGGCAGAGCGGGCAATCCCAAGGCGAGCCGCAAGCCGTGGCGGCGGGTGATCAAGTGATGCGCTGGCATTTGACACTCTAAGTTACACTGGACTCATGACGCGGCGCACTGCTCTTTCTGTACTGGCGGCTTCCGGAGCTCTTCCGGCCTGGGCAGCCAAGGTTCCCCGGCCCAGCCCGGAGTTCGTCATCACGATGCCGGACGATACCACCCAACTGCTGAGCAAGCACAAGGGCAAGATCATCCTGGTTGAATTTCTGCTCACCACGTGCCCGCACTGCCAGCGCTGCTCGCAGGTGGTAGAGAAGATGTACAAGGAATACGGCCCCAAGGGCTTCCAGCCGCTCGGCGTCGCCATCAACGATATGGCCAAGCTGCTGGTCCCGGACTTCAAGAAGAACGGCAACCTTAGCTGGCCGGTGGGCTACTCACCGCGTGATCCGGTGTACAGCTACCTGGAGCACCCCGCCATGCAGCAGCTCTACATGCCGGCACTGGTCTTCATCGACCGCAAGTTCCAGATCCGCGCCCAGTACATGGGCACGGAACCGTTCTTCAACGCCGAAGAAAAGAACATGCGCGACATGATCGAAATGCTCATGAAGGAAGGCGGCGCTCCGGCCGTCTCCAAGGGCAAGGCACCCGCTCCCAAGAAGGCCTAGCGGCCAAGGCCGGCCCCGTGGTGGCTCTTTATTGACAGACTTTAACGGCTGGCTCCGCAACCCTGCGGGGCCAGTTCGCGTTTGAAGTGACAGAAGGAGAACAATGATGAAGAAACTCCTCTTCACCTCGATTTTGCTGCTCGGAGCAGCGGCTGTCCCCTCTCAGGCAGGAATTGGCTTTTCGGTGCAAGTCGGACGCCAACCCCGCTATTATCCCCGGCGAGTGTATGTGGCACCTCCGCCTCCGAGGTACTATGTGTCGCCTCCACCGGTGTACTACGCTCCCCCGCCCTACTATGGGCCGGGCTATGGCGGCTACGGGCCGTCGTACGCAGCGCCTCGCGGCTACTACGTGGAGCCGCGCCACGGGAACCGGCACTACCGCAGCGGCTGGCGTTAGCCGCTAGCGCCGGTTGGGCAAAAGTGACCCTAGCCTGGGCGGCGCGTTGGCCTTAATATTGACGAATGCCGGCGTTCACCAAGGGTCAACGCCGGCATTTTTTTAGGCCTTCCTGGGAGATCCGCTCGACGATCTCCCGCAGGGAGGCCAGGAACGTCGCGTCATCCTCCACCACAGCCTTTCGCGCCCGGTCCAGCGACTTGAAGTTCAACGCAGTCAGCTCCGTAAACGACTGCGCGTCCAGTCCATAGGCCTCATTCAGCCGCCCGATGGTGTACTCGTAGCGCTCCTTCAAAAACCCCACATACGCTTGCTTGCCGTCCGCTTCGGAATCGAGGCCCCGCGTAAAATCCACCCAGTCGCGTCCGATGGCTGCGGTATCTACCGGTTCACAGGCCTGCTGGACCTTGGTGCGGATGCTGGTCTGCACCGCTTCCGAGAAAACGTCGGCCGGAGAAAGAGAAAGGGCCGCTGCCAAAGCAACGGCCCCCAATCCGATCATCTGCTGATGTCCCTTTCCTGCAAAACCCTATTCGGGGGTTGAATCGTCGGGACCCAGGTCTTCGCTCAAGCCGCCCACATAAAGTGCGCGGGCTTCGTCGTCGTAGCCGTTCATCGAATCGAGCAGCGGATCGCCCTCGGGCTGCGTCTCTTCTTCGACGATATCTTCGCCGGCGATCTTCACGGCCCGGTAGTAATCCATGCCGGTTCCGGCGGGGATCAGGCGGCCCATGATGACGTTCTCCTTGAGACCGCGCAGGTAGTCCACCTTGCCGTTGATGGCGGCTTCGGTGAGGACACGCGTTGTCTCCTGGAAGGAGGCGGCGGAGATGAAGCTGTCGGTGGACAGCGACGCCTTGGTGATACCCAGCAACACCGGCTTACCTTGAGCAGGCCGGCCGTCGGCGGCGATCACACGATCGTTTTCGTCGGCGAACTTAAAGCGGTCCACCACTTCCTCGGGGAGGAATTCGGTGTCGCCAATGTCCTCGATCTTCACCCAGCGCATCATCTGGCGGGAGATGACTTCCAGGTGCTTATCGTTGATGTTCACACCCTGCAGCCGGTAGACTTCCTGGATCTCATTCACCAGGTACTTCTGCAGTTCTTTTTCGCCCAACACGCCCAGAATGTCGTGCGGGTTCAGCGGGCCATCGTTCAGACGGTCGCCCGCCTTGACGCGCTCGCCGTCCTGCACGTTGACGTGCTGGCCACGGGGGATGGCGTATTCCCGCTTGTTCTCTTCGTTGCCGTCTTCCGGCACGATGTAGATCTTACGGGTGTTCTTCGAGATTTCGCCCATGCGGATGGTGCCGTTGATCTCGGCCATCACCGCGGTTTCGCGCGGCTTGCGGGCTTCGAACAATTCCACCACGCGGGGCAGACCACCGGTGATGTCCTTGGTCTTGGTGGTAGCGCGCGGGATCTTCGCGATCACGTCCGCGGCGTGCACTTCCTGATCGTTCTCCACCATCATGTGCGCATGGGTGGGCATCAGGTAACGGCGCTCATCGGCCTTGGAGCCGGATTCGCCCCGGATGATAACGGTCGGGACGCGCTTTTCGTCCGTCGAATCCATCACCACTTTCTGCGACATGCCGGTGATTTCGTCCACCTGCTCCTGCACCGTCAAGCCATCGATCATGTCCTTGAAGTGGACCTTACCGGTGACTTCGGTCAGGATCGAGAACGTATAGGGATCCCATTCCAGCAACATCTCATTGGCCTTCACGGGCGAGCCATCCTCGACGAGGATCTTCGCACCGTAGACCACCTGATAACGTTCCTTTTCACGGCCCTTGGAATCGACGACGGCCACATAACCTGAGCGGTTCATCGCGATCAATTCGTTCTTGGCGTTACGCACCGTACGGACATCGTCGAAGCGGACGTAGCCGTCGGACTTGGCGTCCTGGCGGGACTGCTCCGACTGACCGGTTGCCGTACCACCCACGTGGAAAGTACGCATGGTCAGCTGGGTGCCCGGCTCACCGATCGACTGGGCGGAGATGATACCCACCGCTTCGCCGCGTTCCACCATGCGCCCCGTGGCCAGGTTACGGCCGTAGCAGAGCTGGCAGACGCCACGTCGGGATTCGCAGGTCAGCACCGAACGGATCTTCACCCGCTCGATACCGGCGGCCTGGATGGCCGAAGCGCGAGCTTCATCAATCAGCTGGTTGACACCAACGATGATGTTGCCTTCAAAGTCCCGGCTGTCTTCGAGAGCCACGCGGCCCACGACACGCTCCCGGAGTGCTTCGATGATCTCGCCGGCTTCAACGATGTTCTCGACGTAGATGCCTTCCAGCGTGCCGCAGTCGGATTCGCTGATGATGACGTCCTGCGCCACGTCGCAGAGGCGGCGGGTGAGGTAGCCCGAGTCAGCGGTCTTCAAAGCGGTGTCGGCCAAGCCCTTACGGGCGCCGTGCGTCGAAATGAAGTACTGCAACACGTTCAGGCCTTCACGGAAGTTGGCCGTGATGGGGGTTTCGATGATTTCGCCGGACGGCTTGGCCATCAAACCGCGCATACCGGACAGCTGGCGGATCTGCTGTTTCGAACCGCGGGCGCCGGAGTCGGCCATGATGTAAATCGGGTTCAGCTTGCGGCCCGACTTGTCGTCGTCTTCCATCACCTTAAACATGGCGCCGGAGACCGCGTCGGTCACCTTCTGCCAGATTTCGATGATCTTGTTGTAGCGTTCGCCGTGCGTGATCGCGCCGTCGGAATACTGCTGTTGCACGTCGATCACCAGCTTTTCAGCGTCGCTCACCAACTGCGCCTTCGATTCCGGCACCACCATGTCGTCGATGCCGATGGAGATACCAGCGCGCGTGGCGTAATTGAAGCCCAGCGACTTGATCTTGTCCAGCATCTCGACCGTGATCTTCAGGCCGAACTTCAGGTAGCAATACTGCACCAACTGCGCCATGCCCTTTTTCTTGAGCAGGCCGCTGATGAACGGCATTTCGTCCGGCAACGTGTCATCCAGGATGACGCGGCCGACGGTGGTATCCATGTACTGCTTGGCGAACTCGATCGGTTCGGTGTGCAGCAGGTTCTGGCTGTCGAACGCCTTGGTCAGGTCGATCACCTTGCCGGTGTAGCGCAGCTTGATGGGGGAGAGCGTTTCCACTTCACCCATTTCGAGCGCGATCAGCACGTCGTCCATGGAAGCGAACGTACGGCCTTCACCCTTGGTGCCCGGGCGGTTCTTGGTCAGGTAATAAAGACCCAACACCATGTCCTGCGTCGGCACCGTGATCGGGCCACCGTGCGCGGGCGACAGGATGTTATTGGAGGCCAGCATCAGGGTGCCGGCTTCGATCTGCGCTTCCGGCGACAACGGCACGTGCACGGCCATCTGGTCACCGTCAAAGTCGGCGTTGAAGGCGGTACAGGTCAGCGGGTGCAGCTTGATCGCCTTGCCTTCCACCAGCACCGGCTCAAAGGCCTGGATGCCCAAACGGTGAAGCGTAGGAGCGCGATTCAGCAGGATCGGGTGATCCTTAATCACTTCTTCCAGAATGTCCCACACCACCGGGTCCTGCTGCTCCACCAATTCCTTGGCTTGCTTGATGGTGGTGCAGTGACCACGCTGTTCCAGGCGGTGATAGATGAACGGCTTGAACAGTTCGAGCGCCATCTTCTTCGGCAACCCGCACTGGTTCAACTTCAGTTCCGGACCCACCACGATCACCGAACGGCCGGAGTAATCGACGCGCTTACCGAGCAGGTTCTGACGGAAGCGGCCCTGCTTACCCTTCAGCGTATCCGACAGCGACTTCAGCGGACGGTTGTTGGCGCCACGCAGCACGCGGCCGCGGCGGCCATTGTCAAACAGAGCATCGACTGCTTCCTGCAGCATGCGCTTTTCGTTGCGCACGATCACGTCAGGAGCATGCAGCTCCATCAGCTTCTTCAACCGGTTGTTGCGGTTGATGACGCGGCGGTAGAGATCGTTGAGATCGGAGGTGGCAAAGCGGCCGCCATCCAGCGGCACCAGCGGACGCAGTTCCGGCGGAATCACCGGGATCACATCGAGAATCATCCACTCCGGCTTATTACCGGACTTGCGGAAGCTCTCGGTCACCTTCAGTCGCTTGGCGTACTTCAGCTTCTTCTGCTGCGAAGCTTCGGTCTTCATCTTCTCGCGGATTTCCACCGAGAGAGATTCGCAATCGACCTTGCGCAACAGCTCCTTGATGCCTTCAGCGCCCATCATGGCGACAAACTTGCCGGGGCCGTGATCGGCATCCAGCTTGCGCTTGTCTTCATCACTGAGCACATCGCCCATCTCCACCAGGGAGGAGAGTTCACCCGGATCAACGACGACAAACGCTTCAAAGTAGAGCACCCGCTCCAACTCACGCAGCGTGATGTCAAGCAGGTAGCCGATGCGGGACGGCAGACCCTTGAAGAACCAGACGTGCGAGCACGGGCTGGCCAGCTCAATGTGGCCCAAACGCTCACGGCGGACCCGCGACAGGGTAACTTCCACACCGCACTTGTCGCAGATGACGCCCCGGTGCTTCATGCGCTTGTACTTGCCGCACAAGCACTCCCAGTCGGCGATCGGTCCAAAGATGCGGGCGCAGAACAGACCATCGCGTTCCGGCTTGAACGTCCGGTAGTTGATGGTTTCCGGCTTGGTGACTTCACCGTGGGACCAGCTCCGGATCTTTTCGGGGCTGGCCAGAGAGATGCGGATCGAGTCGAAGTCAGCGATCAGATTCGCGCGGTCGTAAGGTGATGATCGGAACATAGTGGGCTCTTCTCCTTCGCTCTCTCAACAACTAGTCAGCCGCGAGCGCCGTATCCAGCGTCTCGGTGACCCGGTTCTTTTCCAGCTGCACGTCCAGACACAGCGACTGCAATTCACGGATCAGCACGTTGAACGATTCCGGCACGCCGGGTTCGGCGGCGGCTTCGCCCTTCACGATGGCCTCGTAAATCTTGGCGCGGCCGAACACGTCGTCCGACTTGGCCGTCAGCAGTTCCTGCAGCACGTAAGCCGCGCCGTAGGCTTCCAGCGCCCAGACTTCCATTTCGCCGAAGCGCTGGCCACCGAACTGCGCCTTACCACCCAGCGGCTGCTGCGTGATCAACGAGTACGGTCCAATGGAGCGGGCGTGGATCTTGTCGTCCACCAAGTGGGACAGCTTCAACATGTAGATGATGCCGACCGTGACCGGCTGCTCAAACGCCATGCCCGTCATGCCATCGGTCAACTCGATCTTGCCCGAAGTCGGCAGACCGGCCTCCACCAATTGGCCCTTGATGTTGGCTTCGGTGGCGCCGTCAAATACCGGGGTCGCGTACTTCACGCCCAGCTTCTGACCGGCCCAACCCAAGTGGGTTTCGAGAATCTGTCCGACGTTCATACGACTGGGAACGCCCAGCGGGTTCAGGACGATCTCCACCGGCGTGCCATCGGGCAGGTGCGGCATGTCTTCTTCCGGCACAATGCGGGAAATAACACCCTTGTTGCCGTGACGGCCAGCCATCTTGTCGCCGACAGAAAGCTTGCGCTTCATGGCGATGTAGATCTTCACCAGCTTGATCACGCCCGGCGGCAGTTCGTCGCCCTTCTTCAGCTTTGCCACGCGCTCTTCGGTGATCTTTTCGAGCACCTGAATCTGACGCGAGGTCATCTCTTCGATCTCGTCGATCTGCTCGTTCAGCCGGGGGTCCTTGTCCTTCAAGCGCATGCGCTTCAAGTCCTTGGCCCGCATCTTTTCGAGCATGTCGCGCGAGATGTCGGTGCCCTTCGACAGCAGCTTCTTGTTGGTCTTTTCGTCGTGCAGGTCGGCAAGAACTTGCTTGCCTTCCAGCAGATTCGCCAGACGCTTGGCGCGCTCGTCGTTCAGGATGCGCTTTTCATCGTCCAGGTTGCGGTTCAACTTGGCGATCTGCTCTTCCAGAATCAGCTTGGACCGCTCGTCCAGCTCCGCACCCTTGCGCGAGAACACGCTGGCATTCACCACCGTGCCTTCAATGCCCGGCGGGCAGTAGAGCGAAGCGTCCTTCACGTCGCCGGCCTTTTCGCCGAAGATCGCGCGGAGTAGCTTTTCTTCCGGGGTCAGCTGAGTTTCGCCCTTGGGCGTCACCTTGCCCACCAGAATGTCGCCCGGCTTCACCGTGGCGCCGATGCGGATGATGCCCGATTCGTCCAGGTTCTTCAGGAAGCTCTCGGCGATGTTCGGAATATCGCGCGTGATCTCTTCCGGTCCCAGCTTCGTGTCGCGGGCTTCGATTTCGAACTCCTCGATGTTGATCGAGGTGTAGTAGTCTTCCTTGATCAACTTCTCCGAAACCACGATGGCGTCTTCGAAGTTGTAGCCGCGCCAGGGCATAAAGGCCACCAGCACGTTGCGGCCCAGGGCGAGCTCGCCCTTGTCGGTGCAAGGACCGTCAGCCAGCACGCCACCCTTTTTTACCCGTTGTCCCAGCTTCACGATGGGCTTCTGGTTGATGCAGGTGTTTTGGTTGGAGCGCTTGAACTTGGTCAGCGGATAGATGTCCGCGCCTACTTCGCGCGACAACTGGCCTTCGTGCGCATCCGAACCGTCCACACGGACGATGATGCGTTCCGAGTCGACCGAATCGACCACGCCGGAGCGCTTACAGATGACCACGGCGCCCGAATCGCGCGCCGTCACGCCTTCCATGCCGGTGCCCACGTAGGGCGAATCGGCGCGGAGCAGCGGCACTGCCTGGCGTTGCATGTTCGAACCCATCAACGCGCGGTTGGCGTCGTCGTTTTCAAGGAACGGAATCAGCGAAGCGGCCACCGAGACCAACTGCTTCGGCGAAACGTCCATGTACTCCACTTCGCCCTTGTGAACCAGGACGAAGTTACCCTGCTTGCGGGCATTGACGAGGTCGTTCGACATGCGGCCGAACTCGTCCACCTTCACGTTGGCCTGGGCGATGAGGTACTTGTCCTCTTCCCATGCCGACAGGTAGTCGCAATACGCTTCAATCTCGGCCGGGATCTTGCCCTTGGCTAGTTTGTCGTTCGACTTATCCAGTTCGCGCCGGTCCAGGATGTCGCCCACCTTGTAGGTGGTATCGCCGGGGTTCAGCACCTTCACCTGATCGGCCAACACGCCTTCTTGCACGCGGCGGTAGGGGCTCTCGATAAAGCCGTACTCGTTGATCCGGGCAAAGCAGGACAGCGACGAAATCAGACCAATGTTCGGACCTTCCGGCGTTTCGATCGGGCAGATACGGCCATAGTGCGTCGGGTGCACGTCGCGGACTTCAAAGCCGGCACGTTCTCGCGAGAGACCGCCCGGTCCAAGGGCCGACAGGCGGCGCTTGTGGGTGATTTCCGACAGCGGATTCGTCTGATCCATGAACTGCGACAGCTGCGAGGAGCCGAAGAATTCGCGGATGGCCGCCATCACGGGCTTGGCGTTCACCAGGTCGTGCGGCATCGCCGTCGACATTTCCTGGTACACCGACATCTTTTCCTTGATCGCCCGTTCCATACGGACCAAGCCGATCCGGAACTGGTTTTCCAGCAGTTCGCCCACCGCACGGACGCGGCGATTGCCCAAGTGGTCGATATCGTCCACGGCGCCGACGCCCTTGCGCAGCTTCATCAGGTAGCTGATGGTGTCGACGAAATCCTTCTCGTCCAAGGTCCGCTTGTCGAGCGACGTGGCGTCGGCCTTCTCGTGGATCTTGATGTTGAACTTCATGCGGCCGACGCGGGAGAAGTCATACTTCCGGGCGTCGAAGAACATGCCGTCAAACAGTGACTTGGCGGTGTCGCGGGTCGGCGGATCGCCCGGGCGCAGCTTGCGGTAGATTTCCAGCAGCGCGTCTTCCTGGCTCTTCACGGCGTCCTTGCGGAGCGTGGCCGAAATCACAGTACCGACGTCGTCGCGTTCCGGGAAGAAGATTTCCAGGTTCTGGATACCGGCGGCCGTCAGCCGCTCCAGGTGCGTGGCCAGCAGTTCCTGATTGGCTTCGAGCAGAATTTCGCCCGTCTCCATGTCGATGACGTCGGCGGCGACATAGGCACCTTCGATGTCATTGGAGGCCACTTCGATGTCGGTGACCTTGTTCTGCATCAGCTCTTTGTAGAGCCGGTCGTTGATCTTGCGGCCCTGCGGCACCAGAGTATTGCCGCCCTTGGCAATCGCAAAGCTCAACTTCGAACCCACCACCCAGCGCGACACATCGGCGCGCAGCTTGCCGCCACCCAGGTGCAGAGTGGTCAGGGTTTCGCGATAGAAGGCCTTGATGATCTGCTCGTCGCTCTTCAAGCCCAACGCGCGCAAAAACACCGTGCCGTAGAACTTGCGCTTGCGGTCGATACGGACATAGAGCAGGTTCTTGTTGTCGTACTCAAACTCCACCCAGCTGCCGCGATACGGGATGATCTTGCCGAGGAAGTAGCCTTGCGCCTGCTGTTTTTCAAAAAACACGCCCGGGGAACGGTGCAACTGGCTGACAATCACGCGCTCGGTGCCGTTGATGATGAACGTGCCGTTCTCGGTCATCAGCGGAATTTCACCAAAGAACACTTCCTGTTCCTTGATATCCCGGACGCTCTTGGTGCCGGTATCGGGATCCTTGTCGTAAACCGTCAGCCGGATGGTCACCTTCAGCGGTGCCGCGTAGGTCATGCCACGCGCTTCACATTCCGGGACGTCGTACTTGTGCTGCAGGCCCACCGGGTCGCCGCAACGGTTACAGAAGGTAACGATGTTCTTATTGAAAGTTCCGCACTGCGTACACAGCACGTCGCCCACGTGGAACGGATCCGTCTTGATGGTGGCGCCGCAATGACGGCAAACCGTGCGCAGGTGGTTCAAGCCCTTCAGCGAACCGCACTTGCACTCCCAATTGCCAATCGCATAATCGACAAAGGCCAACTCCGACAGCCCACGGAAATCGGTGATCGGGAAAACGCTGCGGAAGACCCCCTGCAGACCGGAATCGTCGCGCTCGTCGGGCAACATATCCATCTGCAGAAAACGCTCATACGAACGCTTCTGCACCTCGATGAGGTTAGGGATCGGGACAGAGGTCTTGATCTTCGAAAAATCTACGCGTTCCGGAAACGCGCCGTTCAGAGACGTGGACATGGTTCGGGGTCCTCTTTGATTCCGGTCGTCGCTCCTGGCGACGCCGGCACTTCATCTGGCAGCTGATCTCGCTGCCCTGCGACTGGTGGACAAACTGAGACTAGCGGGCAACGCGCGTCAAAAGACACGCCAAGTATGCTATTCGCACGGGTATGAAAGCGAGCACCCTGGGACGGTCCGGCCGCAAAACCGCACCCAGTTTTGATATGGAGCCTCACAGGCGCAAAATTTGCCCAGAATATTCCAATTACTTAACAGTAGGCTAACAGAATATCCACCGGTGTGTCAAACCGGGCAAACGCGAGCAGGCGGGCCAGCCCGGAACGGGCAGCCCGCCAACACTCTTTCACTGCTGAGGGTAAGGGACTATTTGACTTCGACCGTCGCGCCAGCGTCCACAAACTTCTTCTGGATGGCCGCCGCTTCGTCCTTCGTCACGCCTTCCTTGATGGGCTTGGGAGCGCCATCAACCAGGTCCTTGGCTTCCTTCAGGCCCAGGCTCGTGACTTCACGAACAGCCTTGATGACGTTAATCTTGTTCGCGCCGGCGCCCGTCAGGATCACCGTGAACTCCGTCTTCTCTTCCACCACCGGAGCAGCCGCAGCCGCCCCAGCCGGCGCTGCCGCAGCCACACTGGCCGCCGCCGCCGAGACACCCAGCTTCTCTTCAAGAAGCTTGACCAGCGCCGAAGCCTCGAGCAGCGTCAGGCCCTGAATCTGTTCCGCAATCGCGTTAATATCTGCCATTTCCTTACTCCGTTGTCTAAGAATCGTCTCCAGCGCTGGAGGCAGCTTGCCGCTCGCGCCGCCTACCTACTACTGAAACTTGTTTGCCTGGACCGCTTGATCGATGACCACCGCCACATTGCGGCCCACGCCATTGATCGCCGTCACCAACCGCTGCGCACCCGCGTTAATCAGGAACAGCATCTTGGCGTAAATCTCTTCCTTGGGCGGCATATTGGCCAGGTCCTGAATGGACGCAACGTCCACCACCCGACCCTCAACCATGCCCGCCTTGAAGGTGAACGCCGGATTTTCCTTGGCGTACTTCGACAAGGCCTTGGCCAACGCCACCGGATCACCAGACGTGAAGGCCATTGAGGTCATCCCGCGGATGCCCTTCATCAAACCCTCAGCCGGCAAACCCGCCGCCGCCAACTCAGCCAGATTGTTCTTCACAACCTTGTAATTGCCACCCGCACCGCGCACAATCTTGCGGAGCTGGAAGTCCTGGCTGACGGTCATCTTCTCGTAGCCCGTCAGGAAGACATGCGGGCTAGCCTGCAGATCCTGCTGCAGCGCCGCGAAATCTTTCTTCTTTTCTTGCCGGTTCTTCATTTCGTCCTCAACAGGCTTACGCTATAACCTTATTGGCGTTCATCGCGGTGGTGTCGAGCGAGACGCCCGGCCCCATCGTCGAGCACAACGTTGCGCTCTTGACATACTTGCCCTTGGCGACCGCGGGTTTCGCCCGGATCACGGCAGCGATCAAACTGGTCACATTCTCCACCAGCTTGGCCGTTTCAAAGCTGACCTTGCCGCAGGGAGCGTGCACCACGCCCGTCTTGTCCACACGAAACTCAACTTTACCGGCCTTCACTTCACGCACCGCATTGGCCACGTCAGTGGTCACGGTACCAGTCTTGGGATTCGGCATCAAACCACGCGGACCGAGAATGCGGGCCACCTTGGCCATGCTCTTCATCATGTCGGGCGTAGCCACGATGGCATCAAAATCCAACCAGTTTTCAGTGGCGATCTTGGTGATCATGTCGTCAGCGCCAACAAAGTCAGCCCCGGCCGCTTCCGCTTCCTTAGCCTTCTCACCGGTCGCAACCACGAGAACACGCTTGGACTTACCGAGACCGTTCGGCAGCACCACGGTGCCGCGGACCATCTGGTCAGCATGCTTGGGATCAACACCCAAACGCATGTGCAGCTCGACGGTTTCATCGAACTTTGTGAACTTCAACTTCTGCACCAGCGGAACTGCTTCTTCGACCGCATAGGGCCGCACTTGCACCTGCTTGAACGCAGAGAGATATTTCTTGCCTTGTTTTGCCATCGTCGCCTTAAAACTTAAGAGGGACTACTAAAGGACTGGTCCAAGCGGCTCCGTCCGAGGCGGTTGGCTGATACTGCGGCCGACGCGCACACCCCGGAGCCTCCCAATCGGGAAACTGCGAACCTTCAGGTTACCAAACGATGTCGGCTAGCGCAAGTGGCGGTGCTGGTCACCGCGTGGTTGTCACAGCCATCGTCAGGGATGCGGCGGCGCGGTTTGGGCGCAGCGGAATCCGATATTGGGGCTACGCTCCGCCGGGCGGGCCCAACTGCGGTGGGCGCAGGTGAGGTACTTGGCTTCATCGGCCCAGCTTCCACCGCGCAATACGCGGTAACGGGTGGCGGCGGGAACGTCAGCCGGACCCGTGGGGTTGCGGGTGGGCGCATGTTCGTAGTAAGTCCGCTCATACCAGTCGGCAGTCCATTCCCAGACGTTGCCGGCCAGGTCGCACAGGCCCCCGCCGGTCACGGCCCGGCTACAGACCTTGGCGGGACCATTCAGGCCATCAAACACTGCCTGCGAGATCAGCTTCCGGCCGTCCTTTTCCGTATCCTGCTTCACGGGTGCCTCATCGCCCCAGGGGTAGAGCCGGCCTTCCAGTCCGCCGCGAGCAGCCCGCTCCCATTCGGCTTCAGTGGGCAAACGCTTGCCCGCCCATTTGGCGTAGGCCGACGCATCGTGCCAATCGACGTCCACCACCGGCAGCTCCGCCATCGTGGCCGGCATGACGCCCTGGGGCCAGTTGTAGGGCGGGCGGTGACGGGTGGCTTTGACGAAATCCTGGTATTGCCGGTTGGTCACTTCATGCCGGTCCAGCCAGTAGG
>JAPKYX010000127.1:0-28425 GCA_026394075.1 Acidobacteriota bacterium
GAAGGCGGCGGCCATGGTGGAGATCATCCGGTCCAGGGCGATGTTCTCATTCACCTGGGCTTCCAGTGTCTTCAGGTTTTCGATGGGCAGGTTGGCGTCCAGTTCCGCCACGGCGCGGCGGAGCAAAGGCATGATCTGGTTGGGGTCCACCGCAGTGTGCACGTAGAAGTTCGAGGACCCCATTTGCTTGTCCTGCTTGTAGGGACGGTAGAACATGGGTGGCACGGCTTGCTTGACGTCGGAGTACTTGGCGTCCTTGACGATGCCCACAATCTCGATGTCGTTCTTGCCGCCGCTGCCTTGCTGCATGCGCTTGCCGAGAGCGTTCTGGCTGGGTGAGAACTTGCGTACGAATGATTCGTTCACAATCGCGGCCTTGGGCGCGTTGGCCGCGTCGGAGTCAGTAAACTCACGCCCCGCCACCAGGGGAATGCCGAGCGTCCGGAAGTAGCCCGGGCCGATCTGGTTGAACATGGAGTGCGTATCTGTATCCGGCCCCGATTCAAAGCCATCAACCGACACATTGCTGCCCCAGTTGTTGTTCGCCAGCAGGGAGACGGTGGACGCCGTGATGCCGGTGACGCCGGGGATGGCGCGGACGGATTCTTCCAGGCGCTGATAGAAGGCGAGGGTCCGCTCCGGGGTGTACTTGTTCAGGTCCGGCGACAGTCCGAACACAATCATCTTGTCGGTCCGCAGACCCAAGTCCACTTTCAGTACATTCACCAGGCTCTTCAAAAACATTCCGGCTGAGATGAGCAGCAGCAGCGAGAGGCCGATCTGCCCCACCACCAGGGCGCGACGGAACAGGGTGGCCGAGCCAGTAGCGGACACGTTGCCCGCCTGATCCTTCATGACGGATGCCAGGTCCTGGCGCGTTGAGTGTAGTGCCGGGAACAGGCCGAATAGCAGGCCGGTGGTTAACGAAGCGGCGGCGGCAAAGCCCAGGCTCCGCCAGTTGATCGCCAGCGAGATGACGTCCTCGGCGTCGGGCGGCAACAAGGAAAACAGCAGCCGCGCGGTCCATTGCGAGACAAACAAGCCCGCCACACCCGCGATCGCCGCCAGCACCAGCGCTTCCAGCAACAGTTGGCGGATCAGCGTGCCGCGCGTGGCCCCCAGCGAGAGGCGGATGGCGATCTCCTTACCGCGCGCCGCCGATCGGGCCAGCAACAGATTGGCGATGTTGGCGCAGGCGATCAGCAGCACAAAGCCTGTGATCGACAGCAGCATGATCAGCGGAACCTTTGCTTGCTCCTGCATGTTGCTTTGCCCGCGATAGCCGGGTTCCAGTTTCATCTTCTGGGCCGCGAACTGCTGGCGGAACCGGTCGCTGCCTTTCTGCTGGGGCAGTTCGACGTCCCGGATGATCGCTTGAAAAGGGCCGTTGATGGCTGCCTCGGCCTGCTCCACGGTGATGCCGGGCTTGAGGCGGGCGAACAGGTAGGCCCAGTAGCTGCGGCGGTTGGTGAAGCCCTTCCAGCCGGGGTTTACTTCTTCGCGCATGCTCAAGGGGACGTAGACATCGGGCCGCTGCCCGAGTGTCGTGCCCTTAAAGTCACTTGGGGCAACACCGACGATGGTCATCAGGACGCCGTTCACCAGCAGCGGTTGGTTCAGCACTTGCGGGCTTTGCTGAAACCGCTCCGTCCAATAGGCGTGGCTGAGCACGGCCAGACGGTGCGCGCCGGGGTTGCGGTCGTCTTGCGGGTCCAGCAACCGGCCCAGGGCGGGCTTGAGGCCGAGCACGGGAAAATAGCTCCCGGAGACCAGCATGCCCTGGGCGCTGGAGGTTTGGCCCTGATACGCCAGGTTCGCCCCGAAGGTGAGATGCGCCGCGATCCCGGTGAACACTTTCTGCTGCTGCTCCAGGTCGCGGAACATGGGGTAGCTGAAGATCGATTCATTGCCGCCGGCATTGTTGGTGGAGACACTGCCGGATTTGGGGCCGTTTGAGGTGAGATTCACCAACCGGTCCGGCTGGCTGATGGGCAAGGCGCGCAACAAGGCCTGGTCAAACAGCGAAAAGATGGCCGTGTTGGCCCCGATGCCCAGAGCCAACGAAAGGATGGCCACGCCAGAAACAACGGGCGATTTGGCCAGGGTGCGGACGGCCAGGCGAAGGTCACTCATGGAAGCATCATACGAGCTTCCACTCCAGTTGGTTCCGGTATTGGCCCCAGAAAAGGTGAACTTTACGTCAACTTGCCCGCAGGCGTGATCCGCTCAGCATTCAGGTACGGACGAAGTGCTTCCGGCACGATCACTGAGCCATCCGCCTGCTGGTAGTTCTCCACCACCGCCACCCAGGTGCGGCCCACGGCCAAGCCACTGCCGTTGAGCGTGTGAGCAAATTCTGACTTCTTGCCCGACTTGCAACGGATGCTGGCTCGGCGGGCCTGGAAGGCCTCAAAGTTGGAGCAGGAGGAGATCTCTTTGAACTCGCCCAACCCCGGCAGCCAGACTTCGATGTCGTACGTCTTGGCGGAGGAGAAGCCCATATCGCCGGTGCAGAGCGCCATCGTGCGGAATGGCAGTCCCAGTTTGCGCAGGATGTTCTCGGCGTCGTGGGTCAGCTTCTCCAGTTCGTCATAGCTCTGGTCCGGCCGCGCGAACTTCACCAGTTCTACCTTCTGGAACTGATGCTGGCGGATGATGCCGCGCACGTCACGGCCGTAGCTACCGGCCTCTGACCGGAAGCAGGGCGTGTAGGCGCAGAACTTGGCGGGCAACGCGTCGGCATCCAGCGTCTCGTCGCGGTAAAGGTTGGTTACCGGAACTTCGGCGGTGGGGATGAGATAGTAGTCGGTCTTTTCGATCTTGAAAAGATCTTCAGCGAACTTGGGCAACTGCCCGGTGCCGAACAAGCTGGCCGAGTTGGCCATGAACGGCGGCAGAACTTCCGTGTACCCATGCTCATTTGAATGCGTGTCGAGCATGAAGTTGATCAGGGCGCGTTCGAGCTTCGCTCCCAACCCCATGTAGACCGCAAAACGGGCTCCGGTGATCTTGGCGGCGCGGTCGAAATCAAGGATCCCGAGGTCGGCACCCAGGTCCCAGTGCGGCTTCGGCTTAAAGTCCATGGCCGCCGCCGCGCCTTCGCGCCGAACTTCGACGTTATCGTCAGCAGACTTGCCCACCGGCACGGACTCGTGCGGCAGGTTGGGGATGGCCACCAGGATCTCTTGAAACTGGGCGTCGAGCACCTTGACCCGCTCGTCCAGGGCGGCCATGCGGTCCGCCATCTGCCGCACCTGCGCCTGCAACGCCTCGGTGTCTTCGCCCGCCTTCTTGCGTTTGCCTACCTCTTGCGAGAGCGTGTTGCGCTCGGCTTTGAGCGTCTCTGATTCGGTGATCGCGGAACGGCGCTCCGAATCAAGCTGGCGAAAGCCTGGAAGATCAAGTTCAACACCGCGCGTGCGCAGGCGTTCGGCGGCCACATCTAAGTGGCCGCGGAAAAAGCTGAGATCGTGCATGAAGCTCCGTCGCGAAACGCTGTTCGCGAAAAGATCTGTCGCGGTTAGGCGACCCGGTCCGCGATGGCCACCCAGGGCTGACCAACGGGCAGGCCCTTGTAGTCAGCGCGCGGACGGATCAGGCGGTTGTTGTGGAACTGTTCCAGCACGTGCGCGGTCCAGCCGGACATGCGGCTGACGGCGAAGATGGGCGTGAACAGGTCCACCGGAATGCCCAGCGAGTAGTAGGCCGAGGCGGAGTAGAAGTCGACGTTCGGGTTCAGGGGCTTGCCCTTGGCCGTCAACATCGCTTCTTGCACGGCTTCGGAGGCTTCGTAAAGGTCAATCTGACCAGTAGATTCCGCCAATTCCTTCGAGAGCTTCTTCAAGTGGATGGCGCGTGGGTCAATGGTCTTGTAGACGCGGTGGCCGAAGCCCGGAATCTTCACCTTGTTCTCGAGCATCTCGCGCATCATTTCCAGCGCCTTGGCCTTGTTGCCGGCCTGCAAGAGCAGCTTGATCACTTCTTCATTCGCACCGCCGTGCAGGGGGCCTTTCAGGGCGCCGATGGCGGAGGTGACGGTGGAATAGATATCAGACAGCGTGGCGGCGGTGACGCGGGCGGCGAACGTGGAGGCGTTCAGTTCGTGGTCGGCATGCAGGGTGAGGGCGATGTCGAACACGCGCTCCATCACGGCATCCGGCTTGACGCCATTCAAGGTGTAAAGGAAATTGCCCGCCATCGAGAGGCTGGGATCGCCGGGGACGACTTCTTTGCCGGTCCGGAGGCGGTGGAAGCTGGTGACGATGGTTGAGGTCTGCGACATCAACTTGATGGCCTTCAACTTGTTGGCCTCGGGCGACATGTCGGCGGCGGCCGGGTCGTAGAGAGACAACATCGAAACGGCCGTGCGCAGCACGTGCATCGGCAGTCCGGTGGGATTCGCCTTCAGGAAAGCCGTCACCTCGGCCGGAATCTCGCGGTGGGCCGTCAGCGAGGCCTTCAGTTCATCCAACTGCGGCTGGGTCGGCAGTTTGCCGTTCCACAGGAGGTAGATCACCTCTTCAAAGGTGGAGTTCTCCGCCAACGTATTGATATCAAAGCCTTGATAGCTCAATACCCCCGCTTCGCCATCAATATAACAAATGCTGGATTCAGCAGCGATAATGCCTTCGAGGCCTGCGCCAGTAGCAGACATAGTGTGTATTTCTCTCCTCGACCGAATTGGGTGCTTCGCGACGTCTTTACGATGCGGAAAAACTTTAAGCTTCTTCATTTTATGGACCGCGCGGAAGTTATTGCAAGTGAGGCGGCATGGTTCGGGGCGAACTTTCCGCTTACCCGCTGATTTTGTAGCGTCTCGCCTGCGCACTAGAGCTGCCCAGGATGCCCAACCGGGCCGCAACCAATCCGTCATGTCACCGACACGACCGACCAGCGTCACCGCCGCCATCGCATCCCGCGCTAAACTATCGGGGGAGTGAGAACCTCTTGAGGACCGCTGACCTTCTGCAACCGGAGCTCGCCAGTGGCCGGGCCAGTTTGAGCATTAACGCTGCCGCCGCCACCTTGGGAACGCCGGAATTAAGCCGTGAAGATCTACTTCATGCCTACCGGCTGATGTACCTGTCCCGGCGGATCGATGACCGCGAAATTCTGCTGAAGCGGCAGAACAAGATCTATTTCCAGATCTCGGGTGCCGGGCACGAAGCAGTGCAGATTGCCGCCGGAATGGCGCTGATCCCCGGGCACGATTGGTTCTACCCCTACTACCGTGATCGCGCCTTGTGCCTCGCGTTGGGCATTGGTGCCGAGGGGATGCTGCTGGAGGCGGTCGGAGCGGCATTAGGGCCTTTTTCCGGCGGCCGGCAAATGCCTTCCCACTGGTCTGATGCTGCCCTGCACGTGGTCACTGGATCTTCTCCGACGGGAACCCAGTTCAACCAGGCATTGGGTTGCGCGCACGCCAGCAAGTACGTGAACACGGAAGCCGCGGAAGTCACGCTGGTCTGCACGGGTGATGGCGCCACCAGCGAAGGCGAGTTTTGGGAGTCCCTCAACGCGGCCTGCCTGGATCGTTTGCCGCTGCTGTATCTGGTGGAAGATAACGGCTACGCGATCTCGGTGCCGGTGGAGCATCAGACGGCGGGCGGCAGCATCAGCGCACTGCTGAAGGGTTTTCCGCACCTTTTGGTGTTGGAAGTGGATGGCACGGACTTCACGGCCAGCTATCGCGTGATGGCCGAGGCAGCGGCGCATTGCCGCGCTGGCCTTGGTCCTGCACTGGTCCATGCCCGGGTCACCAGGCCTTACTCGCATTCTCTTTCCGACGACGAGCGGCTCTACAAGACCGCCGCTGAACGTGAGGCGGAAGCCCAGCGGGACTGCCTGACCACCTTCGCGGAGCGCCTGCTGGCCGACGGCACGTTGGACCGCTACGCTTTGGAACGGATTGTGGAGGATGTCGACCGGCAGCTCCAGGAAATGACCGAGCGGGCCTTGACCGCCGAGCCGCCCGCCACCGACACGATCTTCCGGCACCTGTATTCAGAAAGCGTCGATCCCTGCTCAGCCGACTTCGCTACCGAACCCGCTTTTTCGGGCGAACCACGCACGATGGTGGATTCGATCAACCTGACTCTGCGCGAAGAGATGGCCCGGGACGAGCGTCTGCTGGTTTTCGGACAGGACGTGGCCGATTGCAGCCGGGAACAGAACCTGGCGGAAGTGAAGGGCAAGGGCGGAGTCTTCAAGACGACCCAGGGCTTGCAAACTCAGTTCGGTGGCCGCCGCGTCTTCAATACGCCGATCGCCGAGGGCATGATTGCCGGCCGCGCGATTGGCTTGGCCACCCGGGGCTTGAAGCCGGTGGCCGAGATCCAGTTTTTTGACTACATCTGGCCGGCGATGATGCAGATCCGGGATGAGATGGCTAACATCCGCTGGCGGTCCAATGGAGCATTTTCCTGTCCGGCGGTCCTGCGAGTGGCTATTGGCGGCTACTTGACGGGAGGAGCCATTTACCACTCCCAGTGTGGCGAAACGGCCTTCACCCACATTCCGGGTATCCGTGTCGTGATGCCCTCCAATGCTCTTGATGCCTGCGGGCTGTTGCGGACGGCACTGCGGTCGGACGATCCGGTACTGTTTCTCGAACACAAGAAACTTTACCGGGAACCTTACAATCGTTCTCCGCACCCGGGCCCGGATTACACTATTCCCTTTGGACAGGCCAAAGTGGTGAAGCCGGGCGACAGTCTGACGATCATCTGCTACGGCGCGCTGGTGCAAAAGGCCTTGCTGGCGGCCATTGCGGTGGAGCAACGCATGAAGTCCCGTCAGGTCAGTGTGGAAGTGATCGATTTACGATCGCTATCGCCTTATGACTGGGAGGCGATTCGCAAGTCAGTGACCAAGACCAGCCGCGTGCTGGTGGCCTATGAAGACATGCGTAGCTGGGGCTATGGGGCCGAGATCGCGGCCCGGATTGCGGACGAATTGTTTACCTTGCTGGACGCTCCGGTGGGCCGCATTGGCGCACGGGACACGTGGGTGGGATACAACCCGGTGCTGGAAGATGCGATCTTGCCCCAGGTGGATGACGTTGCCCGGGAAGCCGAGCGGCTTCTGCTTTACTAGCCCCAGTTAGTTTGTGGGATCCGCCGTATCCCCAGAATGAATCGTAAAAAGTAAACTCCAAGCTTTCGCCCGGGAGCCGATATGTGCCATGGGGACACATGCAACTCCTATCTTTGAAAAAAAACATCGACGACCTGGACCGGATGGACCGGGAACGCCGGGATATCTACGCTGCCATTGGAGAGACGATTCGGGTCGTAGGCGAGACCGCCATCCGCTTTGACGACGAGCAAACAAACCGGCACAAAGGGCGGCTCCAGCGGCTGGCCGAACAACTGGAGACGTCACCGAAGGAACTGCTGGGGGGCGTCCAGCGAGAGTTCAAGTTGCATCAAACCAGCTATCAGGGAGAGGCCGAGGAGTACATCTACGCCCTCCGCGCGAATCTGACCTCCACCGCCCGCTTGCTGCAGGAGATGATGTCCAACGTCGATGTCCGGGGTTCGCACCACCAGGCGGACTTGGGCCAGGAGATTGATAATCTGCGGGCGCTCCAGCAGATTGAGGATCTGGCTCAGCTGAAGCTGGAGTTGGGTACCGTCGCCTCGCGGATGAGCCAAAGCCTGGAGGAACTGAAGCGCGAGCACCAGATGATGGTGGCGCAGATGCGTGATGAGTTGCAGGCCCTACACCGCGAACTGGCCAACCGCAAGATGCCGTCTCCGCCCCCGGCACCGAAGCCGGCCGCACCGTCCGCCCAAACCCCTCCGCCATCGCCCGCACGGCCGCCACAGCCGGCATCTCCGGTAGCACCGGCCGCTGAATCGCAGCGTCCTGTCGCGCCCGCCACCCTGTGCCCCGCCAGCAGTGCCGACACCGCACCACAGGCAGGGGTCGGCATCGTCGAGCAACCCGCCGTGACGGATACCGTCGCTTCGCCAGTACCGAAGCCCGCCGAGCCGGCGATTCCTGCTAGCCAGCGGCCCACAATCGACTACGGCATGGAGCCGACGGCCGCGGAACTGACGGCCCTGAATTCAGCCGTCGCGCCTGAGCCTCCTCCCCCGCCACCGGCTGAGCCGGAGCAGTTCGGGATGCGGCGGCGCGATCTGGAGAACATGATCCGGATGAAGGTGGAGTCCACCGATACGTTCTGCCTGATGATCGTCTGGCTCCGCAACCTGCCGGCCCTGTTCAACAAGCATCAGCCGGACGTGGTGCTGGAAACGATGAACGCAGCCGCGCGCCGGCTGGGCAAGACGCTGGTGGGCAATCCGCTGTGGTCCAAGTGGGAAGACGATAGCTTCGTGGTCTTTGTGGGACAGCCCAAAGCCAACGCCCAGAAGGCATCCAAGGAGATCGCCGACAAACTCAATGCGGTGTATTCGATCGAGTCGCCCAATGGCCCGGTGGAGGTCGCGCTCCGCGTCGCCGCGGGGGTGGTGGACCGGACCAAGGATGAGAATGCGGACCACCTGCTGGGCCGCGCGCAACAGTTGATCAAGAATCTGCGGGCGATGCCGTAGACACGAGTCAACGATTCGCGGCAAGGGCGGCCGTTCTCCCGGTTGACCAACAACCAGGGTGACCCGCCGCCCTTGCTTTTGGAGCATTTGATACGATCAGCTCCACATGGCGGAGAAAATCTACGATGTCGTGATTGTGGGCTCTGGCGCTGCTGGAGGGACTTTGGCGGCACACCTGGCGCGCTCCGGTGCGGATGTCTGCGTGGTGGAGGGCGGGCCGAAGGTGAACACCCGCACGGACTTCAATACGCATTCCCTGCCCCACGAGTTTCCCAACCGCCACATCCCCACCATGAAGCCCGGCAAGCCCGGCTTTGACAGCGAGCGTTCGCGCGGACTGGGTGGTAAGACGATGCTATGGAACGCCGTCGCTTGGCGCTTCTCGCAGCGCGACTTCAAAGGCCGCTCGCACGACGGCGCCGGTGAGGACTGGCCGCTGGCCTATGCCGACATGGCGCCCTGGTACGACAAAATCGAGCGCGAAGTGGGCGTCTGCGGCAACCTGGATGGTCTCGAAGATCTACCGGATGGCGTCTTTCTGCCACCAGTGCCGATGAAGTGTAGCGACCTGATCGTCAAGCGCGGCGCGGCCAAGCTGGGCGTCAAGGTGATCCACGTCCGCAAATCCACGTTGACGCAGGCTCGCGGACCGCGCCCGGGCTGCCACTTTTGCGGCAACTGTATGGCCGGTTGCGATGTGGTGGCCAAATACAACAGCTACGACGTCCACATGGTGCCCGCGCTCCGCACCGGCAAGCTGACGCTGCAGCCGGATTCGGTGGTGCGCGAAGTGATGGTGGATGCCAACAATCGAGCCACGGGAGTCCGGTATCTCAACCGCGTCACCAAGGCCGAAGGAGAAGTGAAGGGCAAGACGGTGATCATCGCCGCCGCCTGTGTGCAGAGCATTGCCCTGCTGATGATGTCGAAATCAGCGCGCTACCCCACCGGACTCGCCAACTCATCCGGCCACTTAGGCAAGGACTTTATCCCCCACTTCACCGGCGGTGTGCAGTGCTTCCTGAAGGACCTGATCGGCAAGCCTACTACCAACGACGAAGGCTTCCTCGATCACGCCTACGTGCCCAGCTTCATGCACAACCGCAAACGCGACTACGCCCGCAGCTTCGGCGTGCAGTTCAACTACCAGAACCGCCGCGCCACCGGTTGGGCGCGTGATGTCGCGGGCTTCGGAGCTTCTTACAAGGAAGCCGTGAAGGCGCGCTTCCCGGCGTTTTTGACGTTTGCTCCTTATGGCGAGATGCTGCCCCACGCGGGCACCTATGTCGAGCTGGACTACGAAAAGAAGGACCAGTTCGGCCTACCGCTGGCCAAGCGGGTACTGGGCTGGAGCGACCACGACATGACGCTGTTCCGCGAAATGACACGCTGGTCAAAAGACATTCTCGAAGCCTCCGGCGCCGAGATCTTTGCGGTCGGTGAGAAGCCGCAGACCAATCACGAACTCGGCGGCGCGCGCATGGGCAGTGACCCGAAGCGCAGCGTCGTCAATGCCTACTGCCAGACGCACGATGTCCCGAACCTCTTCGTGGTCGACGGCAGCGTCTTCCCTTCGGCCAGCGAGAAGAATCCCACCCACACCATCATGGCCCTGGCCGCCCGCACGGCCGACCATATCGCGCAACGCGCCAAGCGAGGAGAGCTCTAATGCTGACCGACAACCAACCCATCGAAGCCACGCAGGATCGCCGCGAGAACCTGAAGATCATTGGTGCCATCAGCGCCACCTGCGCCTTCCCGTTCTCGGCAGGCGAGCTCTACGGCCAGCACGAACACCCGGCCGCCGCCGCGCAGGCAGCGCTACCCAAGCCCAGCTTCTTTTCAGCCGCCGAGATGGCCCAGATCACGCGCATCGCCGACCTGATCATCCCGGCCACCGACACCCCCGGAGCCCTCGCCGCCGGTGTCCCGGCTTATATCGACTACGTGTGCCAGCGCAATGAAGCGCTCGCCAAAACTGTTCGGGAAGGCTTGGCGGCGCTGAAAGGCCCGGCTGACGTGGCGACGCTCGAACAGCTTCAAGCGGCCCAGTCTCCGTTTTTCAAAGCCATCAAGAATCTGACGGCGGATGGCTACTACACGTCCAAGATCGGCCTGCTGGATGAGTTGGTATACAAGGGCAACCAAGTGCTGGCCGAGTTTCCCAGTTGCACGATTCCTGAGCATTGATTGGGCAGGCGGTGGAGATACGTGGATGCCGCTGCGTCGATCCGCGCTCATCATGAGGCACATTTGGGTTTCGTAAGGGGAACATTAGACCATGATTCGGGTCAATATCCAGGAAGCTATGACCCATCTGTCGCGTTATCTCAGCGCCGCCGAAGGTGGTGCAGTGGTGGTTCTGTGCCGCCACAACAAGCCGGTTGCGGAGTTGCGCCTGATACCTATCGCGCTGGCGAGCGCTGGCACACCCCGTTTCGAGCTCTGGGCTGGCTTTGGGGTATCGGAAAGCTTCTTCGAAGGCGTTCCGGGCGATCTCATTCAAGCTTTCAACGGCGAATGAAAGTTCTTCGCTCCAAGAACATTTGGGGTTGACCGTCTGTCCCTTCCACAAACGGCCTGGATCTGAGCAGTCGAGGCGGTTGAACTGCCTTCTATACCGAAAAAGGGACGTGTGGACAAGACACCGATCACCGTTCGCCGGTACTCGAAGTTTGCCGACATCAAGGCCGATGAGTACCGTTACTGGCAAAGCCGGCCGGCGCAGGAACGGTTGGACGCGGTGGAGGAAATGGTGGAGACGGCCTACGCGCTGAAAGGCTGGGCAATGGAACCCGATGTACCATGACTACCAGGACCTTTGGTTTTCCGCTCCCATGGCGTTAGGTACTTAGTCGTCGGCGGGTTCGCGGTCATTCACCACTCATAACCCCGCTTTACAAATGATCTCGATCTTTTCATAGATCCGACACCCGTTACTGCCCGCTCGACGCCGCCACCGGCCAGACAGCCAGTTTCATCTCGGCTGAGGACCTGTTGGCCTCGAAAGTTGAGTCAGGGAGACCGCAGGACCTAGCCGACGCTTATGCCATGCGGCAAGCGCTTGGCATGGGAACTTCACAGAAAGAAAACGCCCCTAAACCCGACCGCACTTGACGAGTAGAATCGGGCCCGAGACCTGGATTTCTGGGCCATCTTCGAGTGGCCGAAGCTGTTCCCGAACCCACCCGCCGTCGAGGTCTGCCAACCGCTCCACACGGCTGATGGGGCAAGCCGCAATCTTGACCTGCAGGGGAGGAACTTGACATACCGCCAGGCAGCTGATTTATACTACGCGGGTCGGGAGCCGCTCTATTCAATTCCCGGCGAGGACAGCTTACAAAAGGATAATTTAAAATGAATTTACAGCATCAATGCACAAGTAAGGTCATGCAACTTTTCACGGCAGCGGTACTGCTTGCAGTGCCATACGCTTCCGCGGTTGCAGGAACTTTCAGCGCAGGTATTCCGGGAGGATGGACTTGTAACGGCACTTGCGGCACGCTTGGCGCCGATGGCGTGGTAACGCTAGCCCCCGGTTCAAGCTCCCCATATGGCTACGTCACGACCACCGGTGGCAATTTCGGCACGGGCCTTGGGTATTCCGGGGACACGAACGGTTCGGTTCTGCGGACAGCCCTTTTCACCGCCAATATTGGGGACAAGTTGGAGTTTTACTTCAACTACATCACCCACGATGGTTCTGGATTCGCGGATTACGGTTGGTCACTCCTGCGAGATGACGCGGGTGTTGTGACTGATTACCTGTTCACTGCCCGCACGAAGCCGAGCGGCGACATTGTTCCCGGATTTGGGTTGCCCTCCGCTTCAGCCACTTTCACGCCAGCTACCACCGCCATCATAGGTGGCGGGCCCGGCTGGACCCCGCTCGGCCCGTTTCCCCGTTGCTATGCTGCCGGGTGCGGATACACCGGTTGGATCAAGTCCACCTTTGTTTTCAGCAAAGCTGGAAAGTATTCCCTTGATTTCGGCGTCGTTAACTGGTCCGACACAGCTTATCAATCGGGTCTGGCTTTCGACGGAGCGGTGCTCAACGGAGTCGCTATTGGTGGGGTTCCGGAACCCGCCACCTTCGCCCTTATGGGTGCGGCTCTGGGCGTAATTGCTTTGATTCGCCGGAAATAGTTCGAAATCCCGCGATAGTATGGTCAGGCTGGAGCCGAGCTGGGACCGGCCTGACCGATCAGATTACATGCACGGCAACAGCCGGAAACCCGGGCCACCCGCCCGGTTTGGAGACTCGAGAAGGTAACTGAGGGTGTCCTTAGAGCCCGGCTCAGAGGTCTTGATGCAATTTGCTTCGCAGTTTACTACTGGCCAACAACTGCGTCCTTGAAACGATGATTCGTCCGCCAGCCTAGTGGTCTGGCCGCTCTGTCCGGCTTCGGTGCCCCGCTTCAAGGCATTCACCCGCCGACTTTACCGACCGCAACAATGTCTTCCGCTTTGGGCGCGAACCCAAAGGCTTCGATCTCCTTCCCAAAAATCCGGGACCCGATATCGATGAGGCTTGGGAAACACACATTGAAATCGTGATCGACGCCGCCACCGGCCAGACAGCCAGTTTCATCTCGGCTGAGGACCTGTTGGCTTCGAAACTGGCGTCGGGGAGACCGCAGTACCTGGCCGACGCGTATGCCATGCGGCAAGCGCTTGGCATGGGAACTTCACAGAAAGAAGACGCCCCTAAACCCGACCGCACCCGCCGTCGAGATCTGCCGACCGCTCCACACGGCTGATGGCGCAAGCCTGTCAAAAGATCAGGCTAGGCAGCAGAGCGCGTGCACAATTCGCTACCATGAAGAAGACGCGTTGTCCACCAACTCGCTTGCCCTTTTTCCATGATTCTTCGTTATGAAACCGCCGGTGAAAGTCACGGCGAAAGCCTTGTCGCCACCCTGACCGGCCTGCCTGCGCAGGTCCCGATTTCGTTGGCCAAGATTGACCGTGAGCTGTGGCGCCGCCAGCAAGGCTATGGCCGTGGCGGACGCATGAAGATTGAGACAGACAAGGCGCACATTGTCTCCGGGGTGCGGCACGGTGCCACCATTGGCTCGCCCATCGCCATCATCCTTGAAAACAAGGACTGGAAGAACTGGACCGAGGTGCTGCCGGTCGAAGGCGGCGAGGAAGAAAAGAAGAAGCCCGTCACGCGTCCCCGCCCCGGCCATGCCGATCTGGCAGGTGCGATCAAGTACGACTATCACGACGCGCGGTACATTCTGGAACGCGCCAGCGCTCGCGAAACCACGGGTCGTGTCGCCATTGGAGCGATCGCCAAGCAGTTCTTGAGCGAGTTCGGCATTGGCGTGCTGAGCCATGTGATCTCGGTGGGTCCGGAGCGGCTGGGCCGCAGCGCCACTTGGGAAGAACTAGTGGCTTTGAGCGAGCGCGACGAAGTACTGCTGGGCTGCGTGGACGCGGAAGCGGAACAGCGCATGAAGGCCGTGGTGGACCAGATCTACCGGACGGGCGATACGGTGGGTGGCATTTTTGAAGTGGTGGTCCGAGGCGTGCCTCCGGGCTTGGGTTCGCACATCACTTACGATTCGCGCCTGGATGGCCGATTGGCCCAGGCGATTGTCTCGATGCAGGCCGTCAAGGGCGTCGAGATTGGGTTTGCCACCGAAGGCACGGAAGCGTTCGGCAGCAAGGTGCAGGATACGATCCACTATGCGGGTGACGAGCGGCGGTTCTACCGTGGGGCCAACCGCGCCGGGGGCCTGGAAGGCGGCATGTCGAACGGTGAGGACATTCTGGTCCGCGGTTTGCTGAAGCCGATTTCGACGCTGCGGCGACCGCTGGAAAGTGTGGACCTCAACACTCGCGAATCCGTCGCCGCCGCCTATGAGCGCAGCGATGTGTGTGTGGTGCCCGCGGCGGGCGTGATTGGTGAGGCGATGGTGGCGTTTGTGATCGCGCAGGCGATGCTGGAGAAATTCGGCGGCGATTCGCTGCGTGAGACCAAGCGGAACTACGAAGGCTACTTGCAACAGGTGAGGGAATTTTAGGCAGTCATGATTCGGCGCATCGTGAAGTATGGCGAACCGGTGCTGGAGACGCCCGCGCAACCGGTGAAGGAGTTTGGACCGGAACTGGAGACTCTGGTGGCGGACATGTTTGAATCCATGTACGCCAACAAGGGCGTGGGCTTGGCCGCTCCGCAAGTGGGCGTTTCGCAGCGGGTGGCAATTGTGGATGTATCCGCAGGCGAAGATCCCGAGAAGCCCTTTGTGCTGGTGAATCCCGAGATTGTGCACAAGTCGGGCTCGCAGCGGGGTGAAGAGGGTTGCCTGTCGATTCCCGGGTTCCGCGAGGAAGTCACCCGCGCCGCCCACGTGCGCATCAAGGCCCAGAACGTAAAGGGTGAATGGTTCGAGATGGAGGGTACGGAGCTGGTGGCCCGGGCGATCCTGCATGAGCGCGACCACCTGGACGGCATTCTGTTCCTGCAACATCTAAGTCCGCTGAAGCGTGAACTGATCAAGCGCAAGATCAAGAAGCTGATCAAAGCGGGAGAATGGGAGTAGCCTGCGTTTTGGGCCGCCACTGAACACGCCGTGAAGCTGGTATTTTTGGGGACCCCTCAATTCGCAGTGCCGACGCTTGAAGCCTGCCTGGCCGCGGGTCATCAGGTGATGGCGGTCTACACTCAGCCGGACCGGCCCAAGGGTCGCGGTCAGACGCTGGCGGCTTCACCCGTCAAGGAAGCAGCCTTACTGCATGGCCTGGAGGTCCGGCAGCCGGACAGGATTCGAGCAGCCGGCCAGATGGAATCGCTGCGAGACCTTGGCGCGGACGCGATGGTGGTGGTGGGTTACGGCCAGATCATCCCGCAATCCATCATTGACCTGCCCCGCTACGGCATTCTGAACGTCCACGCCTCCCTGCTTCCCAAATATCGCGGCGCAGCACCCATCCAGTGGGCGGTGGCCAATGGTGAGACCACTACGGGAGTCACCATCATGCGCATCGACGCGGGTCTCGACACCGGCGACATGCTGCTTAAGGCTGAGACTGCGATTGGTCCGGAAGAGACTTCGGTGGAATTGAGTGCCCGATTGGCTCCACTGGGAGCTGCGCTATTGATCCAGGCGCTGGCTGGTCTGGAAGCTGGCACACAGACGGCTGAGCCGCAGGACTCCACGCAGGCGACACTGGCCCCGATCCTCAGCAAGGAGTTGGGCGAAGTGGACTGGACGCTGGACGCCACGACTATCTTCAATCATGCCCGGGGCTTTCAGCCCTGGCCCGGCTGCTACACCCGCTTCCGTGACCGCACCATGCAGATCGTGCGCTGCCGGCCATCGGACGAACCACTGGTGGGCGACCCCGGCAGTGTCGTCTCGCGCCGGAAACGCCTGTTCGTAGCCTGTGGCCACGTCACCACGCTGGAACTGCTGGAAGTGCAGATTGAAGGCCGGCGCCGTGCCTCAGTAGCGGATTTCCTGAACGGGCAACGGATCAGTGACAATGAAAGACTCGGAGTGACCACGGCGTCAACCCCACGATGAATCTTCCCCTTGGATATCGCTACTCGACGGTCTATGCCGGCATCCGGAAGGCCGAAAAAGATGATCTTGCTCTGATCGTCTCCGACACACCTGCGTCCGCCGCTGCGGTCTTCACGCGCAACGTCGTGCAAGCCGCGCCGGTGCGGCTGGGCCGGGCGCACTTAAGCGCTTCGCGCGGCAAGGCACGCGCCATCCTGATCAACGCCGGCAATGCCAACTGCGCTACCCGGACGGGTGATAAGGTGGCCCTGGCTACGTGCGAGGCGGTCGCCAAGCGCGGGCAGTATCCGGTGAATCAGGTGATTCCCTCCTCCACGGGTGTGATCGGGGTTGAGCTGAACCCCAAGCTGATCGTGTCCGCCTTACCGAAGCTGTTTGCGGGCCTGGCGCCAGACCGGTTTGCCGATGTCGCCCGGGCGATCATGACCACAGATCTGGTGCCCAAAGCGGCCAGCGGCGAGATTCCGCTGAAAGGTGGCACGGTCCGGATCGCGGGCATGGCCAAGGGCTCCGGCATGATCCACCCCAACATGGCCACCACACTGGGCTTTGTCATGATGGACGCCAAGATTGCACCGGTGCACCTGAAGCCGATGCTGGCCTCCGCCATCAATCGAAGCTTCAACCGCCTGACCGTGGATGGCGACACCTCCACCAACGACACCGTGCTAGTGCTGTCCAATGGCGCCAGCGGCGTCACTCCGAACGAGAAGGAGCGGCAGGTGATCACCGAAGTGCTCAGCTGGGTGCTGGAGGACTTGGCGGAGAAGATCGCCCGCGATGGTGAAGGGGCCACCAAGTGCATCACCATCCACGTCACCGGTGCCCGGTCCGCGGAAGACGCCGACAAGATCGGGCGCGCCATCGCGAATTCACCGCTCGTCAAGACCGCCGTATTCGGCAATGACCCCAACTGGGGCCGTATTCTTTGCGCCGCCGGGTATTCGGGCGGCTACTTTGATCCCAACAAGGTGGAGATCAAGCTGCAAGGGGTCACGGTCTGCCGCAACGGTTTGGCCGTCGACTTTGATGAAGCCGCGATGAAGAAGCAGATGGATCAACCAGACGTCGCCATCCGCTTCAACATTGGCGGATCGGGCAAAGTGGAGACGCAGTTCTGGACCTGCGACTTCACCGAAGGCTACATCCGCATCAATGCCAGCTACCGCACCTGAAGTTTCGCGCCGCCATTGGCTGGCGGCCTGCGCGCTGCTGCTGCCGGCCTCCGCGCGGGCGGCATCGCCCCGGGAACTGCTGGCGGATCTGGTGAGGACGCTTTCCAACGATGACGCCGCCGGGTTTCTGCGGCTTTGCGACAAATCGCTGGCGGATCAACTGCGCGCTGATATCGAAGGGCTGTGTGCCCGGTACGACATCACTTCTTCCATCGAAGTCCTGGCGGAGGAAGAGTTGAAGATTGAAGCGGACTGGTACCTGGAGTTAAAGCAGCGTGACGGCACGCTGGGCCTGCGCCGCCGTCGGGAACGGGTGACGCTTGAATTTACCCTGGTCAGCAAGAAGCTCCGGCTCAAGAGCGTGACACCACGCGAGCTCTTGGCACCGGAGCCGCTGCAACGGTAGCGGCGGTTGCCGGCAGCGCGTTCCGCAGGGCCTCGGGCGACGGGAAGCTGTGGTCGGTCTTGAGCCAGACCAACGGCACCCCGGTGAACACCGACCGGCCGAAGCGGAAGGTGGCGGAGACAGTGGCCGCCGTGTTGATGAGATTCGCCCAGACCGCGCGAAGCGGCGTCAGTAACGCGAAACCCCAGCCGTAGACCTTGGCCGTCCAGACAGCTCGGGTGACCAGCCGCACCACCTGAAACACGATTCCAGGCCACACCAGCACCGGCACCCCTTGCCCCAACCCCCAGGGCCGTCCGGCATGCTGGGCGATCGTGAAGGTGATGGCCCCGTAGGCGAAGATCAGATTCGCCAGCAAGCTCAGCGGATTGCCCAGCAACCCTTTGCGGTCCCGCCAGAACCAATACCGCTCCCGCCACGTGCGGCCCCATCCGTTCCGCTGCCAGCCCTGCAGCGCAATGCCCGAGATCCAGCGGGTGCGCTGCCGGATGGCCGAAGAAAGCGATTGGGGGAAGAACTCCCGCGTGGCCACCAGGTCCGGCCCAGCTTCCAGAAAGATCTGCGGCAGGCCCAGCTGGTGAATGCGATAGCCGATCTGGTAGTCCTCCGTCAGGCAGCCGGGGTCAAACACCCGGTTGGACTCAGACCGCGCCAGCAGTTCCAAGGCCCGCCGCGAGAAGGCCGTGCCGACGCCACAGGAGGGCAGAAAACCACCTGCCGCCACCCGGGCAGCTAAGTCCTTGCCTTGCGATTCGGCGAACTCGTCGCAGTAGATTCCGTGGGTCAGTTCTCCTGGTGCCGTCGGCAGCGGCAAGACCGGGATCTGCACCATGTCGTAAGCCCCGATGTACCGGTTGACCGCATTGAGTGACGCCGGATCGATCAGGTCTTCCGCATCGTGGGTGATGACCGCGCGGAACCGCTGGCCGCTGCTCTCTTCTTCCAGCAGCAGATGCTGAAACAACCAGTTCAGACAATCCGCCTTGGACGTTGGGCCATCGTGCGGGACGACGCAAAGGCGAATCCGCTCATCCTGCCGGGCCTCCTCCTGGACAGCCTCCAGCGTCTCGGGATCATTGGGATAGGCACCCGCAAAGACGATGTAGTTTCGATAGAGGAGGGCTTGGGTGTTGTGGGCCAGCATCTGCGCGATGACCGCGCTCTCCTGCCAGCACGGAATGAAGATGGCGAGCCGTTGTTCATTCCGTGGCACGCCGGGCGGCGGCGGAACGGGTTGTGCGCGATGCCAAAGGGCCAGCAAGTCCACACTCAGGTCGTCAATCCCGCTGAGCAGGAGCCAGAAGGCCAGCACCGGCAGCACGGCCAGCAACAGGCTATCGGCGGCCTGCAGAGCCCCCCAGGGACTGGCAAGTGCCTGGGCGGTAAGGGTGGCGGCTTCCGGGGGCACGATACAAGAGGTAGTTGGCGCGCCACGCCGATCCTCTCAGTTGAAATGCGACAATCGGGCCATGTTTGCTCTACTGTTGCTTTTGTCCGCCGCGGATTTCCGCTTCGCCATCATTGGCGACCGGACGGGAACAGAGAATCCAGGCGTCTACGCGCAGGTGTGGCGCGATGCGGCCCAAGCCAAGCCGGCCTTCGCGATCACCATCGGCGACATGATCCAAGGAGACTCCCCGGCCACGGCGTCGCGCGAGTGGAAGGAAGCGTTTGCGCTGATGGCACCGTCGCTGAAGAGGTACTACGTCCAAGGCAATCATGACCGGGATTTCAAGACTCACATCCAGCAGCCTGCGCTCCACAGCTTCGACCATGAAGGCGCGCACTTTGTCCTGCTGGGCGATTCGCCGGGTGACGTGTTCAGCGCGGAGCAGGCGGAGTTTTTGAAGGCTGACCTCGAAAAGCATCAAGCCGCCAAGCTGAAGTTTGTCCTGCTGCACCGGCCGGTCTGGTTTACGGGCTTGCATGAGATTGCCCAAAAGTATGGCGTTCACACGGTCTTCAGCGGCCACGTCCACCGCTACGCGCGGCTGGAGCGGGACGGCGTGCAGTATGTGCTGGTGGGGTCCAGCGGCGGCAGCTTGCGGGGGCATCATCCGAATGACCACTTCGCCGAAGGCTGGTTTTATTCCCACATCATCGCGGACATCCAGGGCAGCACCGTGAAGCTGGAGGTGAAGGAGACCGGCGCACCTTTCGGCAAGAGCCGCCGGTTTCTAGTGGGCCAGGAGAAGGCGGCGGGGTTGAAGTAGCCCGACGCTACCGGATCCGGGGCGGCGATGGCGGACCGAGGCGGGTCGGAGGCGATTCAGGCGACGCATATGGCGGAGGCGGTGGGTTACCGTTCGCTCGACCGGGTGTACTGGAAGTAGCTGGGCCTCGTTGGCGTATGATGCGAAGACGTGGGCACTTTCACGGATGATCGCCGCGACTGTATTGTGGGCACAGATGCCCCGCCTTGCCAACGCCCGATGCAGTTTTCCACCCTGACGCGGACGCTCTATTTCGCGGGGCAGCAGGTGAAGGTGGAGGGGCGGTATGGCGTCGGCGGCTACGTCGAATGGCCGCAGCCGGACCGGTTGAGCTCGAATGCGCGGCACCACCCCTACGGCGAAGAACGCGGCACCAGTTCCACCGAATACAAGTTCGCCACCTACCAGCGGGAGTCGAGCGGCCTCGACTACGCGATGAACCGCTACTACTCGTCGGTGTATGGGCGGTTTCTGTCGAGCGACCCCTATCGCGCCAGCGGCGGGCCGTCTGATCCGGGCTCGTGGAATCGGTATGCCTATGTGCAGGGGGACCCAGTGAACTTCGGGGATTCGTCTGGACTCGACAGAATTAGCTTTGATGCCTATACTGCTTGCCTCTTCAGAACACCAATTTGGGAAGTGTGGGGCAGTCTCACTTCTTGGGACAAGAAGTGCCTTCAGGTACAGCTCGAGGCAGGCTCGGCGCGGAGCCCCGAAGGCGGGCTTGGCGAGTTCCCGCGTGGTGGCACTGAGCCGTCCCGCGTTGAGAACAAGCAACAGGCTAGAGCCGCTTTGAAGTCCGCACTGCGTTCAAAAGCAGACTCCAAGTGTTGGAAGATGTTCCTTTCAAATGTTCCACTTGAAGTAGCTAATGCCGCAGCCAACGGCATCACATTTTTTGACGGTCGAAGCGATACCGGAAGTACAGGCATGTTTGGCGGACCCTTTAATGTGCCATTCGCTGTGTACCCTGGCCTGCGGCCCGGTGCTTTTGCTACAACCCTTACGAACGCAGCGAACGTCCCAACTCCGAATGTTGTACTTTGGGGCAATTTCTTCAAAAGTTCAGCCTCCGACCAAGAACACACGTTGTGGCACGAATTCATCCATGTCGCCACGAAGTTAACAGATGAAGATATGATTACAAACTACGCTTCCCGCATCCGGGCACAAGTGGGCGAGACTGCCAGTGGTGCATTTGATCGCTTTCTACTCCAGGATTGCCCCGATTAGGACGTGAGGCTTACTTATGAAACCACGGTGGAAGATATTGCTTGCTGCATTGATTGCGGGTGCGGCGGGCGGGGGCGTTTCTGCGTGGGCTGTACTCGCGCATGCCTCTCGCTCGCCGGGCCACATCATTGCGCAGTCCATTACCTTGGTCGACGATAGGGGTATGCGCCGAGGATCATGGATAATCGAGCCATCAGGGAAGGTCGCAATCCGCTTGCTCGACAAGACAGGCCGAGAATTGGGGATCTTCGAGGCAACCAACTTTGGAGTCAGTTTGGCGATGCGGAGCACTGAATCCTCCCAACGCGGCGACAGTCCGAATATTGTGCTGCGAACAGAGCTAAATGGCCTACCCCTTCTTTATCTTCGCAACCCATTTGCAGGCAGTGCAGTAATCGGCACCCAAGGCTCTGATGTCAATGCGTTCGGAATCGGCCTGTCAGCTCCGGGGCGAGAGTATGGGCCGCTATGGATCGGGCTAGGTCGAGACTCCTCCAAGCGAACTGCTGCTGGGATCACTCTCTTAAACCCTGATGGATCGAAGTTCACCGCACCATGAAGCCAAGCTAAGAGCTGATAGAGCACATTACTGTCCAATTGCCCTGAATGGGCAGAGCTTCGGGTACGACGGTTGGGGCAATCTGTTGTCGAAGAGCGTCACCAAAGGCTCGGCACCGGTGATGGGCGTCACGGCGGAGTCGGTCACCGCCTTAGCGCAAATGTTGACATGCACGGCCTGGCGCGTGGAACTGCGGGCCTTCCTGGGGCCTGAAAGAGCGTCCTCCGCCCTTAATACTCAGTGCAGTTGAGGACTACACGGGTGTCCGTGTGGCTTCTACGGGGACCAGACGCGCGAGTGCCGGTGTACGGGGGCGATTATTTAGCGGTACCTGACGAAGATCTCCGGGCCCTTGCTCGACCGGATTGATTTGCACATTGAAGTGCCCGCCGTGCCGCACAAGGAACTGCGGGGCGACCAGACCGGGGCTACGTCGGCTGAGATTCGGGCTCGGGTGGAGCGCGCGAGGCTGATCCAGGAACAACGGGGCTGCGCAAACGCCAAAATCACCAGCGGCCGCCTGCGGCAGATCTGCCCGCTGGATGATGCCGGGGAGCGGACGCTGGAGATGGCGATCCGCAAGCTGGGCCTTTCGGCTCGCGCGCATGACCGGTTGCTGAAGGTGGCGCGCACGATAGCGGACCTCGGCGGGTCCCAAGCGATCCAGGCCAAGCATATGGCGGAGGCGGTCGGTTACCGGTCGCTCGACCGGGTGTATTGGAAGTAGCTGGCGGTAGAATCTCCGAAATCTCCAATGCGGGTGGAACTTACTCAAAGGTCACAGTCGGGGACCTGGTTGAGGCCCATGAGGGAAATCTTGCCTATATCAGCGGCAGGCCGACCAATTTGCGGCAAGTCCGGGAGAACGCAAAACAGGATTTGCCCGCACTGGAGAAGCTGCTACCCCGGATTCAGGCGCAGCTGTCCACTTAGAGTAGCCGCGCCGCTGCTGGATCGAGGAACCAGTGGGCTTGCTGCGCCACTAGTTGGATGGGACGGAGTTTTAGGTCAACCGGCTCATTGAAAACGGCCCGCAGCGCTTCGGCCTTATCCGGGCCGGCGGCCAACACCACCAACTCCCTGGCCCCCAGGATCATGCGCGGCAGCAGAGTCACCCGGTGTGAATCGAGCTTTTCGACATAGACCGCGGCGGTCTTGCCGTGCTGGTCCATGACGGCGTCGGAGCCGGGAAACAGGCTGGCGGTGTGGGCGTCGGCCCCCATGCCGAGGTGGACGACGTCGAACCGTTCCGGTAGCTCCGCTTCATAGAACCAGGCGGCGGTCTCGGGCTCCAGTTCGCCTTGGATGCGGTGGATGCTGGCTGGCTGCACGTGGTCGAGCAGTGCTTCGCGGGTCATGCGGTAGTTGGAGTCGGCATGGTCGGGCGCGACGCAACGCTCATCCACCCAGTAGATGTCCACGCGTGACCAGTCAAATGGCTGCTGGGCCATCCATTCAAACATCTTGCGCGGCGAAGAACCGCCGGAGACGGCGAGCGATGCCTGCCCCTTGGCCGCCAACGCCCGGAGGATGTATTCGCCGCAAGCAACGGCTGGGTTGTCAGAAATGTGGGGTGTCATTGCGCGGCGAGCACTTTCTGGAACACGGGATCGGGCCCGAGGATGGCCAACTCCTCGCGCAGCAGCTCGGCTTCCTTCAGCTGCGGAAACAGCGTGCAGCTTTCAAGCGACGCGGCCTGCATCTGAACGACCTGGTGTTCCGTGCGGCGGAGGGCAAACTCCACGGAGGGGCCGCTCAGGACCACGCTCTGGATCTGCCAGTACTTGGTAGAGCCTGCCTGATGGAAGCGCGTATCCAGGCGACGTCCGAGGCAGTTGGCGATCCAGGCGGCCAAGTAGCGCACGGCGGGGCCGGGTTCCGGGGATGAGTGCTCGATCACCAAGCGGTCCACTTGCGCTAGTTGGGCGCGACGCTCCGGGGCATCGAACAAGCGCGCGGTCAGGTCCCGCCAGCGGGTGATGCGCGTCCAGGCGAGGTCCGCCACCACGATACCGGCGCGGTTCAGGCGAGCCACTTCGTCCATCAGCCACTTCCAATCCTCGTAGCCGCGCGGCTCCACTACCACTTTATGAGCCAGGGTCATCACCGCCGCCATGGCGGGCAGCTTGAGCGCATCGGGATGCCGGACCCATAGGACCACCGGCAAATCCGGTGCCAGCAAACCACGCAGCACGCTGGGCACGTCGGCGAAGCTGGCACTGGAGGCCGCCATCTCCACCTGCTCACAGCAGATCTGTTGGCGGCGTCCGAACGGCATCCAGCACTGGGCAAAGGCGCGGGCCGACAAGGGGCGCCCGTCGTCTGAAATCCGAATCACGATGGCCCGGCTGGGATTGTCGTGCATGATGTCGGCCAGCGTTTCACCGATGTCGGCCGCTTCGTCCACCACGGCGATCAGCGTGATCGCACAGGCTCGCAAAACGCCGCCCGCCTCTTCCTGCTGCTTGCCGAGCGAAACCCAGACTTCATCCAACTGCTGCAGCAGCTTCTCAGCCTGAACCGCCGGCATTACGGCACCCTCCAGGTATGGCCGCGGCGCTGCAACATCTCTTCTGACGCCTGTGGACCCCAGGTGCCCGCATCGTAGTTCGGGAACTGGTGCTTGGTCTCGGACCAGACGTCCAGCACCGGCTGCACGGCCTTCCAACTGGCGTCCACCATGTCCTGCCGGGTGTAGAGCGTCGAATCACCGGCCATGGCATCGAGGAGCAGCGTCTCGTACGCTGACGGCGACCGTTCGCCAAAGCTCGACCCATAGTTGAAGTCCATCGACACGGGCCGCAAGCGCATGCCCGCACCGGGCTGCTTCGACCGGAAGCGCAGCGAAATGCCTTCTTCCGGCTGAATGCGGAGGATCAGCAAATTGGGACCCCGACCACTGCGGGACATGATGGGCGCATCGACAAACACCGAATGTGGGGCGTCGTTGAACTGAATGGCGATGTCGGTGACGCGCTTCGGCATCCGCTTGCCCGTGCGGATGTAGAACGGCACACCGGCCCAGCGCCAGTTCTCCACAAAGAAAGTCATGGCCGCGTAGGTATTGGTTTGGGACTCGGGGTCAACGCCCTTCTCCTGACGGAACCCCAGCGCATCTTCGCCGCCGACGCGCGCGGCACCGTACTGGCCGGCCACGGCATGCGTCGCCACCTCTTCCGGCTTTAATGTCCGGATGGACCGCAAAAGCTTGGCCCGCTCATCGCGGACGGCATCGGGTTCAAACACGGCCGGAGGTTCCATAGCGATCGTCGCCATCACCTGCAGCAGGTGATTCTGGATCATGTCGCGCAGGGCACCGGCTTCCTGGTAGTAGCCGCCACGGCCGCCGACACCGATGGATTCGGCGGCGGTGATCTGGACATGGCTGACGTAGCGGCGGTTCCACAACGGCTCAAAAATGCCGTTGCCGAAGCGGAAGGCCAGGACGTTCTGCACCGTCTCCTTGCCCAGGTAATGGTCGATGCGGTAGACCTGCGATTCGCGGAAGACCTTGCGGACGGCGTCATGCAAGACGTTCGAAGACTCAGTGTCATGCCCGAACGGCTTCTCAATGATGATGCGGGTCCAGCCGGCGCTGTTGTTCAGGCCGACCGCGCCCAGGTTTTCGACCACGGGAATGTACTGGCTGGGCTGGGTGGACAGGTAGAACAGGACATTGCCCGCGGTGCCCCGCTCTTCCGCCACTTTGTTGATGCGGACCTTGAGTTCCGCATACATGGCCGGGTCGCCGATGTCACCGGAGCAGTAGAACAGGCCCTTGGCGAAGTCATTCCACAGATCCACGTCAAAGGGCGAATCTTCGAGGAACTTCTGGACAGCCTCGCGCATTTTCTCGCGGAACTGGTCGTCAGTCATCGCGGTCCGCGAGTTGCCGATGATGGCAATCCCGGGCGGGAAGCGCCGCTCGTAAGCCAGCCGGTAGAGCGCTGGAATCAGCTTTCGTTGGGTCAGGTCACCGTTGGCGCCAAAAATGACAATGGCACACGGAGGCACACGGCGTTCAAACCGGAGCCGGTCCTCGAATGGGTTCTCCATTGGCTTCAAGGTAGCAGAGTGCAGGGGGCATAGATGGCATGAGCGCCATCGACAGGGCCTTGCGTGCGCATTGCTAAACTGGCTTCACATGCGCTTGCTCTCTACCTTAACGCTGGCTGTAGCCTGTTGCCTTGCACCGTCTTTGGGCCTCGCGCAGAGCACGGCGGCGCATGGCTGGCCCGTCTCTGATCCCAAGACTGAAGGCATGGATCCGGAGGCCCTGGCACGCTTCGATGCGGATATTGTTAGTGGCAAGTATGGCTCTGTTGATAGCATGCTGGTGATCCGCCACGGGCGGGTGGTCTATGATCGCGCTTACACGCATGACTACGGGGCGATCTATGGCCAGCGGGCCGGCCAAGCCAGCGCTCTGAATGCCCACGACCCCTCCGGCCCCTACAATTACTTCAATCCTTGGTGGCACCCCTACTACCGCCGCGGCAACCTCCATACGCTGCAGTCAGTCACCAAAACCGTCGCCTCGGTGATCATCGGCGTGGCCACCAAGCGCGGTGAGTTCCCCGCCCTCGATACTCCGGTCCTGAAGTACTTCGACGAGAAGAAAGTGGCCAGCATTGATGACCGCAAGCGCCGCATGACCATTCGTCATCTCCTCACCATGACGGCGGGCCTGGAATGGAATGAGAGCCTGCCGTACGACGACCCCAATAACTCCAGCAGCATCCTGGAAGCTTCAGCGGATTGGGTGCAGTATGTCATCGATCGGCCCATGTCGGACGAGCCCGGCACTAAGTTCACTTACAACAGCGGAGCCACCGAGCTGCTGGCCCATATCTTCCGCCAAGCCACCGGACAGGACATGGAAGAGTATGGCGCCAAGCATCTCTTTCAACCGCTGGGCATCAAGGATTGGTTCTGGAAGCGCATCCCGTGGGGCTTGGTCGATTCCGAGGGCGGCCTCTATTTGGAGCGGCACGACGTAGCCAAGATCGCCCTGCTGTTCCACCAGAAGGGTGCCTGGAACGGTCAGCAACTCGTCACTGAAGATTGGGTGAAGGCTTCGCTCGAACCCGCCATCGCTGTGTCTCCAAACTCGGCCGTCAAGTATGGCTTCAAGTGGTGGCTCTACCCTTATGCCAAGGGCGACTCGCGGCTAGCCTTTGCAGGATCGGGCTTCGGGGGCCAGTTGCCCATCGTGATCCCGGAAGACGATGTGGTGGTGGTTTTCACCGCTTGGAACATCCTGGGCGGCAAGTCCTTGAGTCACCGAGAAGCGATCGACCGGATTCGAGCCGCGGTGGCCGACCGGAAGCCTTAGCGCTGGCCACCCCCGCTCATCCGGCTAGGCCCACCAATCCCATCTGCCGATAGCGCCTCAGCCCCGTGCTGGCGCAAGCTAGGGTCATGGAGATTTCACTCGCTCACTTTTCTACCGAACTGGCCTCGCTGGTGGAGCGCACGGCGGCTTCGGTGGTGACGGTTCATGCCCGTCCGCGCATCACTTCCAGCGGCGTCCTGTGGGCACCGGGAGTGGTGGTGACGGCTGATCACACCGTCACCCGGGACGACCAGATCCACCTCACTCTGCCTTCCGGCGAGCGGGTGGCGGCGCAACTGAGAGGACGCGACGGCTCTACTGATCTGGCGGTGCTGACGTTTGAGGGCGATGGCGGCGCTCCGTTGGGGCGTGCAAGTAAGGCTGCCCAGGCGGGCCATCTCCTGCTGGTGGTGGGGCGCAATGCGGACACGGGTCCAACGGCGGCACTGGGGATCTTGAGCGCGGCGGGCGGCGAATGGAAGACCTGGCGCGGGGGCAAGCTGGATCAGTTTCTGCGGCTGGACGTGTCGCTGTTCCCCGGCTCGGTCGGCGGAGCGGTGGTGAACATTGAGGGAGACTTGGTGGGCGTGGCCAGCGACGGCCTGTCTCGCCTATCGCCGCTGGCCATTCCAGTCGCCACGGTGGATCGGGTGGTGGCGGAGTTGCTGGCCAAGGGGCGGATCGCGCGACCGTACCTGGGCGTGGGGCTGCAACCGGTCCAGTTACCATCTGGCCCCGGCTTGATCCTGCTGTCGGTTGAAGCCGGGAGCGCTGCCGACAAGGCCGGGTTGTTGGTAGGCGATGTCCTGCTGGGCTTGGGTGGCAGCGCGACGGAAGATCCGGGTGACGTGCAGACCATCCTGCACCAGCACCAACCCGGCCACAAACTTTCCGCTCGCATCGTTCGGGGTGGTGAACACATCGAAGTAGAAGTCGAGATCGGCGAGAAAGAGGCCTAGATGACCCCGGGATTTGGAGAGGTGGCGGAACAGTTGCGCCGCTCGATCGTCCAGGTCCACGTGGGCGGCGAACGGGGCGAAGGTGGCAGCGGGTCCGGCGTGTTGTGGAATTCAACCGGCCTGGTGGTCACCAACGCCCACGTGGCGCGCGGGCCGAAGGCCACGGTGACCTTGTGGGATGGCCGCAAGTTCGCGGCGGAAGTGCAGGCACGGGACGAGGCGCGGGATCTGGCGAAGCTACAGATTCAATCGAATCAGCTTCCGGCTGCCGCCATCGGTGATTCATCCCGCCTGCGGCCCGGCGAACTGGTGGTGGCGGTGGGCAACCCGTTGGGCTTCATCGGAGCGTTGACCACTGGAGTGATCCACGACGTGGGCCCGGTGCCGGGCTTGTCGCGACGCGATTGGGTGCAGGCTGATGTGCGCCTCGCTCCGGGCAACTCCAGCGG
>JAPKYX010000127.1:28517-65856 GCA_026394075.1 Acidobacteriota bacterium
CATGGTGCTGTCACCGCAGCGCGGCGGCGGCTTAGGGCTGGCGGTGCCGTCGAATGCGGTCCGGGAGTTTCTGGCGCGGGGCGGCACTGCGCCCCGGATCGGAGTCGCTGTGCGTCCGGTCGCGGTGCGCTTTAAGCAGCGTGAAGGCCCGGGGATGGTGGTTCTCGAAGTGCAGCCGGGCACGCCAGCAGCCGAAGCGTCCCTGATGATCGGCGACGTGATCATTGGCGCGCACGGTCGTTTGTTCGACACCTGGGACGACTTGAGTTGGGCCATTGAACACACTGCTTTGCACGTGCCGCTCCAGTTCCTTCGCGGTGACCGGCGCACCATCCGGGAAGCAGTGGTCCGCATGGGGGGGCTGGCCAAGGCGGCATGAGCTTACCCAACGAGTCAACTTTTGCCGCCGAGCGCCCCGCCCGGACGCGGCCTATCCGCGTGCAGGTGACGGCGCGGTCGCCCGTGGTCCAGGCCGGACTAGAGGCCTTGATGCGCGAGTCCGGCGTGATTGAGATTACACGGCACAATGCCGACGTGTTGTTGACGGAAACCGCACCGGCCGCCGCGGCGGGCACGCCGGTGGTGTGGCTCTCCGACGAAGGAACTCTTCGGGATGGTGTGCGCGGTCTGCTGCCCCGTGAGGCAGGCGAGCAGGAGATTGTCGCTGCAGTTGAGGCAGTGGCGGCGGGGCTGATTGCCATTCACCCGCAGTTCCTGGATACGCTGCAGGCCCGACCGGTAATGGAACTGGCGGAGCCGCTGACGCCCCGCGAATCCGAGGTACTGCGCCTACTGGCCGAAGGCGTCGCCAATAAGGAGATCGCCTGGCGGCTGAGTATCTCTGAGCACACGGTGAAGTTCCATGTCGCCAGTGTGCTGGACAAGCTGAACGCTTCCTCACGAACCGAGGCGGTGGCGAAGGGCATCCGGTCTGGGTTGGTGGTGGTGTAGGCTTCCTGCTTTAGCCAAGGACGGCGGCGTCACAGGGTGTAGCAACGGTGATGCCGGTGGCGGCGGCAAGGTAGCAACTTTCCACCAGTTGCAGCGTCCGGAGATAGTCCGCGCCATGGCTTTCAAACTCCGCGCCGGAGCGGAGGCATTGGGCAAAGTGGAGCTGGGTGTTGTAGCAACTGTCGCCACGATAGCCGACCGGTGGGATGGGCCAGACATGGGCGTAACGCTGGCCGCCGCGCGGTTCGATGGTGATGTGGCCACTGGCATCCAGCCACAGCGTACCGCCGGTGGCGTCGATCCGGAGATTGCCCATGCCGTGGCTGCCTTCCGGTGCCGCTTCATCCATCGGTGAACAGCGGTTGCCATCGATGATGCCGGCAAAGCTGCCGCCAAATCGCAGCGTGATGATGGCTTGATCTTCGCCCGCGATGGTGGGGTTCACTTTGGCGGTCATGCAGGCGGCGGCTTGCGGGTCGCCGAACAGGTAGCGCGCGGAATCCAGGTAGTGCACCAGCGTCTCAAAGATCAGGAAACGCGGATAGCTGACGAAGTACGGCTGGTTGGGGTAGGGCTTTTCGAGCAGTCCGTCATTGGCGCGGTGCACCCACCGGAAGCTGAACGGAGTGCCGAGCGCGCCGGAATCGAGCAGCCGCTTGATCTCGCGGTACCAAGCCTGGAAGCGCCAATTCTCATTCACCATCATGCGCGTGGCCGCGCCGGGCGGGAACAGTGACACCAGTGCCTCGGCTTCCCCAAGTGTCGGTGCGAGCGGTTTCTGACACAGCACATGGACGCCATGGGCCAACGCGATGCGAGCCATCGGCAGGTGCTGATCGGGCCGGGTGACGACATCGACGAAGTGTGGCCTTTCAGCGGCCAACATCGCGGCGAAATCGGTGTAGACGAGGGGGATGCCGTAGCGGTGGGCAAAGGCTTGGGCGCGGTCCGGGTCCAGGTCACACACCGCGGCGATCTCCACCTGGGGCGACATCCGGTTCCAGGCTTCCATCTGGAACTGGGCAAAGAACCCGCACCCGGCCAGGGTTCCCTTGAGTGGCACGGCATCATTCATCGGTCCGATCAGTGTATCGAACCCCTCGCTCGGGCCGCAGGCGACTGGCTCAGGACGGTTTCAACGGAGGCTCGGGGATTCGCGGTTGCTTTCTGAACACTGTTCTGTTACGATCAGGCCGATGGGCGTATCGGAACGGAAAGCTCGGGCGAAAGAGGCACTCCGGCAGCATATCCTGGACGCGGCGACGGAGCTGTTCGTCTCGGAAGGCTACCAGAATGTGTCCATGCGGAAGATCGCCGACAAGATCGAGTACGCCCCCGCCACCATCTACCTCTACTTCAAGGACAAGCGCGAGATTGGCGAGACCATTGTTCGCGAAGTCTTTGAGCAGTTGACGGAGCAGCTGCAAACGCTGGAAAAGTCGATCACGGATCCCGATGAAGCGTTGCGTGCGGGCCTTCGTTGCTACATTCTTTTCGGCCTGGAACATCCGCATCACTACCTGCTGACATTTGGCCCGGACCCGGAACCCGACCTCTCGGGCGAGCTCACCCCCACGGATCGCGCCGGCCTCGAAGCGCTGGCACAGCTCCGTAAAGCATTGATGCGCTGTATGGATGCGGGTACAGTACGCCGGGATGATCCGGAGGTTTTGGCGCAGACCACGTGGATGTGTCTCCACGGGATCACCCAGATGCTGATCTGCCTGAAGACCGCTCCCAGTTTCCCGATGGCCCCGGAAGAAGCCATCATCTCCACCGGTCTCGACATGTTGTTGCGCGGCCTGCGCCCGTAGCGCCACAGCCTCGTCCCTGGTCCGCCTGTTTCGCTCCGTTCCTCCTGAGGTCTTTCCGGCAGTCTCACCCCAGGAGACCGCAATCCACCCCATCTTCTGACCCTAGGTGAGTTTTTCTCTTGACTTCCTCAACCGCAGTTCTCATAATGAACAGTGTTTAGTAAACATCGTTCACCAAAAGGACTGTGGTAATGACAACGCTGGCTTGGAAGAATCCTTTTCACGACAAAGTCCGATTGGCGGTCACGCTGACGGGGATCGTTTTTGCCCTGGTCCTGATCATCGTCCAGTTCGGGCTGTTCCTCGGATTCCTGGATACCACGGCCAATGTCGTCGTCCGGTCCGGCGTGGACCTGTGGCTGACGGCGCCCGGTGTTCCGCATGTCAACGGAGCGGCCGCGTTCCCGGAGAAGCGCCGCTACAAGGCGCTGGCGGTGGATGGCGTGGAGCGCGTCGAACGGTTCGCCCTGCAGTTCTCTCAGTGGAAGCTGCCGGCCGGTTCGCAGGAGTCGGTCCAGGTGACGGGCTTCGATCTCGATGGTGGCATGGGCGGACCGTGGAACATCATCGCGGGCAGCATCGAGGATCTGCGCGGCGAGGACACGATCATCGTGGACCAGCTCTACCTGGAGAAGCTGGGCGTGAAGGGCGTGGGGGATTCGATTGAGATCAATCAGCGCCGCGCGCGGATTGTCGGCTTAACTCAGGGCATCCGCAGCTTCACCACCTCACCATACGTCTACACCAGCTTCAAGAATGGCCAGAACTATACGCTGCTGAAAGAGGACGAGACGTACTTCCTGTTGGTGAAAGCCAAACCCGGCGTCGACCTGCAGAAGCTGAAGGCCGACCTGAGGACGGCGATTCCGGATGTGGATGTCTTCACTAACGACGAGATGCGGGACCGGACGCAGAGCTACTGGCTGTTCACCACGGGCGCGGGCGTCACCACACTGATGGGCGCGGTGCTGGGCCTGCTGGTGGGCATCGTGGTGGTGGCACAGACGATCTACTCCGCCACCGTGGACCACATTCGCGAGTTCGGCACGCTGAAGGCGATGGGCGCGCGGAACAGCTACATCTACCGCATCATCATCGAACAGGCGCTGATCTCCGCCACCATGGGCTACAGCCTGGCGCTGGTGGCCGGCTGGTTTGTGGCCAAGAGCAGCGAAACAGGCTCCGCCGCTATTCTGCTGCCGCCGGAGATGGCCGTGGGCCTCTTCTTCCTCGCGCTCGCCATGTGCATCGTGGCCAGCGTGTTCTCCATCCGCAAGGCCACCGCGATCGACCCGGCGATGGTCTTCAAGGGCTAAGCCACGAACACCGGGAAAGGACACGACTATGGAACCACTCATTGAAGTGCGCAACGTCACCAAGACTTACGGCACCGGCGATTCCGCCGTGACGGCACTGCGGCCGACTGATCTGACGGTCCTGCCGGGCGAAGTGCTGCTGATGTGCGGACCTTCAGGGTCCGGCAAGACGACGCTCTTGTCGATCATGGGCGCGATTCTCAGCGCCACCTCCGGCAGCGTCAAACTGTTGGGGCAAGAGATTGTCGGCATCAAGGAATCCCGGCTGCCCGACATTCGGCTGGCCAACATCGGCTTCATCTTCCAGGGCTTCAACCTGTTCCCGGCGCTGACGGCGCTGGAGAACGTCGAGGTAGCTCTGACACTGAAGGGTCTTTCGAAAAGCGCCGCCCGCAAGCGCGCCCAGGAGTTGCTGGAGCAAGTGGGCTTGGCCGACCGCACCAAGCACCACCCGGCCGATCTTTCGGGCGGACAGAAGCAACGCGTCGCCATTGCCCGCGCGCTGGCCGGAGACCCCAAGATCATCCTCGCCGATGAACCCACCGCGGCGCTTGATTCACAGAGCGGGCAACTGGTGATGGAGACGCTCTCCACACTGGCCCGCGACCGTGGGCGGGCGGTGGTGATCGTTACCCATGATTCGCGCGTGCTGCACTACGGCACGCGCATGGTCCACATTGCCGATGGCCGCTTACAGGAACAAGCCCACGGCGCACAGCAGTCCCACCAGATGGAACACGAAGGAGTCACCGCATGAAACGCACATTGATCATTACCCTGGCCGCCGTCCTGGTGACGGGAGCCGCACTTTACTGGGCACGCCCGGGCGTGAAGGCCGCCAACCCGGCCGAGACGCCAGCCGCCACGCCCCGCAAGAACTCGGGGGAGATGGTGGTGGCCGCCGGTCGCGTGGAGCCCGCCTCGGAAGAGATCAAGATCGGCAGCGAACTGGACGGCAAGCTGGCCCAAGTGCCGGTGGCGGAAGGGGACCAGGTGAAACGCGGGCAGATCCTGGCCGTGCTGGTGAATGCCGACTACCAGGCTCGCGTGGCGCTGGCCGAAGCGTCGATTCGCGAGCGGCAGGCAGATCTCGAACGCCTGACCAACGGCAACCGCGGCCAGGAGAAGCGCGAATCCGACGCCAACGTGCGCGAAGCGGAAGCGGTGCTGGCCAACACCCAGGCCGAATTGGACCGCCGGCGCAGCCTGCTGGATCGAGGGGCCATTGCCCGGTTCGAGTTTGATTCTGCCGAGCGCGAGTTTCGCGTCGCCCGCGCCCGCCTGGACGCGGTGAAGGAACGCTCCGGTCTGGTGCATGAAGGCTTCCGTGCGGAGGACCGCAAGCGGGTTGAGGCCGAGATCCAGCGGGCCCAGGCGCAGCTGCGCGAAACGCAGGCGATGCTGGCCAAGACCTACATCCGCTCACCGATCGATGGTGTCGTGCTCCGCAAGAAACTGCGGGCGGGCGAAAGCGTTTCCGGTAAAGGCGACACGCCGGTGGTGACTCTGGGTGACCTGTCACGCTTGCGCGTGCGGGCCGATGTGGATGAAAGCGACGTGGCGCGGTTGATGGTGGGCCAGGCCGCTCACGTGACTGCCGCCGCTTATGGTGACCGCAAGTTCACGGGCAAGGTGGTGAAGATTGGCCAAATTCTGGGCCGCAAGAACATCCGCACCGATGAGCCGACCGAGCGCGTGGACACCAAGATCCTGGAAACGCTGATCGAACTGGACCCGGGCCAGCAGATTCCGGCCGGTTTGCGGGTGGATACGTTTATCCACACCGCCCGCTAAGGCGAGCCTTCACAACACAAAGACCTACAGAAAGAATTTAGGAGCACTGATATGCACGCCCTGGTGGCCCTTACGCTAGCCGTGTCTCTACGCGACGCCGTGGAGCAGGCTGGCAAACTAAACCCCGATGTCGCGCTGGCGCGGCTGCGGGTGATTGAAGCGGAAGCACAAGCCGCTTCGGTCCGCTCGGCCCAACTGCCGCAACTGAACGCCACGGTGGGGCAAACTTACCAGACCACCAACCTGCAAGGGATCGGCGTCATCTTCCCAGGCGTCTCCTCTCGCGTCGGCCCCTACAAGGTGTTCGACACGCGGCCCCGGCTGACGCAGACCATCTTTGACGCTGGCCTGGTGTCGCAGATCCGGGCGGCGCGCATCGCCGTCGAACAGAACCGCTATGCCGTGGAAGCGGCGCGGGAAGCGACGCAGCAGGCCGTCCTGGACCTGTATCTGCAAGCGTTGCAGGCCGAGTCCCGCATACTGGCCTCGAAGGCGCGCCTGGAGACGGCACGGGTGGTGCTGAAGCAGGCGCGTGACCGCGAGGCCTCCGGCGCGGCATCGAAGCTGGACATCGCGCGCTCTGAGCAGGAGTTCTACAACGAAGAGCAAGTGATGGTGAATGCCGAACGGGACTACCGCGTGTTGAAGACGGCGCTGGCCCGCGCCATTGGCCTGGATAGCGACAAGCTGGATATCGAGAAGCTGGACGCGAATCCGATGAAACTGCTGCCGCCCGCCGATGCCGAAACTAAGGCCGCCGCGGCCGGACGCGCCGAGTTGAAGTCTGACGAAGCTGGAATCCGGCGGGCCACCCAGGAGATGGAACGCGCGCGGCGCGAGTATCTGCCCAAGGTCAGCTTCAGTGGTGACTATGGCGTGTTGGGCCAACACCCGGCGCAGAATCTCTCCACCTACTCGGTGGGTGTCTCGGCATCCATCCCGATCTGGACCAGTGGCCGGATCTCGGCTGACGTTGCCGCCGCCAGGGCTCGGGTAGACCAGGCCAAGGAGCAACTGCGGCGGACTCGTCTGACGGTGGAGGACGAAACCCGGCAGTCATTGCTGCGCTGGCAAGCAGCGCGCGAGACGCTGGTGCTGGCCGAAAAGTCTTCCGCCGCAGCTCGCGAAAGCGTCGCCCTGGCCCGGTTGCGATTTGAGGCGGGCTTGTCCACCAACATCGACACGGTGATCGCCCAAGGCCGACTGGCCGAGGCCGAAGATACCGAGATCCGCAATCGCTATGAGGTTCTGCGGGCGCGGGCCTCGTATGCCCGCTCCAAGGGCGATGTCAGTGCGTTCTTTGAAGGGATGTAACTCCGGAAACCGATATAATCGCGGTCACGCCAGCCAGGCTGGCCGCAACCTTACATGAACCGCCGAACCGTTCTCTCGCTCCCGTTGGCTGCTGCTGCCGTGGCCGCCCCTCGCAAGACTGAGGTGGCCATCCAGGCAGATGGCTTCCTGATCAACAACAAACCTACCTATGCCGGCCGCCGCTATCGTGACCTGAAGATTGAAGGGTTGCTGATGAATTCGCGGATGGTGCAGGGGATCTTCGACGACAGCAATCCCGAGACCCGGAACCGCTGGGCGTACCCGGACACGAAGCTTTGGGATGCGGACCGCAACACCCGCGAGTTTATTGCCGCGATGCCGGAATGGAAGCGCCATGGCCTGTTGAGTTTCACCATCAATCTGCAGGGCGGCAGCCCGGAAGGCTACTCTAAAGGACAGCCCTGGGAGACGGGAGCCATCGCCGCGGATGGAACGCTGAAGCCCGCGTACATGAAGCGGCTGGAGCTGATCCTGAATCGAGCGGATGAACTGGGCATGGTGACCATCGTGGGTGGCTATTACTTTGGCCAGGACCAGCGGGTGAAGGACGAGGCAGCGGTAAGGCGGAGCATCGAGCACCTGACCGGCTGGCTGCTGGACCATGACTATCGGAATATCCTGCTGGAGATCGATAACGAGTGCAACGTCAAGAGCTACGATCACGACATCCTAAAGCCGGAGCGGGTGCATGAGTTGATCCTGATGGCCAAGCAGATGACGCGCCGCGGACGCCGCCTGTTGGTGGGCACCAGCTACGGCGGCGGAGCGGTGCCATTGCCGAATGTCGTGAAGGCTTCGGACTACCTGCTGCTGCACGGCAACGGCGTCAAGGACCCGGCCCGCATCACCGAGATGGTGCGCCAGACCCGGCAAGTGGAGGGCTACCGGCCGATGCCGATTCTGTTCAACGAAGACGATCACTTCAACTTCGACCAGCCGCTGAACAACATGATGGCCGCAGTGGGCGAGTACGCCTCCTGGGGCTACTTTGATCCTGGTGCCAGCGACTATTCGGACGGCTACCAGTGCCCGCCCGTGAATTGGGGTCTCTCCACCGACCGCAAGCGCGCCTTCTTCGGCCTGCTGAAGCAAGTGACTGGAGCGTAGCCGGATGCGAGGCCCCTTTCGTGTCCTTGACACTCACACTCACATTGGCACGGCGCTGCACAGCGGACGCCAGTACTCCGCCGATCAGTTGCTGCGCGCTATGGACCGCGCCGGTATTGACCGTTCGCTGGTGATTCCCTTCCCGGTAGTGGCCGACGCTCGCGCGGCGCATGATGAGATCGGACGGGCTGTGCAGGCGCATCCGGACCGGTTGAGCGGTGTCGTCTGCCTGAATCCATTCCTGCCCCGGACGGAGTTTTTGGACGAAGTCCGCCGTGCTGTCGAGACCTATGGCTTCCGCGCCTTGAAGTTGCAGCCGCAATACCAGCCGCTGAATCCCCTGTGGCGGACCAGTGACTTCTTTTTTGAGACGGCGCTGGAACACCGGCTGCCTATCATCTGCCACACCGGCTCCGGCATCCCCTATTCCCTGCCCGCCTTGATGATGGACCCGGCGCGGCGGTATCCCGACCTGAAGATTGTGCTCGCCCATTGCGGCGGTGGGCTGCTGGTGGGCGAGGCGATTGTGGCGGCGGACTTTTGCCCCAACATCTACCTGGAGCTGTCCAGCCTGATGCCGAATCACGTGCTGGAAGTGATGCACCGCGTGCCGAGCAGCCGGCTGATGGTTGGCTCCGACTTGGCCGAGAACCTGGAAGTGGAGATCGGCAAGATTGAGGGCTTGGCCGTCAGCGATGAAGACAAGCAGCGTGTGTTGTGGGAGACGGGCTGCGCTGTGTTTGGCGAATAGCGCTGAACGCTACAGCACCAGCGCCAGTGACCCAAGCACGCCCGCCCGGTCTCCTAGTTTGGGCCGGACCAGTTTCGGTGCAGGTACGTAGCCGCACAGCTGCTCTTTCAGCTTGGCCCGCACGGCATCCAGCAGTCCTTTGGTCTTCATCACGCCACCACCCATCACGATCATCTTGGGTGACAGCGTGCAGGTGATGTTCATCAACGCCCAGGCCAGATAGTCGGCTTCGTAGGCACCACCAGAAGCGGCCACCGCGGGGCCGCTGGCCATGCCTTCCAGGCAATCGCCGTGCAGCGGGCAGACGCCCTTGAAACGGTCGCCTTTGGCGCGCGGGATGCGTAGATGGCCCATTTCGGGGTGCATCAGGCCACGTGCCAGCTGGCCGTTCACCATGGCACCGCCGCCGATGCCGGTGCCGACGGTGAGGTACACGAAGTCATCAATTCCCTGCGCTGCGCCCCAACGATGCTCCGCTAGCGCAGCCGCGTTGACGTCCGTGTCGATCGCCACCTTGACATCGAGCGCCCGCTCAAGAATGGTGCCGATCGGCACGCCACGCCAGTCCAGCTTGGGCGTCGTCTTGGTGATCGCCGCCCGCTGCAGGTCGACTGGGCCAAAGCAGCCGATGCCGATCTTGCTGACGCCCCGCCCGGCAAAGAAGGCGATGACGTCGCGGAGCGTTTCTTCGGGCGCACGCGTCGGAATGGGCGGCGAAACTTCCAGATCCGCCGGCCCGGTGCCGACGGCACAGATAAACTTTGTGCCTCCCGCCTCAATCGCACCCACCTTCGCGACGGCCACTTACTTCGCCCTTCCCACGCTCTTCATGACGTTCTTGACGCCACCCATCACCCGCTCCTCCACGTCGGGGGCGAACGGGCCCGGCTGGCCGTAATAGATCATGCTGTCCACGGCCTCATAGCCGCCTTCCTTCAAGATCTGCGCCGTGGGGATGTAACACATCACGTCATTGGAATAGCCGGCCACGACGGTGGTCTCGCCCGGGAATTCCTTCTTCGTACGCAAGCTATAGCCCACCACCAGTTCGCCGCCCAGGGCGACATAGGTCACGTCTTTGCCCAAGCGAATCGCTTGCACCGGGTACGCCACTTTGGTCACCGGGCGACGCTCGTCATAGGCTTTCAGCATCTCTTTGGCGCGGCGCACCGCGGCTGGCGTCTTGGAGCTGAGCTCCTTCTCGAAATCCTCGCGGGTGTGGGGTGCAAACTGAAGTTCGGTCAACTGGAAGGCGGCCCGCAACGGTCCGCGGACGGGCTTCATCTGGCCTTTCAGCACGGTATCGACGGCCGTGGCCAGCGTGCGGCCATGCTGGATCGCCAGTTCGTCCTTGCTGCGGGGATTGGGGTTCTGGTCGCCTCCGGCCAACAGCATGAACATGCCGACAGCCTCAGGGTGCATCTTTTCAAACTCGATCTGAGCGAAGCCGGCGTAGTCACCACTCAAGCGGTAGAACTCACCGGTCAAGGTCGTGTTGTGGCAGGCGTACCCAAACAAAACCGCGCGCAACTTGCCATCACGGCCCTTCAGCGCCAGCACCGGCACATCATGATCAACCGCGCCTTGCGGATTGATCCCGATGGTGACCTTCCCATTCGGGTTGAACTGCCGCCGGTTTACGGCAAACGGCGCGGTGCCTTGGCCAAAGGCAATGTCGCCAGGCTGCAAATCCCCCAGCGCTGCACCAATGGTGTCAATCAAGGTCTTGGTCAACAACTGCGCATAGTCGCGGACCCGCTGTGACTCCTCGGGTGAAAAGTCAAACATGGTGTTCAGGTTCTCGCGCACCATCGGACCTGTATGTGTGTGCGACGAATTCAACATCAGGCGGGATCGGTCCAGCCCCCACCGCTTCTGGCATTCGGCGCCGATCTGCTCCGAGATCGCCCGCGGCAGGCCGATCAGGTCCGTCGTGACGATCACCGCGCGCTGGCCGCGCTTGTCTTCCAGCGCAATGGCTTTGGCCCAAAGATCGTGCACCACACCCTCGGAAGGCTTGTTCCGGTTGCCATAGCCCGACATCCAAATGGGCCCGCTGGGCGTGATCTTCATGCGGGCCACACCGATCTTCCAATCTGCCGCCGATGCCGGGATCAATAGCGCAATCAGCAGCGCAAAACACCTCAAAATCGTCATGCTTCTGTTATAGACTAAGGGCTTCATAGAGTTTCTCCATCATGAACTTCCTGAACCGGTCACTCCGTTGTGCGCTGGCGGCGATTCTCATCGCTGCGCCGGCTTTCTCCCAGGCCACCTCCACCGGCGGCGACATACGCGGCGCGGTGGTGGACCCCAGCGGTAGTGCCATCGCCAAGGCGCGCATTACTTTGACGGACGACGCGCGGGGCATCAACCGGGTAGTGGAAAGCGATGCCGACGGCGCGTTCATCCTTGCTACGGTACCACCCGGCATCTTCAAGTTGCGCATTGAGGTGCCCGGCTTTACCACCAAAGTGATTGAAGGCCTGGAAGTCCGCGTCGGCGATGTCGTGTCACAGCTGATCCAGATGAGTGTCTCCTCGGTTTCCACCGAACTGGTAGTGGCAGCCGATGTCCAAGTTGTCGAGGTAGAGCGGACCCAGCAATCGAGCACGATTGAGCAGAAGCGGATCAACGGCCTGCCCATCAACCGGCGCAACTATCTGGATTTTGCCCTGCTGGTCCCCGGTGTCGTCGAGACCACTTCACTGGTTGATGACACGTCGTTCCGTCCGATCCAGACCCCGCAATCGGGCCTGAGTTTTGGCGGCTCCAACGGCCGCGGCAACGGCTTCTTCATCGACGGCGTCGAGAACTATCAAACATCCGGTGGCGTCCGGCCCAGTGTGTCGCAGGAGGCCGCGCAAGAGTTTCAGATCAACCGCAACAGCTTTTCCTCAGAGTTCGGCAACGCGTCCGGCGGCGTGATCAATATCATCTCCAAGAGCGGTTCAAACGCACTGCACGGCAACCTGTTTGGATTCCTGCGCCATCGCAGCATTCAGGCGCGCAACTATTTTGACCCGGGCAAATCGGCCTTTACCCGCACGCAGGCCGGCGGCACGCTGGGCGGAGCCTTGAAGAAGGACAAGACTTTCTTTTTCCTGGCCTATGAACGTCAGGGCCGCCAGGAGACCAACTTCGTACCGCTGCTGCAGGACCGGTCAGTGTTTAATTCGATCACGCCGTCACAGGATTCGTTGTTCAGGTTCCTGGAATCCACGGGCAGCCCGACGCTGGTGGGATTGTCCCGGCTGGGCCGCGCCCAACTGACGCCAGCCAACAATCCGCAGGTACTGCGCCTGTTCAACTCCAACAGCGGGACCTTTCCGTTCAAAGAGGATCTGAACACGTTCTCGTTGCGGGTGGACCACGCTTTCAGCAATAACCACAACGTTTTCTTCCGCAGCAACTCCACCTGGAACTTCCAGCAGAATTCGGCCTTTGGAGCGCTCGATGGCTTCAACCGCGGCCGTTCGCTGGACATCGCGGATTCTACCGCCGTGATCGGCGACACGATGGTGATCAACCCGCGCTTCATCATCGAATCGCGGCTGATGTTCAACTACAACCAGCTGGATGTGATTCCCACCGACAAGTTCGGCCCCGAGATCAACATCAACGGCGCGGGCTTCTTCGGGCGCCAGATCTTCCTGCCCTTTGACGGGATCGAGCGGCACTACCAAGCGATGCAGAACTTCACCGTCACCAAAGGTGCGCATACGGTAAAGTTCGGCTACGACATCAACCCGGTCCGCAACAACAACCAGTCGGAAACCTTCTTTGGCGGACGGTTCACCTTCAGCGAGGCCCTGCCGTTGGCGCTGGTGCTGCAGGTGGCGTCAGGCGACCCCACGCTGCCCGCCCAGTTGGGCCAGTTGCTGGGTGCCTCCGGCCGTACTGATCTGATTCCTTCCCTAAGCGCCCCCATCACGGCGCTGCAATCGTACGCACTGGGCCTGCCCGTGCTTTACCAGCAAGGCTTCGGCGACTCCAATTACGTGATCAAGACTGGCCGCTATTCGGGCTTTCTGCAGGACACCTGGAAGGTGAACCGCAACCTGACGCTGAACTACGGCGTGCGGTACGAGATTGAGCGCCACAACCCCGTCATCCCACGCGACAACAACAATATAGCCCCCCGCTTTGGCTTTGCCTGGTCTCCGGCGAAGAACGGCAAACTGGCCATCCGCGGCGGCTACGGGCTGTTCTATTCGCAGGTGAACTCGCAGATTGCGGGCGTGGCTGACCCGCTCTCCGGCCGCTACATCAATCAGGTGCTGGCGACGGCACAGGGCAGCGTCTTCCAGCAGCCCGGCGCACCCGCGGGCACCACTTGGAGCTCGTTTGGGATCTACCAGGCGCTGCTGGGGCGCGGCATCCTGGGCAATCGCACGCCGACCACGCAGGATCTGGCGAATCTGGGCATCAATATCCGGCCCGGTCTACCGGGATCGGTGGTGTTTGGCATGGACCCGGGATTCGTGAATCCCTGGGCCCATCAGGCCAGCTTTGAGATCGAGAAGGGCGTCGGGCCATGGGCCATTTCGGTGGGCTACAACTTCAACCGCGCGGCGCACCTGGCCCGGATCACGGGCCGCAATGTCCGCTACACCGGCCAACGGCTGCCGGACGGCCGCCCCACCTTTGCCCGTATCAACCCGGCGCTGCTGCAGAGCAATATTTTCACCTCCGACGCCAACAGTTTCTATCACGCCGGAATGCTCCAGGTGACCCGCCGCTTTACGCGCGGCTTGTCCTTGAACACCAGCTACACGCTGTCCAAGGCGATCGACGAATCGACGGACTTCAATTCGGACTACTCGCCCCAGGACCAACTGAACGCCCGGGCCGACCGCAGCCTCTCCCCGTTCCACCAGAAGCACCGCTTTGTCTTGAGCGCGGTGTACGAGTCGCAGCTGAAAAACTCGGTCCTGGGGCGCTGGAGCATGGCCCCGATCGTCCAGTACAACTCCTGGCGTCCGTTCAACCTGCTGACGGGTGTAGACGCCCAGGGCGACACCTACACCACCAACAAACGTCCGGCGCACCTGGGCCGCAACATGGGCCAGGGACCGGATTTTGTGTCGATCGATATGCGGCTGTCGCGCCGTTTCCAGGTGGGTGAACGGGGAACGCTGGAGTTCATCGCCGAAGGCTTCAACCTGATGAACCGGACGAACTTCCGGTCTATCAACAACATCGTGGGCGACGTGCCGTACCAGACGCTGGGTAGCCCGATCGTCGGCAACCGCCGCCCGGCCAGCTTTCCACTGGCCTTCACCAGCGCCCAAAACCCGCGCCAGTTCCAGTTCGGCCTGAAGTTTTACTTCTGAGGCGATCGCCGGGCATCAGTGGGCTAGGGCGATCGGTGGGCGAAGCATGCCCAGCGGTGCGCGGTGCGCTAGAATCGATAACGGTAGGAAATAAACCCACTTTCATGAGTAATTTGATCGTTCTCGGCGCGCAATGGGGCGACGAGGGCAAAGGCAAGCTGGTTGACCTGTTCTCGGAACGGTTTGATATCGTCGCTCGTTATCAGGGCGGCCACAACGCCGGCCATACCGTCTACATCGGCGAAAAGAAATTCGTCCTAAAGCTGATCCCCAGCGGGATTCTGCGTCCGGGCGTCAAGGCCGTCATCGGCAATGGCGTCGTCATCGATCCCGGCGCACTGCTGAGTGAGATCAAGACGCTGGAAGCGGCTGGCGTAAACGTCACCGGCCAGCTGGCCATCTCCAGCCGCGCCCACGTCATCTTTCCCTTTCACCGCATGGTCGAAAAGGTTTCTGAAGGCCGTGCCGACCGCGTGGCCATCGGCACTACGTCCCGTGGCATCGGGCCCTGCTATGAAGACAAGATCGGCCGCCGCGGCATCCGCATCGCGGATCTGGTGGCGGGCAATTTTGATGCGCTCTACCGCGATCTGGCTGAAGACAAGGCGACGCTGGCCAAAGCCTTTGAGATTGCCAACGACCTGGACCTGGACGCCATCCTCGCCGAGTACAAGGAGCTTGCGGCTTACCTGAAGCCCATGGTCTGCGACACGGTGCACTTGTTGAGCTCCGCCATCCGCGGCGGCAAGCGCATCATGTTTGAAGGCGCACAGGGAACAATGCTCGATGTCGATCACGGCACCTATCCTTTCGTCACCTCATCCAGCGCAACCGCCGGTGGAGCGTGCACGGGAACCGGTGTTCCGCCGACGGCCATCGGTGGCGTGCTGGGCATCTCCAAGGCCTACATCACGCGCGTTGGTGCCGGGCCCTTCCCGACGGAACTGCACGATGAACAGGGCGAAATGATCCGGCAACGCGGCAATGAGTTTGGCTCCGTCACCGGCCGCCCGCGTCGCTGCGGCTGGTTCGATGTTCCGCTGTTGAAGTACACGGCGGCGATCAATGGGTTTGATTCGCTGGTGATCACGAAGCTCGATGTGATGGACGGCTTGGCCGAAGTGAAGGTCTGCGTGGACTACAAGCTGCGTGGCGAAATCGTCGAAGGCATGCCGGCCATCAATGCCGACCTCGAGGCGGTAGAAGCGGTCTACCAGACGCTGCCCGGCTGGTCTGAACCGACGCGCGGTATCACCGACGTCACCAAGCTTCCCGCCGCCGCTCGCGACTACCTGCGCTACCTCGAAGAAGCGACGGGCGTCGAAGTGGGCTGCATTTCGACGGGTCCGGAGCGCAATGAGACCATCATCGTGCCGGGCTCCAAGCTATCCAAGCTGATCTAGGCCTTGCGGTGGATCACCAGCCGATCCACCTGCTCGACTGAGCCCCGGCGGCCGGTCGAGATCGGTTGAAACCGCTCTACGGGACAGCCCAACAGCTCGCCGAATACTTTCGCCGCGAACCGGGCATCATTGTGGATCACGACGCCTCCCGGCTTGAGCGACCGCACCAACCCGCTCATCGCGGCCAGCAGAGGCGCATCCTCAAAATAGAGCAGCAGGTTCGTGGCGATCACGAGTCCGTATTGGCCCGGCACGACGCCGCATTGCGTCGTGATGTCCATCGGCAACGCACACACCGGACGCGCAGCCAGATGCGCCAGCACCTCCGGCCGGACGTCCGCGCAGTCCAGCCCGGCTTGAACGATCCCCGGCACCGCCAGCAACCGGTCCAGCTGATACGCGGTCAATGGCGTCGCGTCGGAAAAACCCTCCCGGCGCGTCAGGTCCAGCCCAGGCCCCACCAGCAGCGTACGACCTTCCGGCAGCTTTGACTGCTCCATCCACCGCAGGGCTTCGTCCAACCCTCGTGTCTGCTCAGGAGCCGTGTCCGAGCTGAGGCCCCGTTGTTGATATAGCTGATCGAGCACCTCCCGACGATCGGGCCGCTGCGCCGCTTGCGGGCCTTTGCGAGCCAGAAACTGCATCGTATGGCGGAAGCACGCCTCGGGCGTCCACGCTTCCGGCAGCGAGAGAAAGAGCCGCCGGACGAGACGGCAGCGTTCATCCACGACGGCGGCCGAGTGCGCCTGAAAGTCGGCAAAGCGGGCGCGCACGGACGCGGGCATTTCAGTGGGACGGGTGGCGGCCAGGCGGACGGGGTCGATGGGTTCGAGCGTGGTGAAGCGGCGGGACTGAAGGACGTAATAGGTAACGTGCTCGGCTGAGCCTTCAAGGATACGCTCGGCGAGTCGGTGACGCTGGGTGTCTACGTAGCTGGGAAAAGAGGCGCCAGTGAGGCCCAGCTGTGCTGCCACTTCGTGCGCTTGAGCGGGCAGATCGGAGAAGGAGAGGTCCCGCACTGCGGACGCGGGGCATCGCTGTACGCGGCTGGTTTGGGCGAGGCCCGTTTGGGAAAAGCAAGGTTCAACAAAAATGGCCGCCCACTGCGCCAGCCAGCTTCGACGGGTGAGCGCCGAAGCTGGCATTGGCATCAATGGTGCGGCCATGCGCGAAAGAAACAGCAGTTACGGCTTGGCGCCGACGATTTCCAGCAGCTCGATCTCAAAGACCAGCGCCGCGCCACCGGGGATGCCGGGGCGGCCGCCGTCACCATACGCGAGATCCGACGGGCAGACCAGTTGGGCCTTGCCGCCCACCTTCATCTTCTGCACGCCTTCGGTCCAGCACGGAACCACGCCGTTCAGCGGGAACTGCGCGGGTTCGTTGCGCTTGTAGGAGCTATCAAACTCGGAACCATCCACCAGGGTGCCGCGATAGTGCACCTTCACGGTGTCCGTGGCCTTGGGCGAGGCGCCGGTGCCGGGGGTGAGTTCGCGATAAACCAAGCCCGTGGCTGACTTCTCAGCACCCGGAGCCGTGGCGGCCTTGGCCAGGTAAGCGGCCGAATCGCCCTTTTGCTTTTCGGCGATGCGCTTGCCGCGGCCTTCGGCGAGGCCCTGGATCTTGGGTCCCCATTCATTAATCTCCACCGCGGGAGTCTTGGCGGCAGCGGCCGACAGCGCGCGTTTCACGATGTCGAGCTCAGCCGGGGAAAGGTCAAACTGGCCGAGCGAACGATAGATCGAAAGGCCTAGGGAGTAAATGATTTTCTCTTCGTCAGTGGTCATAGGAGCGGGAGCGGCAGGTTTCGCAGCAGCAGGCTTAGCAGCGGCCACCGGCTTCGCCGCAGCGGCAGGCTTCGCGCCAGCCACAGCGGGCTTAGCCGCCGCAGCCGGTTTGGCCGGAGCAGCCGCCGCGGGCTTCGCCGCAGCCGCCTTCGGAGCAGCCGTCGCCGCCTTCGGCGCGGGAGCCTGCGCTAGGAAAAGCGCCATCAGTGCAGGGGTTAGAATCACCCTTCTAGGCTAGCATTGGCGGCTAAGTTTCCCAATTCGGCCATCATCATCGCCGCAAACACCAATTCACGCGGCGGGTCCGCACCGTAGAATGTCTTTTAGGACAACCATGACCATCGCCACCGGCATCGAGATCCCGCTGGAGCAACTCCATCAGATCTGTCAGCGCTACCAGATCCACGAGCTGTCCCTGTTTGGCTCAGCGGCACGAGGCGAAATGCGAGCCGATTCAGACATCGACCTGCTGGTCGAGTTTGCTCCAGACACCCACCTCGGTTGGCGCTTCTTCGACCTGGAAATCGAACTAGCGGATCTGTTTGGCCGCAAGGTGGACTTGGGCACGAAAGCCTCACTGAAGCCACGAGTGAGAGCCAACGTTTTGCGAGACGCCCGGGTCATCTATGCGGCATGATGACCTTTACCTGGAAGACGCGCTGAAAGCGATTGCGGAACTGCGCGAGTTTCTGGTTGGGATCACCCGCGAAGACTTCCTGGCGGATCGCCTGAAGCAATCCTTTCTGTTTCACCGTCTGGTGATCATCGGCGAGGCGTGTGTCAGCGTCAGCCCCATCTACCGGTCAAAGTATCCCGAAGTGCCGTGGCGTCAGATCTCAGGCATGCGCAACCGCTTGGTGCATGCATATTTCGATCTCGATCTGACGTTGGTCTGGGACACCGCATCAACTGATCTGGACAAATTGGCGGCTCAATTGAAACAGATTTTGGACGCGGAGTTTCCGGATAGTTCCATGTTCGACGCCTGAGTCCGCGCTTTCAAGTCCAGCCGCCAGATTTGTTGGCCTAGCCCGCGTATCGGCCCCGTCCACGCTATCGTTTCGATGGAACCGCAATCCGGTTGCGATAGTATCCCGGAGTGGTCATATCAAGCGTCCCCGCAAACCGCACCGAGGGCGACGCTACCGAGAATCGGTACTTGGCAGGACGAACAACTCCCGCGTACTGGCCGAGCTCATCGGTCTTCAAGCAGTAGTCAGCCTTCGATTGAGTGCCCCGAAATAGGCAGATCTCTGCGCCAACTAGGGGCTGAGCGGAGCTCATCAGCGTTCCGCACAGGACGGCGTCGTGCATGTAGTGGTGTTCAATCTCACCGAACGGCAGACGCGCCGTCACCTGCCGCACTCGGTCCGCCGTGACGACCACCGGGTGGTACTCCGTGTTCAAGAATCCGCCCATGCGGACTTCAAGGGAATACGAGCCTTCGGCCAGTGACTTGACGCAAGCACGCCCGGACGAATCCGTCAGCACGTTCTGACCAGCCGCGGTTGAAAGATCCATTACTCTCACGGAGGCACCGGGCAGCGGTCCGCCTGCGAGATCGGTGGCCGTCACGCACAGCTCAGCTGCCAAGGCGTAGTGGGAGAGCAGGATCAGCAACCACCATCGGAGCAGCCAAATTGTGTCCAACATTCTCGGCGCCTATTCCGAATCGAACAGAATCCACTCAATCAAGCGGTCGCAGTGCAAGCACGTTCGCAGAGACGAGCACACAAGACGCAAGGCCGTTCTGTCCGAAGCCATTGGCAAACATTGCCCCGCCAGACTCGTTGTACTCCACCTTGAAACGTTCTTGGCAAGTCAGCGTCCCTTTGACAAGCACCTGATACCATCGCTTCCGATGCCTCTTCGCCGCTTCCTCAAGCGCATTCTGTTGGAAGACTGCCTCTTCCTTAGCGCTGGAAAATCTGGGCCGTCCAACGATCAGCATTGCCGGCAGCTCGTCCTTCTTTAGTGACCGTACGGGGCAACTCAGGTCCCCCATCGTCAGCCCATCCGGTCCGCTCCAGCCAACCCCTCGGATCGCAATCTCGACTCCCTGTCGACGCAACTGTGTCGCGGCGCAAACGGTGATCTCATCCGTAGGGTGCACCGTACCAGCGAAGAGCAGGAGTACCGAGAGCGGCGCCACGATATCCCTTAATGCGCGCTACCCGCACCCACCTCAGCCAGCTGCTCGCCCGTCTCCTTCAAGACATCCGCATGCAGCGAGTTGCCGTGGGCGTCCATGGTGACGATGGCGGCGAAGTCTTCGGCTTGCAAGTGCCACATCGCCTCGGGAATGCCGAACTCCATCAAGTTGACGCCGAGTACCTTCTTCAGCGTGCGCGCGTAGAACTGCGCGGCGCCGCCGATACCGTGGAGGTAGACGGCGCCGTGTTCCTTCATGGCGGCTAGCGTCTTGGCACCCATGCCGCCTTTGCCGACGACGGCGCGGACGCCGTAGGTCTTGATGACGTAGCCCTGGTAGGGCTCTTCACGGATGGAGGTGGTGGGTCCGGCGGCCTTTACCACCCACTCGTCGCCTTGCTTCATCATCACCGGGCCGCAGTGGTAGAGGATGGCGCCGTTCAAATCGACCGGCGGCGCATGGTGCATCAGGTGCGCGTGGATGGCGTCGCGGCCGGTGTACATCTCGCCCCGGATCAGCACGATGTCGCCTACCTTCAAGCTGCGGACCTGCGCTTCGGTCAGCGGCGCGGTGAGCACCACTTCGCGACCGGTGAGCGGGAAGCCTTCGGCCTGGGCCATCTTTTCCACCGGGCGCTCCGGATCGCGGTAGAGCCACTGCGTAATCGCGCCGCTCTGCGCATCCAGGCGCACGCCCAGGCGGCGGAAGGCCCAGCATTCATAGGCCACGGAGACGAAGAAGCTGGCCGGCAGACGGTTGGCCGCCATCACCTTGCAACCGATCAGGGAGCTCTTGCCGCCGAAGCCCATCGGGCCGACGCCGATCTGGTTGGCTTCGTCCATCACTTCCTGCTCGAGCTGCGCCAGTTCCGGCACCGGGTTGGTGTCGTCGAGCGTGCGGAACAACTGATACTTGGCCAGCATGTACCCATGGCCGCGGTCACTGCCGATGCAGACGCCCAGCGCTCCCGGTGCACATCCCTGCCCTTGCGCCTGCCACACCGCGTGCAGCAGGCACTTCTTCACACCAGCCAGATCGCGCCCGGCGTAGCCGAGATGGTCGAGCGTCGCGGGCAGCGAGTATTGGATGTTCTTGTTCTCGCAGCCGCCGCCCTTCAGGATCAGCTTCACCTCGATCTCGTCCTTCTCCCACTGCTCAAAGTGGATGACCGGAGTTTCGATCCCTAAGTTGTCGCCGGAGTTGGTGCCGGTGAGCGAGTCCACCGAATTGGGCCGCAGCTTGCCGCGCTTGGTGGCCTCCGCCACCGCTTCCTTGATGGCCTTCTTGATGAGAAGCTGATTGGTCCCCACGGGCGTATGCACGTCAAAGGTGGGCATGCCGGTGTCCTGGCAGATGGGGCCGGAATCATCGGCGGCCATGTCGATGTTGGTGGCGATGATGGACAACGCCTGCGACGCCTGGGTGTTCGGCGTTTCGTTGGCCATCGCCAAGCCCATGGCGGCACGGACATCGGGCGGCAGGTTGGTGGCAGTCTGAGTAATCAGCTCGATCAGAGAGGACTTGAGAAATTCCATCCCCTCCAGTTTAGTGCCCGTTGTCGGCGGTTTCGCAACCCGAGTGCGCCCCTTGCGAAGAACCGCCATACGTGACAAAATATTTCAGATTTTACTGATGGCCTCCCCGTGACGCGGCCAACCTCCGCTCACCCTGTGCCGTCGGCGAAGCTGGCCGAGGATGGCCGCAAAAATCCGGATGCCAGTCGAGGGGTCGCTTGGCGTTCGGGCCAATGGAGATGAGGTAGAGGTGTTTATGAAGAAATTGATGTTTGTTCTGCTGGCGCAGTGTCTCGCCGCCAGCGCCTGGGCTCAACAGAGCCGCGGCAACTTTTTTGGTAGCGTCAGCGATTCATCCGGCGCGGCCATCGCGGGTGCCAAGGTCACCATCACGGCGGTGTCCACCAACACGGTCACCACGTATGAATCGAACGCGGAAGGCAACTATTCTGCCCCGCTCCTTGTGGTCGGCTCCTACACCATCACGGTGGAACGTCAGGGCTTCAAGCGCGCCGTGCGCAGCGGCTTGAACCTGTCGGTGGATCAACGCTCACAAGTGGACTTCACGCTGGACGTGGGCGGTGTGACGGAAACGATTGAAGTCCGGGGCGAAGCGGCTCTGGTCGACACCGGGTCCGCGACGGTGGGCAAGGTGGTGGAGAACCGGCGCGTGGTGGAACTGCCGTTGAACGGCCGCAACGCACTGGCGCTGACCTTGCTGACGCCGAGCGTCAAGTCCAATGCCGGGCCCACAAATTCAGGCTTCGGCGATCGCGGCATCCAGCTTTCTTCGATCTCGATCAACGGTGGACCGAACGCCATGAACGCCCAAGCGCTCGATGGCGGCAACAACATCCAAAGCTACATCGGCGAAGTGGCCATCAGCCCCGCCGTGGACGCCGTGGAAGAGTTCAAGGTGCAATCGGGCACCATGTCGGCCGAGTTCGGCTTTACCGGCGGCGGCGTCATCAACATGGTGACCAAGAGCGGCACCAACCAGTTCCACGGCACCGCCTATGAGTTCCTGCGCAACCAACAGCTGGACGCGCGCAACACCTTCGCCGTCAGCAAGCCGCCGTTCCGCTACAACCAATACGGCGTGTCGGCGGGTGGCCCGGTGATCAAGGACCGGACATTCTTCTTCGGCAATTGGGAAGAATACAAGTTCCGCCGCTCCACTACGCCCATCGGAAGCTTCCCCACGGCGCAGCAACGCACGGGTGATTTCTCCGATCTGTTTGATACGGCGGGGCGCCAAGTGGTGCTCTTCGATCCGGCCACCACGCGCGCCAACCCCAACGGCGCGGGCTTCGTGCGTGACCCCTTCAGCGCCAATCGCCTTCCGACCAACCGGCTAGACCCGGTCTCGCAGAAGATCAACGAGTTCTACCCGCTGCCCAACCGCACGCCCACAGACCGCTTCACGAACGCCAACAACTTCCAGAACGTGGCCAGCGAAGTGCGCAACATGCGGCAGTACACCATCAAGGGTGACCACCGGTTCAGCGACAAGAACTCGATGTTCGCGCGCTACTCCTACTTCCTGCACCAGACGGACAATGGCGGTGCCATCTACCCCAACCCGGTGGTTTCCAAGCGCGATGACGCTCTGGAGAACAAGAACTTCGTGCTCTCCGATACGCACACCTTTGCGCCTTCCTTGCTGAACGAGCTGCGGCTGGGTGTCACGCGTGGTTACTTCCCGTTCATCGTGCGCAGCTTTGGCGGCGGCTGGCCGGGCAAGCTGGGCTTACCTGCCAACGTGCCTGCTGATACCTTCCCCGGCATCTCGAATGGCCTGGCGGGTTTCAACACGGGTACCGCTGGCCTTCGCGCCAGCATCAACACGCAGATCTTCGACATGGTCACCAAGATCGCGGGCAACCACACGGTGAAGGTCGGGTTCGACTTCCGCACGCTGCAAGGCAATAACCTGCAGCGCAGTTCGCCGTCGGGCAACTTCAACTTCAATGCCGGCTTGACCGGTAACCCGCAATCGCCCGCAGGCAACGGATCGGCCTACGCCAGCTTCCTGCTGGGTGAAGTGGCCAGCGCCAGCGGCACGACCCACTTAGGTGAATCGCAGCGCGGCAAGACGTATTCGATCTTCGTGCAGGATGACTGGAAGGTCACCCGGCGGCTGACGCTGAACCTCGGCCTGCGCTGGGACTATCAGACACAGCCGGTTGAAGCCAACGACGGCGTCACCAACTTCGACCCGACGCTGGTGCTGCCCAATGGCTTGATCGGTGGCATTGTCTTTGCCGGCGCCAACGGCCAACCGCGCAACTTCCGCAAGGAAGATTTGAACGACTTCAGCCCTCGCGTGGGCTTTGCCTATGACCTCCGCGGCAACGGCAAGACCGTGCTGCGCGGCGGCTACGGTGTCTACTACCCGTCACAGTTCTGGCGGGAGAACTATGGCAGCGTGAATGGCTTTGCCAACACCGGCACCAACTATGTGGCCAGCAACGCCAACGTGCGGGCTTTCAAGTTCAGTGACGGCCCGCCCACTCCGTTCATTCAGCCGCAGGGCCGAAACCTGGGCGCGGCGGCATTCCTGGGCCAAGGCGTCACCTATGACGAGACGCTGGGGACCACTCCCACCTCGCACCAGTTCTCGATGTCCGTGCAGCACCAGTTGCCGGGGCGCGTGCTGGTGGACGTCTCCTACACGGGCAATATCGGCAGCCACTTCACTTCGGGCGGCTACGACATGAACCAGTTGGACAACAAGTATCTGGCGCTGGGCCTCGACTTGCAGCAGAACGTCCCCAACCCGTATGCCGGCCGGGTGCCCGGTGCGCTGGGCGCGGCCACGATCACGCGTGAACAGTCACTGCGTCCCTTCCCCTATTACCAGAACCTGACCGTGCGCAATCCGCGCATGGGCCACTACACTTCGCATCTGTTCATCACCAGCATCGAAAAGCGCATGTCGAAGGGCTTGACCGTGATGTTTAACTTCACCAGCGGCAAGATCATCTCGGAAGGCCTGGGTACGCCCGTGAACTTCGGCGCGATCGAGCAGACCAACCAGACGGCCTATCAGGACTCCAAGTTCAACCGCCGCCTGGAACGCTCCGTGGACCCCACCGACGTTTCCAAGCGCGGCGTCGTCAGCTTGCTGTACGAGCTGCCATTCGGCCGGGGTGCTGGCTTCGTCAACAAAGTGATCGGTGGCTGGCAGGTAAACACGATCGGCATCATGCAGACCGGCTTGCCGGTGTTGATCGGTGGCGCCAGCAACTTCCGCGCCAGCCGACCGGATTCCACTGGCGTCAGCGCTGAGATCAGCAGTCCGTCAGCGCAGAAGTGGTTCAACACGGAGGTATTCGCTAACCCGGCCAACTTCACCTACGGCAACATTGGCCGCGCATTGCCCGACGTCCGCGGACCCGGCACATTCAACTGGGATCTGTCGATGATCAAGAACAACAAGTTGACTGAGCGCTTCAATCTCCAGTTCCGGGCTGAGGCCTTCAACTTCCTCAACTCCGTCAACCTGGGCATCCCCAACGGTGGATTCTCACCGGGGCCGGATGGCAAGAACCGCAGCGGCACGTTTGCGACGATCACTTCGGCGCGCGATGCCCGCAACATCCAGATGGCGCTGAAGCTAATCTTCTAGTTGCCATGCTGCCTCTCCTTGCACTCACGCTGACCGCCGCCCTGGACCCCTACGTCTCGGGCGGCTTCCTCCGCATCCCGCCTCAGGTAAAGCTGGGGCCGATGTCGGCCGTGGAAGTGGACCGCAAAGGCCACATCTACGTGCTGCATCGTGGGGAGCCCCCACTGGTGAAGTTCGATGCCCAGGGCAACTACCTGAAGGGTTGGGGCGAGGGGATGTTCAAGGTGGCCCATGGCCTCCGCACCTCGCGCAACGGCCACGTCTGGACCACGGACAACGGCAACCACGCGATCCGCGAGTTCTCACCCGACGGTCAACTGCTCCGCACGCTGGGTGAAGTGGGCGTCGGTGGTGGCGACGAAAAGCACTTCCGCTCGCCCGATGATCTGGTGTTTTCGTCCAAGGGCGATATCTATGTCGCCGATTCCGGAAATGGCCGCATCGTGCACCTGGATTCAACCGGGCGCTTCGTCGGCCAGTGGGGGAAGAAGGGCAAGGGAGAGTCTGAGTTCTCCACCGCCCATGGTCTGGCCATCGACAAACAGGGCCGCATCTATGTCGCTGATCGCGGCAACAACCGCGTCCAGGTCTTCGATGGAACGGGCAAGTTCATGGCAGCTTGGTCCGGCTTCGGCAACCCGTTCGGCCTGCTGGTGAAGGACAAGCAACTGCTGGTCTCCGAAGGGGACGTCAACAAGATTTTCCATTTCGGTCTCGCAAGCGGGAAGATTGAAGAACAGTGGGGCGATTCGCAGACGCTGCAACTGCCTCACCTGATGTCGGTGGACCGCAAGGGCAACCTTTACGTAGCCGAAGTGAATGGTAAGCGAGTGCAGATCTTCAAGAAACGTCCATGAACCGGATCCTCTTCTTCGTCCCTTTTGTCGCGCTGGCACAAACGCCGGAGCTTGAACGGGCCCACGCACCGATCATTGAACCGCAGCCGGACAAGGCCAAAGCGGCTTCGGCCATCACGGCTCGCTACTCACCGGGCCGAGCCGTGGCTTCCGCTCCGGTGCCGCGCCGCAACTTCATCGACGACCATGTCTTCGGCCGGATGAAGAAGGACGGCATCCCGCACGCTCCATTGGCGAGTGACGAAGAGTTTGCCCGCAGGGCGTGGCTGGATTCCACGGGCCGCATTCCGCCACCCGCGGAACTGGCCGCTTTTCTGCAAAGTAAGGACCCGGCCAAGCGCCAGCGCCTGATCGAGAAGTTGACCGATAGCGACGCCTTCATTGATCGCTGGACGTACTACTTTGAGGATCTGTTCCGGGCTGGCGGCCGCATGGGCTCCGGCTTGAACTTGTTCCACTTCTGGCTGCGCGAGTGGCTGAAGCTGGACCGGCCTTACACCGACGTCGTGACCGATCTGTTGACCGGAGCCGGCAAGACCAGCTTCTCCGTTCCGGCAGGCATGTATTACGCGCGAGACTTCGTCAAGGCCAAGGATGACCCGGAAGCTCCCGACGCGCATGATCTGGTAAATCAGCCAGACACGGTGGACGAGTTCACCGTCACCTATTCGAAGGTCTTCCTGGGCCTGAACCTCGCGTGTATCTCTTGCCATGACGGCGCCCATCACCTCGAAAAGGTGAATCAGTTTCTCACCACCAAGAAGCGCGACGAGTTCTTCGGACAAGCGGCGTTTTTTGGCCGCACCCGGCAGATCATGAACTGGGAGAACGGCTATCAGGCCAACACCGAGTACACCGTGGATGACACCGGCGCTGACTATGACGCCAAAGCCGAATCGATTGTCCGAGTGCCGCGCCGCGGCGGTGATGCGTCACCACGCTTCATCCTGAGCGGTGAGCGTCCCAAGCCCGGTGAGAATCACCGCGACGCACTGGCCCGCATCATGACCAGCCACCCGCAGTTCCGGCGCGCGTTCGCCAATCGCATTTGGGGCGAGCTGATGGGGTTTGGCATTGTCGAACCGGTGGACGACTTCGATTTGCTGCGCACCGATCAAGCCACCAATCCGAAGCTGCTGGACGCCTTGGCCGACGACTTCGCTCAGCACAACCACAGCTTCAAACACTATGTGCGAACGGTGATGAACTCCAGTGCCTATCAGCTGAGCAGCCGGTTCCCGGGCGAATGGCAGGATCGATATGCCAGCTACTACGCCCGCAAGTACGTCCGCATGTTGAGCGCGGCCGAACTGCATGATTCGATCGCGCTCGCCACCGGGCGGCCTGGCAAGTTTTCGAGCGGCACCGAAAAGGTGGGCATGGTGATGCAGATGCCGGAGCCCAAGAAAGCCGACGCCGAGGTGCAGGGCTTCATGAAGACGTTCGGGCAATCGAACCGTGACGACATGCCGAAGAAGGTGCCGCCGTCATCCTTGCAGGCGATGTTGATGATGCAATCCAAGGTGGTCACCGATCGCATTGACTCCTCCAAAGGCGGCCTGGTGAAGATGCTGCTCGATTCCGAGAAAGATGACAAGCGGCTGGTGGAGCAGATCTTCCTGCACACCATCTCCCGCAAGCCCACCACCGCGGAGGCAACTGTCGGCTTGAAAACATTGGCTCCGGACCGCCGCCGGGGTGCCGAGAACCTCCAGTGGGCGCTGCTGAACAGCCCCGAGTTTCTTTTCAACTACTAGAGGCCAGCCATGCAAAAGCGGATATCCGAACTCTTCCCTGCCCGCCGCGACATCTTGAAGCTGGGTGGCTATGGCCTGTTGGGCGCGTTTGCTGACCAGGCGTTGATGCCGGTCCAACTGCGCGCCGCTGGCCGCACCAACCCGCGCGGCACGGCCCGGTTTTGCATCTTGATCGAGCTTGCCGGCGCGCTGTCGCACATCGACAGTTTCGACTTCAAGGAAGGCGAGGGCACGCAAAAGGACTTCGACGTCCGGCCCATCAAGAACGATCTCTACTTGAGCCACCGCCTCTTCCCTGAGCTGTCGAAAGAGATGGACAAGGTGACCGTCGTGCGCTCCATGAAGAGCCACGAAGTGGTGCACTTCCGGGGTCAATACTACAACCAAGCGGGGCGCCCGCTGAATCCGCCGCTGGCTTCTGAGATCCCAAGCGTCGGCTCCGTGGTTGCGATGGAACTGGAATCGCAACGCCGCCCGCAGGACACCTTCCCTACCTACATCGGCTGCAACCTGGACACGTCCGGCTGTGGCGCGCTCTCCACTGGCTTCCTGCATCCGCGCCACTCCGTGCTCGATGTCAACCTGAAGTCCGGTGCGGGCGCAGCTCCCTCGTCCAAGGAAGCGATGGCGGTGCTCGAAGAGCGCTACCGCTTGCTCAAAGAGCTGGACAAAGTGATGACGCCCAACCGGGGCGGGCGGGACCGTTCCTTCGGCACGTTCGGCGACTTCCAGCAATCGGCCTACCAGATCCTGGGTGACCCGCGCTGGCCACAAGCGTTTGCGATGTCGAAAGAAGAGACCGCGCGCTACGGTGCCAACGAAGTGGGCCTGGGGTGTCTGCTCGCCCGTAATCTCGTCAAGGCCGACGCGGGCACGCGCTACATCCACATCACGCATCCGGATTGGGACCATCACCGGGACATCTACAATCACGCCAAGAAGTCCAACCACTACATCCGTTGCAATGAGTTTGACCGGGCGCTCGCGAACCTGCTGCGCGACCTCGGGTCCACGCCTTCGCCGCGCGAAGCCGGCAAGACGCTGCTTGATGAAACCTTCATTGCCGTAGCCACCGAGTTTGGCCGCGTGCCGGGCCCTCTGAACGGCATCGCCGGACGCCATCACTACAACCTGGCCTACGTCTCGCTGTTCGCGGGCGGCGGTACGAAGCCAGGGCGCATCATCGGCAAGACCGATGCAACGGGCGAGCATGTGGTCGACAACGGCTGGAAGTACAAGAAGTCCCAGATCAAGACCGAGAACATCTACGCCTCCGTCTACTCCGCCCTGGGCATCGACTGGCGCAAGGAGATCACCAACACGCCGTCCAAGCGCGCCTATCGTTACGTCGACGTGCTGGGTGCCACCGAGATGGTGATGGACGACGAGATCGCTGAGCTGTTTGTGTGATGCCGCCTGGCACCGTGAAACTGGTGATGCTGATGGCCCTCGCTATCACTGCGGCGGCTCAATCCGTGTTGATTCCGGCGGGCAAATTCAGCATGGGCCGGCATAAGCTGACCGACGACGACAAGACCAAGATGCGCCCGCAAGTGCTGCTCGATGACCGCCCCGTGCATGACGTCACCGTTGATGCGTTTCGCCTGGATGTGACGGAAGTGACGCACGCACAGTACGCGGAGTTCACCAAAGCGACGCAGCGCGCCACGCCCTATCACTGGAAGGCCGGGCAGGTTCCAGCGGGTCTTGAAAAGGTGCCCGCCTACAACGTCTCCTGGGACGATGCCCGAGCCTACTGCGAGTATCGCGGCCAGCGGCTGCCCACCGAAGCTGAATGGGAACGCGCGGCACGCGGTGGCCTGGAGGCACAAGACTTTCCCTGGGGCGACAAGTTTGACGCGAAACTGCTGCGCTCTGGCGTCGAGACGGGGCCGGGCGAGGTGGCGAAGTTCCCTCCCAATGCCTTCGGCCTTTACGACATGGCTGGCAATCTTTCCGAGTGGACGGCTGACTGGTTTGAGCGCGAGTATTACGCCAAGTCACCGTCAGCTAACCCGACAGGCCCGGCCGACGGGCTCTACCGCATCATCCGCGGCGGTGCCTGGAGCGACTCGCCACGCCGCGTCACCGTCTACTTCCGCAATTGGGTGCGGCCCTCGCAACGCCAGCCCAACATCGGCTTCCGCTGCGCACAATCAATTCCGAACAAGAACTAAGCACATGAAAACGTTTTCCGGCATCTACCCCATCCTGGTCACCACTTTCGCTGATGATGGCTCACTCGACCTTGACAGCCAGTTGCGGCTGGTCGATTATTTGTTGGCTCAAGGCGCCCACGGCCTGGGACTGTTCGGCAACGCGAGCGAAGGCTATACGCTCACCGACGCTGAGCGTCTGCGCCTCATGGAAGCCATCCGCCAGCGCGTCGATGGCCGAGTGCCGTTGATCGCCTCCAGTGGGCACACCGGCACCGATTCCGCGGTCGAGCTAAGCCGCAAGATGCAGGACGCGGGCGCGGACGGCCTGATGGTGCTGCCGCCGTACTTCCTCAAGACCGACGGCGATGGCCTGATGTTCTACTTTGACGCCATCAGCCGCGCCGTCAACATCCCCATCATGGTGCAGGACGCGCCGTTGATGACCCAGGTGGCCATGCCACCCGCGCTGCTGGCCCGCATGTCGCGGGAGATTGAGCACGTCAAGTACGCCAAGGTGGAAGCGCCACCCACCGCGCCCAAGACATCAGCCGTCGCCAAGGCCGCACCGGAACTGGTGCTGTTCGGTGGCTTGAACTGCCAGTTCCTGATCGAAGAGTACCAGCGCGGTGCCCGAGGCCAGATGCCGGGCAGTGACTTGACCGCGCCCCTGGTCCGCATCTGGGACCACCTCACCGCTGGCCGCACTGAGGAGGCCTGGGATCTGTTCACCGCCATCCTGCCGCTGCTCCGCTTTGAACTGCAACCCGGCATGGGCGTGTCGGCGATGAAGCACAACCTGAAAGCCGCGGGCGTCATCGCTTGTGAGCGCGTCCGGCATCCCACCTCCGCGCTCGATGCCGCCAGCGCCGCTGAGCTGGCCGTACTGCGGGATCGCGTGGCGCGGGTGGCGTGATGAAGATCCCCAACCTTCGTTGGATTGTCGCGGGGCTGCTGTTTACGGCCACGGTGATCAACTACATTGACCGGCAGACTCTCTCCGTCGTCGCGCCGATGTTGACGAAGGAGCTGAATCTCTCGCCCATCGCCTACTCGAACATCCTCACCGCCTTTCTGGCGGCCTACACCGCGATGTACCTGGGCTCCGGCTTCCTGGTGGACCGCTGGGGCACGCGCGTGTCCTTGTCGGTCTTCATGGTCTGGTGGTCCATCAGCAACATGCTGCACGCACTGGTCACCGGGGCGTTCAGCCTGGGCGTCTTCCGCTTCCTGCTGGGCATTGGGGAGCCGGGCAATTTCATGGCGGCCATCAAGGCCACCTCCGAGTGGTACCCCGCCAAGGAGCGCGCCCTGATCAGCGGCTTTGTGAACGCCGGCGCGGCCGTGGGCGCAATCATCGCCACCCCGTGCGTGACCTTTTTGGCGCTTGCCTACGGCTGGCGGTCGGCCTTTGTGGTCACTGGAGCACTGGGCTTTGTCTGGCTGGCAGCGTGGCTCGCTTTCTACTACGTGCCGGAGAAGCACCCGCGCATCACTGACGCCGAGCGGGCACTGGTGATGGAAGGCCGCTCACCCACCGCCATCGCCACCAAGACCCGCTGGCTTGATCTGTTGAAGATCCGCCAGACGTGGGGCCTACTGCTGGCGCGGTTTTTCTCTGACCCGGTCTGGTGGTTCTATCTCTTCTGGCTGCCCAAGTATCTGGTGGAACAGCGCGGCTTCACGATGGTGGAGATGGGGCTCCTCGCGTGGCTGCCATATCTGTCAGCCGATGTCGGCTCGATCTTCGGCGGCTGGTTTTCCGGCTTCCTGATCCGGCGCAACTGGGAGGTGCTGCGAGCTCGTTCCGCCGGGATGCTGCCTTTTGCGATGCTGATGCCGCTCAGCATCGTGGTCGCGTTCACCACGTCGCGACCCTTGTGCCTGGCGCTGATCTGCGTGGTCACCTTTGCGCACATGGCCTGGAAGACCAATATCATGACCGTCACCAACGACATCTACCCCGTGCGCGTGGTGGGTTCCGTTTCAGGCATCGTGGCGTTCGGCAATGGGCTGGGCGGCACGTTGTTCACTTTGCTGACCGGGCAGATCGTCCAGGCCTTCGGTTACGAAACCATCTTTGTGCTGATGGGCTGCATGCACCCGGTCGCCTATGTTCTGTTTCAACTACTGGTGCGCGGCCCGCTGAAGGGTTCTCAGCTGGGCACGGCGGAGGAGCCTGCGCATGCGACGGCGTGACCTGTTCCCGTTGGCCCTATTTCCGGGCCTGGCGGCCGCTCAACGCACCGCCAATGGCCCGCTGAAGATCACCAAGGTGGAAGGCATCGTCATCCGCACGCCGAACGATGCCGCGCCACTCGATTCATTGATGGAGATGCCCCCGCTTGGCAGCACCACGGGCGGGCCGGGCATCTGGAACCGCCTGGATCATGCTTCGCCCTCTCGCTTCAAAGGCCGGACCCAAGCGACGCTGGTGAAGATCACGACGGCGCAGGGCTTGACGGGTTGGGGCGAATGCCATGCCCCGGCTGCGCCACGCGTCCACCAGACGCTGATCCGGGATGCCCTGGCGCCAATCCTGGTGGGCGAGGACGCCCGCAACGTGGAAGCGCTGTGGGACCGCATGTATTCCAGCGAACGCCTGCGCGGCTACTCCACGGGCTTCTTCACCGAAGCGATCGCCGGCGTTGATCTGGCGCTGTGGGACCTGCTGGGCAAGTATGTCGGTCAACCGGTCTACCGGTTGCTCGGGGGCCAGTACCGGCCTGCAATCCCCACCTACATTGGCGTCGGAGGCGCGACGCTGGACGATCTCCGGGCGAACACTCGCCGCGCGTTCGAGCAAGGGTTTCGGACCGTGAAGATGGGCTTGAGCAAAGGCTCCGGCACGCGCGAGTTGGATCGCGTCGCGGCCGTGGCCGACACCGTGCGCGGCCAGGGACAGTTGCTGGTTGATTCGCTCGGCGCCTACAAGCTGCACGAGGCGGTATCGATCGGCCGGCAGTTAGACCAGATGAAATCGATCGGCTGGTGGGAAGATGCCCTGATGCCCGAAGACACGTCCGGCTACCCCAAGCTGGCCGAGGCTCTGGACCTGGCTGTTTGCGTTGGCGAGACTTACTCGAACCGCTTCCAGTTCCGCGACCTGTTCGCCAACCGCGGCGCTGACATCATCAACCCGGACATCTGCCGGTCCGCAGGCCTGTCGGAGACTCGGCGCATCGCGACCCTGGCGGATGCCCACGGCGTCTTGTGGTCACCACATGTCAGCACGGGCACCGCGCTCTACTGGAGCGCCTCCGTACACTTGGCGGTGGCGACCCCGAACTGCGTGATCATGGAGGGCGGCAATCTGATGGCCGGCCCATTTGGGAACGCTCTGCTGGCAAAGCCGCTGGCCTACACGCCGGGCTTCGCGCACGTGCCCGATGGCCCGGGCTTCGGGATTGAGTTCGACGAAAAGGCCCTGGCTACGGTGACGGCGGCTTAGAGGCGGTCAATTGCTTCAGACTGCCCACCAGCAACGCTTTCGCGCGGTAGATATGCTTGCGGATCGCGGCCGTCAGGCGCGGCACGTCACGGGCTTCAAGCGCGGCCACAATTGCCTCATGCTCGGCCTGCTCTTCTTCCAATCGCGCCGACCAGTCACGCCGTTCGCCGGTGGAGCCTTCCGTCGAATGAATGCGGGCGATCTTGATATGGGCGTTCAGGCTCTCGTACATCTCCAGCAGCCGCCGGCTGCCCGCCGCCTGGATCAGCAACTGATGCAGTTCCGAGTTGGCCTGCTCATGGCGGCGCAGTTGCGCGTCGTTGTGGATCGGCTTGGCCAACTCTTCCAACCGCCGCCGCATCGCCTTCAACTCGTCCGCCGTCACGCGAGCCGCTGCCAGTTCGCCCGCCAGACACTCCAGCGCACAGCGGAGGTCGAAGGTCTCCTCCGTGTCTTCGGGCGTCACATTCGCCACGTACGTGCCGCTGCGGGGGTGGATCTCGATCAAACCCTCGGTGGCCAACTGCTGGATCGCGTGCCGTACCGGCGTCAGGCTGACGCCCAGCTTGGCCGAAATCTCATCCACCTGCAGCCGCTCACCGGGCTTGAAGCCGCGAGTGAGAATGGCCTCCCGCAAAGCCTGGTAGGCGTCGTCAGTGGCACGCGTCCGGTGAAGCTTGGGCAGTTCCATCAGGGTTTCAGATCAGGCAACTGTACTCGTAACATTTTTTATTCTAATCGAGCGAGTGGCACTTAGCGGAAAATCATTGGCCATAAGGGAAACAATCATGAAGATCACCGCCATCGAGACATTCGCCGTCCACCTGCAGCGCGACCAGCCCGCCGCCAAAGGCCTGGCCGGTAGCCCCAACGCGCTAATGGGCGAGGGGCACTATCGCTGGTCTCAGGACTATCCGTGTCTCTACTCGACGCGCATTGAAAGCGCGCTTGTGAAGGTGACGCTCGACAATGGGGTGAGTGGCTGGGGTGAGGCCCAGGCACCTCTGGCACCCGAGGTGGCCTGTACCATCATCGAATCCCTATTGCGTCCCGTGCTGGTGGGGCAGCCGTTCACTGGCGCCCCGGCCGAGATCGCCGCGATCTGGGAGCGGATGTATGCCACCATGCGCGTCCGCGGCCAGACGGGCGGCTTCATGCTGGATGCCATGAGCGGCATCGATCTGGCGCTGTGGGATTTGGCCGGAAAGCTGGCGGGCCAACCAGTATGCAAACTAGTGGCGCCCCACGCTCCGGCGGTCGTGCCCGGCTACCTGAGCGGTGTCGCGGGGGATTCCACTGCAACCCGGGTTGTGTTTGCCAAGGAACATTTCGAGCGCGGCATCCGGCTCTTCAAGCTCTACTTTGAATCAGACTGGACCGCGTTGATTGACTTGATCGACGCACTGCAGCTGGACCTAGGCCCGGAGGCGCAATTCGCCATCGATGCGTTGTGGCACTTGAAGTCCACTTCCGATGCCAGGGAGCTCGACACGCGGCAGGTCGCGTGGCTGGAATGCCCGTGGATGCCCGAGGAGACGGCCGCCCACCTGGAACTGGCGCGGAGCATCCGGACACCGCTGGCGCTGGGCGAAAGCTACCGCACGCTCCGGGAGTTGGGGCCGTATCTTGAAAGCAAGGCCATCGGCTGGGTGCAGCCGGACCTCGGACGGAGCGGCTTCACCGAATCGCTCCGCATCGCTGCCGCTGCCGCCCACGCCGGGGTCTCCGCGGTGCCACACCTGAGCATCGCCTTAGGGCCACAGATCGCCGCCGCCATCCACTTTGCCGCGGCCGCCGAGAACTGCAACTTGTGCGAGTTCAACCCGCGCGTGCTCGAAACCGCCAACCGGTTCCTGAAGCAACCGATTGTCTTCACCGGCAGCGGCTACGAAGTGCCGACAGGCGCGGGCTGGGGCATTGAACTGGACGAAGCGGCACTGCAGCCGTTCGCACGTCCGAACTAGTAGCCCTTTTCCTTGTCCACCACCGCCATCAGCGGCAGCCCGTTGGCGTAGCGCCGGAGATTCTCGGCGAAGTGACCGACCAGACGGTCCTGCCGTTCCGGGCCCCAGCCGGAGGTGTGGGCGCTCATGACGACGTTGGGGCAATCGAAGATCGGGTGATCAGACGGCGGCGGCTCCACCGGCATCACGTCCAGGCCCGCTCCGCCAATCCAGCCTTCCTTCAACGCCCGGACCAGCGCCATGTCGTCAAACAGGCGGCCGCGCGACATCGCCAGGAAGATGGCATGCTTCTTCATCGACCGGAACACTTGTTCATTAAACATGCGGTCCGTGTGCACGGTGTGCGGTGCAGCGGAGACCAGCACGTCCACCTGCGGCACCATCTCTTTGAAGAAGGTCGGGTCATGCAGTTCCGCGACAAAATCAGGGCGCGGCAGCGGCTTGGCGTCGGTGGCCAGCACCTTCATGCCAAAGCCATAGTGCGCGCGGCGGGCCACTTCAGTGCCGATGCCGCCCATGCCCACGATGCCCATGGTCTTGCCGCCCAGCTCCCAGTAGTGGTTCGACTTCACGGTGCCCGTGGGGTTCATGGTCCGCTTGGCGAACTGCGGCGTGTAGTACTTCGACAGGCCACGCGTCAGGCTGAGCAGCAGGCCAAAAGCGGTCTCAGCAATGCCCGGCGCGAAGATGCGGGCCATGTTGGTGACGGTGATGTCGGAAGCCATCAGCGCCTTGTCCGCGCCTTCCATGCCCGCGCCGCCCGCCTGCATCCACTTCACCTTGGGCGCGTAGTCGAGATCTTCCTTGCGTAGATCGCCGAACACCACGTCGGCATCACGCAGTTCGCGCCGGAACTCTTCGCGATTGGCCGCCATCACCAGCTTCACCGGCTTGCCAGCGGACTTCTCGATTCGTTCCACCTCCGCGGGTTCGAACTTGCTCATGGTGACGATCTTCACCGGGCCCGTGGCCTTGGCGTTGCCGCCCGGGTAGGTTTCATTGATGGCGGCTTTTCCGCCTCCGGCTTGCCCGGCGGCAGCAGCAGCAGGAGCCAAGCCCGCGGTCGCGACAAAGAGACGACGTGAAACAGATTGATCGGCCATGCGAGCGATACTAGCACAATGACCTCGCTTGCCCAACCCTCCTCGCCGCCCCGTCTGGACCGCCAACTCGGCCTCTGGGATGCCACCTCCATCGTGGTGGGCATCATCCTCGGCGCGGGCATTTTTGTGGTGCCCGGGTTGGTGGCGCGTAGCCTGCCTTCACCCACCTTGATCCTGGCCGCGTGGTTCTTCTCCGGTGTCTTGTCGTTGCTGGGCGCACTGGTCTTTAGCGAGCTGGGCGCGATGATGCCCGAGACCGGCGGCCACTACGTCTTTCTGCGCGAAGGTCTGGCACCGGTCGCCGGCTTCCTGTGCGGCTGGACCTACTTTCTGATCATTCAGCCATCCGTCACGGCGTATCTCGCCACCAGCTTTTCCATCTACCTGGGATACTACATTCCGATCTCCGGCTGGGTGGCGAAAGCCATCTCCTTGGCTTTGATCTTCATTCTCTGCGGAGCCAACTATGTCGGCACGCGCTGGGGCGCTTCCGTGCAGAACTTCTTCACCGTGATGAAGCTGGCTGGCCTCGCGTTGCTGATCTGGAGCGCGCTGGCGGCTCCGAACCCGCAACCAATCATGGTCGCCCCACCCGCCTGGAGTATGTCGGCCTTTGGCGTGGCGATGATCGCCTGCCTGCTCTCCTATGACGGCTGGTCTTACCTGAGCTTCGTCGCGGGCGAAGTGCGCGAGCCACAGCGCAACCTGCTTCGCGCGGCTGCTCTGGGCTTGGCGATCTGCTGCGTGATCTACCTGCTGGTGAACATGGCTTATCTCCGCGTGCTGCCGATGGAGGAGTTCATCCGCGCGGAGCGGCCCGGCTCGATGGTGGCAGAGCGAGTCCTGGGCAAGTGGGGTGGCATGGTGGTGACGCTGACCATCTTGTGTTCCGTCATCGGCTCCACCAACGGCCAGATCATGGCCCCGGCGCGGATGTACTTCGCCCAGGCCGCCGACCGGCTCTTCTTCCCCGCCTTCGCCAAAGTCCACCCACGCTTCCGCACGCCATCGGTGGCGCTGCTGGGCGTCGGCTTCTGGTCGTCGATCCTGGTGCTGACCGGAGTCTGGGAAGCCTTGATCGATTACGCGCTGTTCGCCACCTGGGTCTTTGCCACGCTGGTGGGCGCCGCGCTGGTGGCCCTGCGCTTCAAGAAGCCGCA
>JAPKYX010000095.1 GCA_026394075.1 Acidobacteriota bacterium
CGCTGATAGAGCGGCATCTCATAGAGCGTGTCACCACTCATCACGCTGCCGGTGGTGGACGTCTCAGTTTCCAGCAACTGCGTGCCGCCGGAAACTTCAATCGATTCCGTTACCTGCCCGACTTGCAGAACGGCGTCCACGGCGAACGTATCGCCCGTGCGGAGTTCGACGTCGTCACGCAAGGTTTTCTTGAAGCCTGCTGCCTCAAACGTCACCCGATAGCCGCCGGGCTGGAGGGACGGTACACGGTAGATGCCTTCACTATTGGTCACCGAGGTAAAGGTAAAATTGGTACCTTTATTGACGATGTTGACGTTGACGCTGGCCACCACGGCACCAGTCGTGTCGGTGACACGGCCCGTGATGGTGGACGTGCCGATCTGGGCGAATGCTGACACCCCAAGGGTGAGCAGCAGCGCAAGTAGGTTCTTCATGGAATCTCCTGAAACGCAGCTTAAGTAAAGTAGGCGAAACGTTAGCGTAGATATAATCACGTTTAATGAAAAGATTCAAGATAATTCTGTTGCCCGGTGACGGCATTGGCCCAGAGGTGGTATCTGAGGCCGTACGAGTGCTGCAAGCGGTAGAGCTGCACTTAGAAGTACGTTTTGATTTAGAAGAGCAACCTTGCGGTGCGGGCGAGTACTTGCGCTCTGGCGATCCGCTCCCGCCGGCCACCGTAGAGGCCTGCCGCGCTGCGGATGCGACGCTGCTGGGGGCGATGGGCCTGCCTGATGACCGCTGGCCCGATGGCACGGAGATGGTGCCGCAGATAGATATCCGCGAAATACTTGACTTATACGCAGGGATTCGGCCGATCTATCTGTACCATGAGGTCCACTGCCCGCTGAAAGGTTACGGCGCGGGCGATATCGACTTTGTGATCTTCCGCGAGAACTGCGAGGGGCTGTTTGCTTCCCGCAAGAACAGTTATCCGCTGGGCGCTTCGCAAGTGGAAGATACGCTGCGCATCACCCGGCATGGTGCGGAGCGCATCATCCGCGCGGCCTTTGAGTGGTCGATGAAGCGGCGCAAGAAATGCACGCTGGTGGACAAGGCGAACGTGCTGCCGACGATGGCGTACTTCCGGTCGATCTTTGATGAGATCGCGCGAGAGTACCCGGAGGTGACCACTGAGCGCGTGTACGTCGACGCGGCTTCGCTCTTCCTGCTGCAGCGCCCGAAGGATTTCGACGTGCTGGTGACGGAGAACATGTTCGGCGACATTTTGTCCGATCTGGCGGCGGGCCTAGTGGGTGGCATGGGCATGGCTCCTTCGGCTGACATTGGCCCGAAGCATGGTGTCTTTCAGCCCTCGCATGGTACGGCTCCGTCGATCGCGGGCAAGGGCATTGCCAACCCGGTGGCGACGATTCTGTCGGTGGCGCTGATGCTGGATTGGCTGGGCGTACCGCAAGGCGGCGACCTGATCCGGCAAGCGACCGCCCGCGTGCTGGCCGATCCGGCGAACCGCACGGCGGACCTGGGTGGCACGTTGTCCACTTCCGGCATGGCCTCGAAGATCATCGAAGCTCTGTAGCCGCAATGCTCCGGTGGCGCGCACATTGATACGCCAACTGCGATAGGCTTTGACGGAACATGGTGCGCCGATGATCATACAAAGCCTGCAACCGTTTTCCGTGAAGCAGCCCGGAGACGGCAGGACCTACACGCTGCTGAAGGTAACGGCTCGCGACGGCTTGACCGGCTGGGGCGAATGCGGTTCCGTTTCGGCGCGTGATCTTGCGCTCGCCACAACGGTCTGTCAGGGCCAGGAAGCCTCGCGCTTCGAGGTGCTGCGGACCAAGCTGGATGGCGTGGGCGGCGGTCTGCGCTCGGCGATCATGATGGCGCTGGTGGACATCCTGGGCCAAGCGGCCAAGGCACCGGCTTATCAGGTGATGGGCGGACCGACGCGTAACAAGGTGCGCGCGCTCACTGAATGGTCTGACGCCGCGGCGAAGGCGGGGCATCGGGCTTTTGTGGTGGATGCCAAGTACCAGCCGCAGGCCGGGTTTGACTACGTGGTGAATGGTGGGGCTTCGATGACGCCGGTGGCCGCTTCATTGCTGGCCGTCCAACTGGAGAAGCACCGTCCGCTGTGGCTGGATGAGCCGTGCCGCTCCACTAACGTGGGTGCCCTGCGCAAGATCTCCGAAGAAAGCGTCACGCCGATCGGTTGGGGTGTCAATGCCAGTTCAACGGCGGCGATCCAGGACATGTTGCGGGAGCAGGTGATCGACGTGGTACGCCTGGGGCTGCGGAACTTTGATCTGTGGACGATCCGCAAAACCGCGGCGTTGGCTGAGACTTACTACACAGCCGTGGCTCCTGGTGCGGGACATGGTCCAGTGGCCACGGCGGCCGCGCTGCATCTGGCCGCCAGCATGCCGAATTTCTTTATTCAGGAAGTGCCGTGGGCTAGCGGTGACGATGCCAAGATGCGGGCCGAGATCGTGGGGGCCGACATCGAAAAAGTGAAGGACGGCTACTTTGCCTTGCCCACCGGGGCCGGGCTGGGCATCAAGGTGAATGAAGCGGCGTTGCGGAGGTATGCAGCATGAACCGGCGTGATTTTTTGAGTGTCTCCGGCTGCGGCTGTAGCCTGATGCCGCAAGCAACCCAACGCGACCCCAATCGCGGAACCACCGGCCCGCTGGGCGCGGAAGCTTTCACTGATGTGGGCACCAAGGTGCGCATCACCAACATCAAGACGTTCGGCGTCACGCTACCGGCGGCGGAACAGCGAGACCGGCCGTATGTCTTCGTCAAAATCGAGACCAACCAAGGTGTGGTGGGCTGGGGTGAAGGCACGCTGGAAGGCAAGGCAGCCGCCACCATCCATTGCATTGAGGATTTCAAAGAGTTCCTGATTGGCGCGGACCCGATGCTGGTGGAACACCACTGGCAGTCGATGTACGTGCATAGCTTTTATCGCGCGGGCCCGGTGATGGGTTCCGCGATCTCGGCCATCGATCAGGCCCTGTGGGACATTCGCGGCAAGATCCTCGGCATGCCCGTCTACAAGCTGCTGGGCGGGCCGTACGATCCGCAAGGTGTGCGTGGCTACTATCACGTCCGCGCTGGAACGCCCGCGGAGATGCGGGAGGTCCGGGCGAAGGCGAAGGAACTTGGCGTCACGGCGATCAAGGGCGGCATCCCGGGCTACTACGAGTGGATTGAGACTCGCGAGGCGATCAGCAAAGCCATCAAGCACGTGGAAACGTTGCGGACCAACCTGGGTGATGAGATCGACATCGGCATCGACTTCCACGCCAAGACCTCACCCAGCGTCGCCTCCATCCTGTGCAAGGAAATGGAGCCCTACAAGCTGATGTTTATCGAGGAGCCCTGTCCACCGGAGAACGTGAAGGCGATGCAACGGATCGCGAAGCGGTCCAAGGTGCCGATCGCGACCGGTGAGCGGTTGGTGGCCTCCTACAGCTGCCGCGAGTTGATCGAACTGGGCATTGTCGATATCGTGCAGACCGACATCAACCACGTGGGCGGCATCACGGCCCTGTGGAAGGTGGCCGCGATGGCGGAGCCCTCCGGCGTCAAGATCGCGCCGCATGCTTGCGAAGGCCCGATTGGCGGCTTGGCGACCGTGCATGTCGATGCGGCGATGCCGAATTTCCTGATCCAGGAAATCTGCTCCGGCGTGGAACCAGGAGAGAAGGAAAAGATCTGGCACGAATGGTTTGGGTTCCCGGCGATGCGGATGGTGAACGGCAAGTTCCCACTGCCGGAAAAGCCCGGCCTGGGCTTTGAGCTGCGGGAGCAGGACGTCACTAAGTTCAAGTTTGACGGCACGCGGCCCATGGCGCGCGTCTTCCATCAGGATGGAAGCGTGGCGGCATGGTAGGGCTTGTATGGGGTTTGGCCCTACTGGCGGGCGGCGTCCTGCTCGCGGCGGACCCCATCGAGGTCCGGCTTTGGCCCGGGGGTGCTCCGAACGGCTGGAAGGCACAGTTTGAGGAGCGCGGCAAGGATGGCGTGCAGGACCGGTCCCTGACCAACATCGGGGACCCGGTGATTACAGTATTTCTGCCGCCACCGGAACGGCGCAACGGCGGGGCTCTCCTGATCGCCCCGGGTGGCGGCTATCACCACTTGGCGTATGACAAGGAGGGGCTGGACATTGCCCGCTGGGTGAATACGCTCGGTCTGGTGGGCGTAGTGCTGAAGTATCGTATGCCGGATATGCCTGCCGCCTCCTTGCGCCCGGCCCTGTTCGGAGACGCCAAGGCGGCGGCCAAGGCCGTTCACGTCCCGGTGGAAGACGCCGAGGAGGCGATGCGCATTATTCGAGGCCGTGCGAAGGAGTGGGGCATTGCCCCGCAACATGTCGGCATGATGGGCTTTTCGGCTGGCGGCCATCTGGCGGCCTTGATGGGCATGAGCCAGAACAAGGAGGTCCGCCCAAACTTTCTGGCCCTGCTCTATCCCGCGATTCCCGAACCACTGTACGTCACTGGTGAAACGCCCACTACGTTTCTGGCGCATGCCGACGATGATGCCCTCAGTGCGGAGAACAGTGTCCGCTTCTATCTGGCGCTGAAGCAGGCCAAGGTGCCGGCCGAGCTGCATATCTTTGCGGGCGGCGGCCATGGCTTCGGGTTGAAGAAAACTGGCAAGACCTCCGAGGCCTGGCCGGAGCGGTTTGCCGCCTGGTTGAAGCGCGGGCACTAGTGCCGTTGGCCCCAGGGTTGCGGTAGCCTCGAAGATTGCCTGACCTGTTATCCGCTCTCGTTGCCTTTGCCGCGGCCTTTGCCGCGGGTGTGATCAATTCCGTCGCCGGTGGCGGAACGTTGGTCACGTTTCCCGCACTGGTCTGGCTGGGCGTTCCGTCTATCGTGGCCAACGCCACCAATGCGGTTTCCATGACGCCCGGGTCGATGGCCAGCGCGTGGGGCTATCGGCGCGAACTGGGTTCCAGCAAGCGGATGCTGGTGCTGATGGCACCCAGTCTGGCGGGTGGGATCTGCGGGGCGCTGCTGCTGAAGTTGACGCCGCCGGGGGTGTTTGACCTGCTAGTGCCGTTTCTGATTCTGTTCGCCACGCTGCTGTTCATGGCGCAGCAGCAGGTGCAACGCATCCTGAAGACTCAAGCGGCGCTGGACCATTCATCATCCAGCTGGCTGGTGGGGGCGGTCACGTTCCAGTTCTTCGTGGCCCTCTACGGCGGCTACTTTGGTGCGGGCATGGGCATTCTGATGTTGGCCGCGCTCAGCATCATCGGGCTCACCGACATTCACCAGATGAACGGCTGGAAGAACGTTTTCGGCACCTGCATCAATGGCATTGCCGCAGTCTACTTCATCGCCTCCGGGATGGTGTCGTGGCCTTATGCCATCGTGATGACCGTCGGCGCGATTGCCGGTGGAGCGGGTGGCGCGGGTTTGGCCCGCCGGTTGGGCCGGGATGCCGTGCGGCGGATCGTGATCGTGGTTGGGTTCGGGATGGCGCTGTCGCTCTACTTCAAGCGCTAGCGCCATCCCCACCCGCTTACCAGCGCAAGCGGAGCGCCAGCTGATAGGTGCGCGGCAGATTGGCGGCACTGGTGATGCGGCCGAAGTTGCCGTTGGTGGGATTCAACTCCGGACCATTGAACTGCGTCCGGTTGAAGGCATTGAACGATTCGCCGCGCAGCTGGGCGATGAAGCGTTCGGCGATCTGGATGTCCTTAAACAGGCTGAGATCGACGTTGTTGACGCCGTGGCCGCGGAAGCCGGGGAAGGCTCGGCTGAAGGTGCGGAGGTTCCGGTCCAGCTGCTGCGCCGCGTTGCGGTTGAAGCGGCTGGTGTCAAAGGTCTGGGCAAGGTTGCTCGCCTGCCAGTTCAAGTCGCCACCCAGGTAGATGACGTTGCCCCATTCCACCGGTCCGCCGGGTTGGAGGGTATAGATGAGGTTGGTCTTCCAGCCACCGATGGCGCGATTGAGCCACGGGCCCGCACCGCCGCCGATGCGCTTGCCTTTGCCGAAGGGCAAGTCGTAGCTGCCGGAGAAGACAAAGCGCTGGGGGCGGTCTTCACCCGCAACTCGCTTGTGCAACTCGGTGTCCGCGGCGTTCAAGTACTCAGTCTTCTCCAGCATCTTCGAGAACTGGTAATTGGCCAGGAACTGCAGGCCATTGGCGAAGCGCTTTTCCACGCGTGCCTGCAGCATATGGAACGAAGAGGAACCAAGCGTCTGGCCTTCCACGCGCACGCCGGCTTGGCCGGAGAACTGCGGATACGGGCGCAACAGCTGTTCCGTGGCAATGGTGTTGCCGTTGATCCCCGTGCCGGCCAGCAGACCGCGGAAGGGGTTGGCGACGACGGCAGTCAACCGGTCAATATTGCCCTGGTCGCGCACTCCAGTGGTGGACAGCAACGACCGGGGGATGAAGTTCAGATCGCGATTCACGGGCAGATGGCTGGCCTGGGAGCCGATGTAGCCCACTTCGACCACCGTATTGCCGCCCAGGGTCCGCTGGATGTTGAAGTTCCAACGCCACGTGCGCGGCTGCCCGATCTTTTCTTGCGTGTAGGTGACGTTCTGGCCGAGAAACGTGTTGACGCCCAGCGCCGCGCCCACCGGCTGCTGGATGCCGCCGGGGAACGGATTGCCCAGCGTGGCCACGGGCGTCAGGAAGTTGTTGATGTTGGCGGCCAGCGCGGTGGTCTGGCTGAAGCCCGGCTGCTGCACACCGGTCGTGCCGATGCCCTGATAGAACAGGCCGACTCCGGCGCGCAGCACGGTCTTGGAACCGAGCGCAGCGGGTGACCAGGTGAAGCCCAGCCGCGGAGCAATGGCCGCGCCATAGGTGGAGTAAATGTTGCGGCGATCCTGATTGGCAAACGTCACGCCACCAGTGGGATTGAACTGCGCGGCGGCCAGCAGCGGGCTGGGGCTGGCCGCATAGGCAGTGCGAGCAGCGGCCGTTACGGCATTGGTGGCCGCCGAATCGAAGCCATTCAAGCTACGGTTGTAGCGCTCCGTGGTGCCCAGATCACGCTCATAGCGGATACCCGCGTTGATGGTGAAGTTGGGGCGGATCCGGAAGTCATCCTGCACGAAGCCCGCGTAGTAGTACGAACGTTGCGTGCGCGTCGCGTTCACCTGGAAGTTGCCACCGGTGGGATAGCCCAGCAGGAAGGCCGTCAGCTCCTGCCCAATGGGTGATTCCGGGGAGTTGTCCAGCGGGCCGCGCGCCCAGGCACTGTTGAACTCATAGCGTCCCGATGAGTTGCCGAAGCTGTTGGAGCTTTCGTCCTGGCGGCGGATATCGCCACCGAACTTCAGCGAGTGCCGCCCGGCGATTTTGGTTAACGTGACGAAGCCCTGGTAGGTGTCAAACGGCGTCAGGTCGCCGCCGGAGTCGCCCAGTTGGCGGAAGCTTTCGTTCGAGCCTGGGCTATCAAAACGCATGATGGGGAACACCAGTTTGGCGGCGGAGGCGCGGAGGCTGGCCGGCAATCCCAACTGCGTAAAGTCAAACCCATCACTGGGCCGGATGTTGCCTTCCACAAAGCGGGTCCAGTTGAAACGGGTGTTCATCACCAGCGTCGGCGTAAAGGTGTAGACGTCATCGATGGCTGAGCCCCAGTTGGCGCGGGATAGGAAGTTGCCGGTGGCGGGGTTATCGAAACGGTTGCCGCGGTTCTCGATGCGGTCGTTGTTGCGCAGGTTCCAGAACAGCTTGTGGCGGTCGCTGACATTCAGGTCCAGCCGGCCCATGTAGCTCGAAAAGGTGTCGGAACGGATCTGGTTGTTGAAGTAGTTGTCGCGGCCATCGGTGCGGCCGGAGAAGTTGGGTTGCGGGTAGAACGCCAACACGCTCTGCGCAATCGGGTTCAGGCGGGCCGTGGGGATGACGTTGCCCGCGATCGGTTGGCGGCGGATGCGGCTGCCTTCGGCGACGCCGGAGTTGGGGTCATAGAGCTGATAGATCGCGCCCAGTGGCAGCAGCGCGGAGAGGTCACCACGGCGTTGGTTGGCTGTGGGCACGGTGGAAAAGGTGGGCTCCGGTTCGCTCTGCCGGATGCCTTCGTAGGCAAAGAAGAAGAACACCCGATTGCGGCCATTGAAGAGCTTGGGGATCAGCACCGGACCGCCAGCGGTGACGCCGTACTGGTTGAAGCGCGTCACGGGCTTTTTCTGCCCGGCGGCGTTGGTGAAGAACGGGGTGGCCTTCAACCGCGAGACCTGGTTGAACTCATACGCTGAGCCGTGGAACTCGTTGGTGCCGCCCTTCATGACGACGTTGACCGTACCGCCGGCCGTGTTGCCGTAGGCGGCATCCGCCATGAAGGCTTCCACTTTCACTTCTGTGACGGCATCCACCGGTGGGTTGTAGGCGACCCGGCGATTGCGGGTCATGTCCGGTGCGCCGTCCAGCAGCAGTTCGTTGGCCTGGCCTTGGCCGCCACCCATCGAGAAGCCAGCCGGGCCGCCATTGTCGAAGGGGCGCGTGAAGCGCGGGTCCGACGAAGGGACCACACCGTAAGCCAGCTGCGCCAGCGTCAGCGGCGTGCGGCCGTTCATCGGCATGTTCTCAATCTGGCTGGAGGTGATCACCTGACCGACGCTCGATGTAGCCGTGGTCAGCAGCGGTGCGTCGGAAGACACGGTCACTGATTCGCTCTGGCTGCCCACTTCCAGCTTGATATCCACCGTGACGCGCGTGTTGGTGCCGATCTGCACGCCTTCCTGGGTGTAGCGCTTAAAGCCCTGGGTCTCGGCCGTGATGCGGAAGGCCCCCGGAGCGAGAAACGGCAACGTGTACTCGCCTTCAGCCCCGGTGGTGGTCTCGGCGCGCGCGCCGGTCTCGGTGGAGACAGCGGTGATCTTGGCCCCTGGAATCGCGGCTCCGGTGGGGTCCGTCACCCGGCCAGAAAGAGTAGAACGGAATTCCTGGGCACATACTAGGCCCAAGGAGAGCAATAACGTGATGCATCCCCGAATAATCATTTGGTTATTGAACCACACTACTGTGAAGATTCAACAACACGGTTGCGCACCGAGGGCCATTGACCTTGAGGCTGGGAAGCAGTAGAACAGGTGCTACATGATCACTCGTCGAGAATTGATAGCGGCCCTGGCGGCTGCCCCGGTGGCCGTTGCCGCCCACCCGCGTTACAAGCTGGGTGTCACCACGAATACGCGTGGCGGCTGGGAGAACGACACGTGGCTGGCTTTCCGCGAAGCAAAGGCCGCGGGCTTCGACCATGTTGAGACGTTTATCCACTACTTCAAGGAAGCCTGGGACAACAACGAACCCGCCTTGCTTCAGCCGCGCATCGACGAAATTGGGGTGAAGTTTGTCACCATCTCGAACGGCGCGCCGATGGAGATGCATTTCGAAGACCCCGCCAAGCAAGCAACCATCATCAAGGAGCATGTCAAGCTGGCCCAGTTCGTGAAGGCCCTGGGTTGTACGCACCTGAAATGCAACGCCGGCCCGCCGCGCCTGATGGGCAACACGGGTGAGGATTTACGCCAGATGGTGAAGGTCTACGACGAGCTGGGTGCCCGGTTGAACGACATCGGCATCGTCTTTGCGCCCCACGCCCATATGTGGAGCCAGTTTGAGACGCGCCGCGAGGTGGAATACATCCTGGAGCACACCAACCCCAAGCTGGTCCGCTTCGTGCTCGACACCGGGCACATCACCATGGCTGGTATGGACCCGGTGGCCCTGGCGCGGACGCTGGGGCACCGGATTGTCGAGTTCCACTTGAAAGACGTCCACGCCCGCTACCGCGGCGGGGCACGGGTTCGCATTGACCGCAATGATTCATTGAAGGACCCAATCTTCTTCGCCTTGGGCACGGTGGGCGGCGTGGACTTCCCGGGCTTGGCCGACCATCTGGCCACCATTGGCTGGTCCGGCTGGCTGACCTGTGAGCTGGATAGCTCGCCCATGCGGCCGCCGCTGGAAGGGGCGAAGATCAACCGGGCTTACATGAGGGATAAGTTCGGGGTTTAGGAGCGCAGAAGGGGGAGAAAGTGCACGGCGCGGCCATGGAGCTGCGCCAATCCGCGATCCATCGTGACCAGCGATCCGCTGTGGTGTGCCGCCAACGCGACCAGGTATGCATCCGTAACCTGCCGGTGGCCTACGATGCCCTGTTCGGGGAGTTGGGTATAGGAAACGGTATCGGGCCAGAAAAGGTGCCGCGGGTCCTGGTGGATTCTTGTCAAAAGATGCTTGGCTTCCTTGACGGTTCTGCTGTGAAGGAAGAATCGAACCAAGGCGCCTTCGGTGATGGGGCAAGTAGCAAAGGCGGTGACTTGCATCAGCCAGTGGGTAGCCCGATGGTGTTCGGTATGCTGCACTTCTGCCAGGGCAATCAAGACATTGGCGTCCAACAGGAAGGTGCTAGTCATCGTCGATCATTTGACGGACGTCTTCTGAAGTCACGCGACGCCCAATCGACAACAGTGGGAATCCCGCAGCCGATAAAGTCTTCGCTTCCACCAAGGGAGGCTGATGGACGGCGGTGACAAAATCGTTGATCACTTCGCTCATCGTCTGGTTGCGATCGCGGGCGACCGCACGAGCGATGTGATAAGCCTCCGGCGATAAGTTGATCGTCGTTCTCATGCTTCCATTGTAGATGCGGTGATGCCGTGATGCAGAAGTGCAATTCCGGATCGGCATCCGCTCGCCGCCAGCGCTAAACTGAGCTTCGTGAGCTTCCCTATTACCCGCATGCGCCGGATGCGCGCCACTGAAGGTCTGCGCCGGTTGGTCCGCGAAACGCGCTTGGCACCCGAGCAGTTGGTGCTGCCCTTGTTTGTCTGCCCGGGCGAAGGCGTCCGGCGGGAGATCTCTTCGATGCCCGGCAATGCGCAGCTCTCGATTGATGAACTGGTCAAGGAGTGCGCGGAAGCCAAGTCGCTCGGCCTGGGCGGCGTGATCCTGTTCGGCATCCCGGAGCACAAGGATGAGCAGGCGTCCGGCGCCTATGACGACCAGGGCATTGTGCAGCGGGCGCTGCGGGCCTTGAAGCGGGAAGTGCCGGGGCTGGTGCTGATCACCGACGTTTGCAACTGCGAGTACACCTCGCATGGGCACTGCGGCCTGGTGGAGGGTAACGACGTGGTCAATGACCCGTCGCTCGAATGGCTGGCCAAGGCGGCGGTCTCTCATGCCAAGGCGGGCGCGGACATCGTGGCTCCGTCGGACATGATGGATGGCCGGGTGGCCGCCATCCGGGCCGCGCTGGACCGTGACGGCTTCACGAATACCCCGATTCTCTCCTACGCCGCCAAGTTCGCCAGCTGCTTCTATGGCCCGTTTCGCGAAGCGGCGGAGTCTACGCCGCAGTTCGGCGACCGCCGCAGCTACCAGATGGACGCCCCGAACGCTCGCGAGGCGATCCGGGAGATGGAGCTCGACCTGGAAGAAGGCGCGGACATGCTGATGGTGAAGCCGGCGATGCCGTACCTGGATCTGCTGGCCAAAGCGCGGGAGCGGTTCGATGTGCCGCTGGCCGCCTACCAGGTGTCGGGCGAATTCTCCATGATCCACGCCGCCGCGCAACGGGGCTGGATTGACCTTGATCGGGCCATGATGGAGAGCCTGATTTCCATCCGCCGCGCGGGGGCCGATTTCGTGCTCACCTACTTCGCCAAAGCCGCCGCACGCGCGCTTTAAGTCCTTGCCCAAGAACTGGATACAAGTATACTGTTCTCTTTCATTTAAGAAAAGTTATGGACCTATAACGTTGATTCAAAGAACCTTAGCAACAGCATCGTTACATACTGTTCACTTCAGTTTGTTCTTTGGGTGAGCTACAATCTCGTTGAAGTCGTAAACGCGAATTAGACGCCGCCCGTGGGCATCGAGTTCCAGCTTCAAGGGGAAAATATGAAATTTCACACTCTGAGTCGAGTGGGGACCGCGCTGGCTGCGCTGGTTCTTACCGGGCTCTCTGTATTTGCTCAATCCGACAATTCAACCGTGTCGGGTATCGTCAAGGATCCTAGCGGTAGTGCGGTTCCAAACGCCAAAGTTGTCGTGCGCAACGAAGGCACTGCTTTTGAACGCTCGGTAACCACCAACACCACTGGTTTTTACACCGTCACCAACATCACGCCCGGCTACTACACCGTCATCGTGGAGGCCGCCGGCTTTAAGACCGCCAGCCGTTCGCGCAACAAGCTGGAAGCCGCCCTGCCGTTGTCGGTCAATTTCGACCTGACCGTCGGCGCCGTTTCGGAAACCGTCAACGTCGAGGCGAACGCCGCCCAGTTGAACACGGAATCCTCCACTGTTGGCAAGACCGTCGAACAGATGCAGATCCAGAACATGCCGCTCAACGGCCGCAACCCGCTGTTTCTGGCCATGCTGAAGCCCGGCGTCCGCCGTGGTTCGCCGATGACCGGTTTCAGCTTTGGTCTCGATTCCGGCGGCCTCACCATCAATGGTGGCCGTTCACAGGACTCGCTGATCACCTTTGACGGCGCCGTCGGCATCCGTACCCGCGCCAATGGCACCTCGATCACCAGCGCCGACGCGGACACCGTCCAGGAAGTGCAAGTGCTGACCGCCGGTTACCAGGCCGAATACGGCCGCTCCAGCGGTGGCCAGATCCGCATGGTCACCCGCTCCGGTGGCAAGGACTTCCATGGCTCCTTCTACGAGTACCTCCGCAACAACAAGCTGGACGCCAACACCTGGGCGCGCAACCGCAACCCGGCGACCAACTTTGCGCCGGTCAGCAAGTTCAACCAGTTTGGCTTCAACATCAGCGGCCCGGTGATGATCCCGAAAGTGTTCAACCAGAGCCGTGAGAAGCTGTTCTTCCTGTTCGCCCAGGAATACGTCACCCGCCGCCAGGAAGACACTACCTTCCAGCGCGTGCCCACTGCCGCGATGCGCACGGGCAACTTTGGTGAACTGCTGGGGGCCAACATCTTCTACGGCGCGCCCCGCATCATCAACGACCCGGTGACGGGCCAGCCGTTCCCGGGCAACGTGATCCCGCAAAACCGCCAGAGTCCCAACGGCATGGCCTTCCTGCGCACCTACCCCGCGCCCAACGGTGCCTACCAGGGCAACAACAACTTCTTCCAAGTCCGTCCCGGCTGGCAGGATCAGCGTAAAGATACGATTTCGATCGACTACAACCCGACCACCAACCACTTCTTCAAGTTCCGCGGTAACAACTACAACTGGACCGCGCTCGACACGTTCCGCTCAGGCTTTGACTACGCCATCACCGACTGGTCCCGTCCGAACAAGACGGCCAGCCTGGGCCACACCTGGACCGTCAGCCCGACGGCGATCAACGAGTTCATGGTGTCGGCGTCGGTCGACCGCGTCTTCATCGGCATCGACCGCACCGGCGAGCGTTACCTCCGGTCCCGGTCCGGCATCAACTACCCGTACCTGTTCCGTGAGCCCAAGGAAATTCAGGACAAGGTTCCCACCATCGTGATCCCCAACCTGGGCACCATCGACGGCGGCCCGTACCCGTCCAGCTCCTCCGGTCCGATCTACCAGATCTCGAACAACTTCACCAAGATCTTGGGCAACCACACTTTTAAAGTGGGTGCCTTGTTTGAGCGCTCCGGCCAGAACGACTTTGACCAAATCAATGTCTCCGGCGTTCCCGGCGGCACCAACAACCAGAACGGCCGCTTTGAGTTCAACGACGTCCGCCCCGGCGGCGTGGCGGGCACCGGCACCGGTATGGCCAATGCGGCGATGGGCCTGTTTTCGGCCTATGCTGAAATCGGACCCCGCGCCTACACTCCCTACCGCAGCCACATGTTTGAGTTCTTCGCCCAGGATTCCTGGCGCGTCAACTCCAAGCTGAAGTTGGAACTCGGCTTCCGCGGCACCTGGATGAATGGCTACCAGCGGTCCCTGTGGGGCAACATGGCCGTCTTCCGCCCCAGCGAGTATGACCAGGCCCGTGCCGCCGTGCTGGACCGCGCCACCGGCAACGTGCTGTCTGGCGACCGCTTCAACGGCGTCGTAATCCCCGGCAGCTCGTTCCCGGATGCCGGCAAGGGCCGTGTTCCGGCCATCGACAGCGGCAACTTCAACCGCCTGCTGAAAGGCGACAGCCCCTACGCGGCACCCAACCAGTTCAATGTGATGCCGCGATTCGGCTTCGCTTACTCGACCACTTCCAAGGACGTGATCCGCGGTGGCTTTGGCGGATTTATGTCGCGTCCGGGCGTCTACGACAGCGTATTCCTGGGCGGCAACCCGCCGTTCCAGCCGATGGCTTCGGTCACCAACGGCGTCGCCGACAACCCGGGCTCCGGCGCGGCCGTCGCCTTCCCGCAGTTCTTCATGACCATCGACCCGGTTTACCGCATTCCGCGCGGCTACAACTGGAACCTCAGCTATCAGCGCCAGATGACCTCCAACACCACGGTGGAAGTCAGCTACATCGGTACGGTCGGCAACTTCCTTTCGCGCGAGCGTGATCTGAATCAGCTGCCCACGGGCACGACGTTCCGTCCGGAAAATGCCGGCGCCAACGTCAACTTCCTGCGCCCCTTCAAGGGCTTTGCGAACATCCCGATGCTGGAACACTCGGGCCGCAGCACCTATCACGGCCTGCAGGTGGAGCTCAACCGACGCTTCGCCAAGGGTTTGAGCTATGGCCTCGCCTACACGTATTCCAAGGCGATGGACAACAACTCCGGCCCGCGCGATGGCTTTATCGACGCGTACAACCAGAAGCTGAACTGGGGCAAGTCGGGCAACGACACGCGCCACGTCGCTATCTCGAACGTCATCTGGGATATGCCGTTCTTCAACAACTCCGGCAACAAGCTGGCCAAGGGTGTTCTCGGTGGCTGGCAGATGTCCGGTGTCGTGCAGTTCCAGACCGGCGCTCCGATTGCCATCGGTAATGGCGATGACTATCTGGGTATCGGCTCCACCAACGGCAAGACCTGGAACCTGAACGGCACTCCGGACAAGCCGAAGGAGTTCGCCCACGTCAACGCTGCCGGCAACTACACGGGCATCAGCAACTTCTGGTTCTCACCCACCAAGGGCGGCCAGCCGCTGGCGACTCGCCCGGCCAACGGGACCTTCCCGAATCAGAACCGCAACTCGATTGCGTTCAACAACCTCGGCTTCCAGAACTGGAACGCGGCGCTCTTCAAGAGCTTCCGCTTCGCTGAGCGTCACACCGTGCAGCTCCGCGGCGAGGCCTTCAACCTGCCCAACCACCCGAATTGGGGCGGCGTCGATACCAACCCGACGTCGGCTACGTTCGGCATGGTCACCGGCAAGAGCAGCGAACGCAACATCCAAGTCAGCCTGCGCTACAGCTTCTAAGCTCGCGCAAGTTGTTCGTATCAAAGGGCCGGCCTTCCTTCGGGAAGGCCCGGCCCTTTGCTTTTTGGGCGGCTACTGGTATCTATGACGGGCTCATGTTGACATTAAGTACTCTTATGTGAAGAAGTCGAAAGATACATATATTATTTATACATAATGACGTACTAAAATAAATTTATACTATAATCCTGAGAGCAAGAAGTTCCTTGCCTTCAGGAGAAAATATGAACTCAGTTAGTTCTCTGCGCACTCTCGCGCTGCTACTTCTGGCGACTGTGGCAATGTTTGCCCAGTCGGACAGTACGTCGATCAATGGCACCATCACTGATCCCAGCGGAGCGGCAATTGCCAATGCCAAGGTTACGGCCCGTAACCAAAACACTACTGCTTCCCGTGAGGCACTCACCTCTGGTTCCGGGACGTTTGTCATCCCGTCGCTTCCCTCCGGCGTCTACACGCTGATTGTGGAAGTGTCGGGTTTCAAGAAGTTTGAATCCAAGAACAACAAGATTGACGCCAACCTGCCGGCCACCATTGATGCCGTCATGCAGGTTGGTACCACCACCGAAACCATTGAGGTTCAGGGAACGGTGAGCGCCATCCAGACCGAGAGCTCGACGCTCGGCAAACTGGTCGATGGCAAGCAGCTGTCCGACCTGCAGCTGAATGGCCGCAACCCCATCTTCCTCGCCCTGCTCAAGCCCGGCGTGCGCGGTGGTTCGCTGGCCGGCTTCAGCTTCGACCTCACCTCCGGCGGCTTCAACATCAACGGCAGCCGCAGCCAGGACAACCTGATCACCTTCGACGGTGCGGTTGGCATCCGGACGCGCTCCAACGGCACCTCGATCGGCACCGCTGATCTCGATTCCGTGCAGGAAGTGCAGATCCTGACGGCCAACTATTCGGCTGAATACGGCCGCGCCGGCGGTGGTCAGATCCGCGTCGTCACCAAGACCGGTGGCCAGCAGTTTCATGGCGGCATCTTTGAAAACTTCCGCAACTCGGCCTTAAACGCCAACACCTGGACCAACCGTCGCAACGGCGTGCTGATCCCAGCGGAAAAGTTCAACCAGTTCGGCTTCAACGTCAACGGCCCCATCTTCATCCCCGGCAAGTGGAACACCGACAAGAGCAAGGCGTTCTTCTACTTTGGCCAGGAATGGGCCCGCCGCCGCGAAGTCAGCACCGGCCTCCGCACCGTCCCGACGTCCAAGATGCGGACCGGCGACTTTAGCGAACTGCTCTCCAGCAACATCTTCTTTGCCGGACAGCGCGTGATTCGTGACCCCAGCGGCACTCCGTATCCCAACAACACCATTCCCGGCGGGCAGACCAGCCCCAACGGCTTGGCGATGATGAAGGTGTTCCCGGATGCCAACCTGGCGTCTCCGCAGGGTTCGAGCAACTGGTACGGCTTGCAGGGCGCGCCCACCAATCAGCGCAAGGACACCTACGGCCTGGACATCATTCCCACCGGCAAGGATTCCGTCAAGTTCCGCATGTCGTTGTTCAACTACTACAACGAGAACCCGTTCCAGACCAACTTCCTCATCTCGGCTCGCACCTTTGACCGTCCGAACCAGACCGCGTCGTTGAACTGGACCCGCATCATCAATCCGACCACGGTGCACGAGACCTTGCTCACCGCCAGCCGTGACCAGGTGTTCATCCGTATGCAGGAGACCACGGCGTTCGACCGTACCAAGTACGGCATCAACTATGCCTACATCTTCCCCGACGGCAAGGATCGCCCGAATAAGCTGCCGGAGTTTGATGCCCAGAACTTCTCAACCTATACGGGCAGCCCGTATCCTTCCAGCTCCACGGGTCCGATCTACAACATTTCGAACAACACCACCAAAACGGCTGGCACCCACACCATCAAGTTTGGTGTGATGTTCGAACGGGCCGGCCAGAATGACTACGACCAGATTAATATCTCGGGCGTTCCCGGCGGCACGACGAATCAGAATGGCGGCTTCCAGTTCCGTGACTCCCGCGTGGGTGGCACGGGCGTAGCCCTGGCGGACGCCGCGGCTGGTTTGTTCAACAGCTATGCCGAAATCGGCAAGCGCGCTTTCACCCCGTATCGCGGCCACATGCTCGAATTTTTCGCCCAGGACTCCTGGAAGGTCACCGACAAGTTGAAGTTGGAGTTCGGTGCCCGCTACTCCTTGATCCAGCCGTACTATTCGCTGTGGCGCAACATGTCGGTGTTCGACCCCGCAGCCTACGACAAGTCGAAGGCCGTCCGGGTGGACCCGGTCACCGGTAACCCCCTGCCCGGCGGTGGCGACCCCTACAACGGTGTCATCATCCCTGGCGACGGTTGGACGGATGGGGCCAAGGGCCGTGTGCCGCTGGCTGACTCCGGCGAACTCAACCGCCTGTTCCGTGGCGACAAGTCCTTCTCGCAAATGCAGAAGAACCTGATCCAGCCGCGCGTCGGCTTGGCCTATTCGATCACCCCCAAGACCGTTATCCGCACCGGCATCGGCCGCTTCTCGACCCGCCTGGGCGTTTCGGACTCCATCTTCCTGGGCGGCAACGCTCCGTTCCAGCCGCTGGCTTCCATCCCCACCGGTCGCGTGGACAACCCGGGCGGCGGTTCGCGCTCCGGCTTCCCGCTCTCGGTGAACACGCAGGATCCGATCTTCAAGAATCCGGAATCCTGGAACTGGAACGCCACCGTGGAAACGCAACTGCCCGGCAAGAACATCCTCGAGATCTCCTATGTAGGCCGCAAGGGTCTGCATGCCCAGCGTGAGCGCAATCTCAACCAGCTGGCCCCCGGTACCCTCCAGGCCAACCCGGGTGTGAATGCCAACTACCTGCGTCCCTACGCCGGTTTTGGCCCCATCCGTATCACCAACAACGAAGCCAGCAGCTACTACCGCGCCTTCCAGTTGGGCTTGAACCGCCGCTTCTCCAACGGCCTCAGCTATGGCTTTGCCTACACTCTGGCCAAGTCGAACGACAACGGCTCCGGCCAGCGCGACGTGCTGCCGAACGCCTGGGACGCCACCAATCTGTGGGCGCCCTCGGACTTTGACACTCGTCAGGTGGCCGTGATCAACTTCATCTACGAACTGCCGTTCCTGAAGAACCAGAACACGATGGCGGGCAAGATCGCCGGCGGCTGGCAGATCTCGGGCGTCACCCAGTTCCAAACCGGTACCCCCGGCACCATCGCCACCGGCGATGACTTCGCGGGTGTCGGCACGGGCTCCGGTTCGCAGATCTGGAACCTCTCCGGTCCCATCACCTACGATCGCAACTTCGCCATCTCGACGGGTGCTTCATCTTACTGGTTTAACCCCGGTGTCACGAATGGAGCCCAAACGCTGGCCACCCGGCCCGCCCAAGGCACCTTCACCAGTCAGTTCAACCGCAACTTGAGCTACGGCCCCGGCTTCCAGAACTGGAACATCTCCATGTTCAAGACCTTCCGGATCGCCGAGCGCGCCGCGGTTCAGTTCCGCGCGGATGCGTTCAACTACATCAACCACCCGAACTGGTCTGGCGTGGATCGCAATCCCACCAGCGCCACCTTCGGCAAAGTCACCGGCAAGCAGGATCAGCGCAACATGCAGCTGGGCCTCCGCGTGAACTTCTAAGCCAACGCCACGTTGGCACACAAATCAACGGGCCCCTCTCTTCGGAGCGGGGCCCGTTTTGTTTTTTATTGATTGCAATTGTTGACTGTTGTTAAGCGCCGCGTCGGCCGATGTTAGCCTAGTAGAAGACTTTGATGAACAAGACCAGCAATCCACAAGACTTGGCCCAAATCGCCAAGCGCGTGCGGCGCGAGATCGTTTCCATGATCACTGCCGCCAAGTCGGGGCACCCCGGCGGATCGTTGTCCGCCACTGAGATCCTCGTCACGCTTTATTTTGATGTCATGAAGCATGATCCGGCCAACCCCCATTGGGCGGACCGTGACCGGTTCATCCTGGGCAAGGGCCACGCCTGCCCGGTGTTGTACTCCGTCATGGCGGAGTGCGGCTACACGCCGCTCGACAAGTTGAACACCTTCCGGCAACTGGGCTCCATCTACCAGGGCCACCCGGATGTGCGCTTCATTCCCGCGCTCGAAGCCTCGACGGGCTCGCTGGGCGAGGGCCTGTCGCTGGGCTTGGGCATGGCTTGCGCCGCCCGCCTGAACGGCAGCCCGTCCCGCGCCTTTGTGGTGCTGGGTGACGGCGAGATCCAGGAAGGCCAGATCTGGGAAGCGGCGATGTTTGGCGCCTTCCACAAGCTGGATAACTGCGTCTGCATCGTCGACTACAACAAGATTCAGCTCGACGGCTTCACCAAGGACATCATGGATGTTGAGCCGCTGGCCGACAAATGGCGCGCCTTCGGTTGGCACACCATCGAAGTGGATGGCCACTCGATCGAAGCATTGCAGGCCGCGTTCGCGGAGGCGGCGGCAACCAAGGGCAAGCCCACCGTGCTGATTGCACACACCATCAAAGGTAAGGGTGTCTCGTTCATGGAGAACAACCCCAAGTTCCACGGGACGGCCCCGACGGCCGCGGAATGTGAGCAAGCGCTGAAGGAGCTGGCATAAATGGTCGCCAACAAGTTTGAATTGAAACCCGGCGGCGCCACGCGCGAAGCCTTCGGCAAGACTCTGGTTGAGTTGGGCCGCGAGAGTAAGGATGTGGTGGTTTGCGACGCCGACCTGTCGAAGTCCACCTACACGCACCTGTTCGCCAAGGAGTTTCCGGAACGCTTCTTCTCCTGCGGCATTGCAGAATCGAACATGGTGGCCATCGGTGCCGGTCTCGCCTCAGCGGGCAAGACGGCCTTTGTCTCCAGCTTCTCGGCCTTTGTGTTGAACAAGGGTTTTGAGCAGCTGCGTGTGACGGCCGCTTACCCCAACGTGCCGCTGAAAGTGGTCGGCACGCACTCCGGTATTTCGATCGGTGAAGATGGCCCGTCGCAGATGTCGATTGAAGATATCTCGCTGGCCTGTTCGCTGCCCGGCTTTTCCGTGTTCTCTCCGGCCGATGAAGTCTCGATGGCGGCCATCATGCGGTTGGCGACGGCCCACCCCGGCCCCGTGTTTATCCGCGCCGGCCGCGCCAAGACGTTGGTGGTCTACGGCCCGGACCAGCAGTTTGAGATCGGCAAAGCGATTGAACTGGTCACTGGCACCGACGTGGTGCTGATCGCCCATGGTTTGATGGTGGCGGAATCACTGAAGGCGGTGGATCTGTTGGCCGCTGAAGGCATCTCCGCCGGCGTGGTCGACATGCACACCATCAAGCCGATCGACCGCGAAGCCATCATCCGCGCGGCCCAAGTGGGCGCGATTGTGGTCAGCGAAGAGCATCTGGTTGATTGCGGGCTGGGTGTTCGCGTCGCGCAGGTGTTGTCTGAAACCAAGCCCTGCATCGTCGAGTACGTCGGCGTGCAAAATACCTATGCCGAATCCGGCACGCCAGACGCTATCCTGGACAAGTACGGCCTCCGGGCCGCCAATGTAGCGGACGCGGCGAAGCGCGCGATCGCTCGGAAACGCGGCTAAGCCAAGCCGCTGTCGCCCCGCCGCGGGCCCTCTTCGATAGCTGACCGGAAAGGTTGGGCACAGCCCCATGGCCGACTTGGCGGCACGTGTACTTGCGGTCATCCAGCAACGCGAACGCGAGGCTACCCGTCTCGCGCACCTTTTGCACGATGAAGTAGGACAAATCCTCACCGGCGCCGGACTGGAGCTGGAAGCGCTGCGGCGAACCAGTGCTGAGCCCCAGATCAGCACCGGCATCGCCGCCGTCCAGGGACTGCTGGAAGGCGCGCTTTCACAGATCCGGGATCTAAGCCGCAGCTTGGCCCCTTCAGCGCTGGACCGCCTAGGGCTGGGCTACGCGCTTGAGGAAATGGTCAACCGCCACCGCCAACTGGGCGGTGCCACCATCCGGCTGCTGATCGACGGCCGTCCCCAACCCAATCCCGCCGCGGGCGCAGCCTTCTTCCGCATTGCCACCGAAGCGCTGGAGAACGCCATTCGCCACTCCGGTGCCACTCTCATCGAACTGATCCTGCGCCGCACCAGCCGCGGCGTGGAACTACAGATTCGCGACAACGGCCACGGCTTCAACTTCGAAGCAGAACAGCAGAACCCCACGGGCATTGGGCTCCGGTTAATGGCCTTGTCGGCCGCGCAAAGTCATCTGCCCTTTGAGTTAAGCTCAGACGGTCGGTCGTATACAATTGTTAATGTCTTGGAGAAACCAGTAACATCATGCCCGTCCGTGTCGTGATCGTGGATGACCACAAAATTCTGCGGGACGGCCTGAAGGCAATCTTCCGTCTCCATGAAGAGTTTGTGGTGGTGGGCGAATGCGACAATGGCGGCGACTCGATCCCACTGGTCCGCAAGTTGAAGCCCGACCTTGTGTTGATGGACGTGGCGTTGCCTGGTTTAAATGGCGTCGAAGCCACCGTCGAGATTCTGCGCTACCTGCCGGAAACGCGGATTTTGATCTTATCCATGTACGATGACGAACATTCCGTCGTCAGCGCGATCCGGTCCGGAGCGCGGGCATTTGTGTTGAAGCGCGCGTCGGACTCTGACTTGTTTGATGCCATGCGGACAGTGGCCAAAGGGGGCAGCTATCTCAGCCCCCAAGTCTCCGACCGGTTGCTGACGCGCATCCAGAAAGGCGACCTGGATCTCAAGCCCGCTTCGTCACAACTGGCGGAACTGTCACCGCGGGAACTGCAAGTGCTCCGTTTGGTGGCCGAGGGCAAGACCAGCAAAGAGATTGCGACGATGCTCGACCTGGGTCTGCAAACCGTGCGCAGCTATCGCAAGACGATGATGAAGAAGCTTGGTGTCAGCAACGTCGCCGGACTGACGCAGCTGGCGCTGGCGGCGGGCTTGACCCGTTTCCCGTACTCCTCCACCGCTGCCGCCAGTCGCTAAAACTCCGAATGATCAACGACGCTCACGTCCATTTTTTCTCCCGCGGCTTCTTTACGGCACTCGCCGGCGACGCCGAAGCTGCCTGCACGCGCCTGAACTGGGAGTTGCCGCCGGAAGACCCGGTGAACCTGGCGCGACGTTGGACGATCGAGATGGATCGGCAAGGAGTGTCCCGCGCCGCGCTGATCGCCAGTCTGCCCGTCGACGCACCATCTGTGCTGGCCGCCCGCGCAGCGTTCCCGGAACGCTTTGCTGCCTTCGCTATGGTCAATCCGCTGGCGGCTGCCCCGCCGCCGGAGGGCCTGGATGCCATCTGCCTATTCCCCGCCATGCACCGTTACTCGGTGGCCGACCTGAAGATTACCTGGCCCCGCACGGCCTTTGTCCATTGCGGCGTGCTGAGCGTGGGAGTTCGCAAGAAGCTGGGATTGGCCTCGCCCTTTGACATGCGCTATTCCAATCCGCTCGACCTGCATGCGGTGGCGCTGGCCAACCCGGAAACTCGCTTCATCGTGCCGCACTTTGGTGCTGGCATGTTCCGGGAAGCGCTGATGCTGGCTGACCTCTGTCCCAATGTTTATCTCGACACCTCATCCTCCAATGCCTGGATGAAGTACGAAGGGCTCGATCTAGCCACGGTCTTCCGCCGGGCGCTGGATGTCGTGGGTCCGCAGCGGCTGCTGTTCGGGTCGGACTCATCGTTCTTCCCGCGGGGCTGGGTGGCGGGCGTCTATTCCGCCCAAAAGACGGCGCTCGATAGCCTGGGCATCAGCGCGGCGGATCAAAGCCGGATCTTTTTCGAGAACTTCAACGCCCTTTTCCCGCCCGTGGCCGCGCTAAACTGAGAGGAGTCTCCTCGACATCTTGCGGATGTGGCGGAATTGGCAGACGCTCTGGATTTAGGTTCCAGCGCCCGCAAGGGCATCCGAGTTCAAGTCTCGGCATCCGCACCAACAGCCCAACTTCAGCCCGCTACGCGCAGGCTTCGCGAATGGCGGAAGCAATGGCTCGGGTGGTCTCTTCATCGCCCATCAGCACGCGGTGCGGCAGCCAGAAGCTGGGTTCTGGTAGAGCGTGTGCGGATAGAACGGCGTGTTCGGTACGCCTAGGCGGTTCAGCTTCTTCACAAACTCCGTCCTGTTGCCCTTCAGCATGTGGCCCACCAGCAGGTAGTAGCTGTGGACGTTGTTCTCGGGCAATGCCTTCTGGAACCCGATCTCTTCCACGTCGGTCAACAGGCTCAGCAGCAGTTGCGCGTTCCGGTTGCGCTGGTCAATCTGTTGCGGCAGCCGCTCCAGTTGGGCGATCAGCACCGCCGCCTGGAACGCGGTCATCCGGTAGTTGGTGCCCAGCGTGTAGTGATGGAAGAACGAGGCGCCATCCTGGCGGCGGCCCTGGTTGGAGAAGCTGCGGATGCGCTCCGACAACGCCTCGTCATTGGTCACGATGATGCCGCCTTCGCCGGAGGTCATCACCTTGCCGTTCTGGAAGCTGAAGGAGCCAAAAGCCCCCAGGCTGCCGGCGCGGCGTCCGCGCCATTCGGTGCCGTGCGCGTGCGCCGCGTCTTCCAGCAGGAACAGGCCAAAGGCATCGGTCAGCTCACGGAGCCGGTCCATCTGCGCCATCGGGCCGCCGAAGTGGACGGCAAAGATCGCTTTGGTTCGGGACGTGACGGCCAAGGCGGCACGCACCGGGTCGATGTTGTAGCTGGACGGCTCAATATCGACAAACACCGGCGTCGCACCCACCCGGGAGACAGCCGTAGCGGTCGACACAAAGGAGATGGCGGGCACAATGACTTCGTCACCCGGACCAATGCCCAGTGCTTGCAGGCCCATTTCCAGGGTGACGGTTCCGTTCACCGCGCTGACGCCGTAGCGGGCGTCCTGGTAGGCAGTGAAGTCTCGCTCAAACTTCGCCACCATCGGATTGAAGCCACCCCATTGGGGGCTGGCTAACACTTCGCGGAGCAACTCCAACTCACGGTCCCCTGAGACCGGCCAAGGAGGTATATTCATCTCCCTCTAGGATAGATGTAGATGACCATCTATGAAGAACGCCGGGAAGAACTGGACCGGTACGAGACCCAAATGGGTTTGGAACGTGGCCGCCTCGCGTTGAGTCTCGACCTGCTTACTGATGCGCTTACACTTGTCGGACAGCATGGCGTCTATTGCCAAAGCGCCCGGCAGGCCGGCAAGCCCGCCATGGATTTGCAGATTATCTTGAAGTGCGTCAACGATGCCAAGGAATTGACGATCGGCGTGATGGAAGAGCTGAAGCGGAAACGGCGCGAGGCCGAAGGATAAACGCGAGCACCAAAAAAGAAACGGGCCCGGTGCTGGACCGGACCCGTTCGACGAATCGGAAGTACCGTCTCTAGCGGCGGCGAGCCCACGCCAGTCCGGCCAGGGCCGCACCCGCCAGTAGCAACGAAGCTGGTTCCGGCACCGGTGAGGCGCCGCCCACGAAGCCATTGCCCACTGAGTTGGGGTTGACCAGGATCTGCTGGAAGCTGGTCTGGGGGTCGCCGACAATCTTGGCGTAGATATCGAACGTCGCCGACGCTCCTTCGTAGACGAAGGCCCCGACGTCGCCGAGTTCGGTCCGGAAAACGACGAAGTCCGCGTTGAAGGCCGGCGTGCCCAAATTGCGCGTCGTTTCGATGCTGAACGGAATGATGAGTGGATCGGACAGATAGCTCCAATCGAACTGCACCGGTGTGATGGTCAGCGTGCCGCCAAACAGCAGCGTCTGGATTTCGCTGGTGCCATTGGTGAAGGTGATGCTACCGACCTTGAAGATGGTCTGATCACCGATGACATCAAAAAACTGCGTGCCCTCAAACAACAGCGTGCTCTCCTGGTCCACGCCATCGGGTAGCGGGAAGTCGGCTACCGGATAGAAACCCCACTTCGCGGTGGCGGTCGTGCCCGCAACTCCGTCAAAGCCCGAGTAGACGGCCGTCACCGTATTGTCGGTGAGCGTGGTCTCCAGGCCGAAAGTGTTCCAAACGTAGCCACTGGTGATCGGGTCACTGAAGGCACCGATGGAAAGACCACTGAATGTTCCGGCCGAAGCCTGCAGGGCGAACGTGGCGGCAAGGGCTAAAAGTTTATGTTTCATCTTGAACTCCTCCTGAATAGGCAGCTACAGCGGACAGCGGGTAGCGCCTTAAGCAAGTCTAAGGCCGATTGTTGACCGGGGCAAGAAAATTGACGCAAACGTACTTCAGAAAGTACCTAGCCCTTCAAGTGCGGGTTGTAGCGGCGTTCATCGATGATCGTGGTATTGCGCCCATGGCCGGGGATCACCAGGGTGTCATCGGGCAAAGTGAGCAGCTTCTCGCGAATCGAGCGGATCAACTGCGGCCCGTTGCCGCCCGGAAGGTCCGTGCGGCCAATGGAACGGTAGAACAACGTGTCCGCCGCGATCACCATCGATTCTGACGGCAGGTAGAGCGACACGCTGGCCGGAGAGTGGCCGGGCGTGTCGAGTACTTGAAATTCTACCGGCCCCAGTTGCAGCCGATCGCCACCCACCAGGGCAAAGTCAATCGTGGTGCGTTCCGGCGTCGGCACTCCCAGCCAACCAGCCTGTTTATCCAGCGAATCGTAGAGCGGCTGTTCCTTGGGGTGCAGATAAACCGGCGCGCCCGTGCGCCGCTTGAACTCTGCCGCGCCGCCAATGTGGTCGATGTGCGCGTGCGTGATCAGGATCTTGGTGACGCGCAGCCGGTGGCTGTTGAGGATGCTTTCGATCTGGTCCAGGTCATCCCCCGGATCAACGACAAAGGCCTCGCGGGTGTCTTCGTCTCCCAGAATTGAACAGTTGCACTCCAGTGGGCCGACGGCCAGAATTTCGTGGATCAAATCGATTGTTATCGCCTTTTGCGCTGCGGCCAACACCGGCGCGCTCCGGCGGCTCCCTATACTGAAAGTATGGACGATATCGTTGGAATCATTCTGCGGTCGCTGCACATTGTGTCGGCCGTGGTGCTGGTGGGCGCGGCGTTTTACATCAAGTTCTCGGGCGGCAACCCGCCTTCGATGCGCTTTGTGGTGACGCCTTCCGTATTGCTGGTGGCCAGCGGACTGTGGCAGATGATGCAGGCCGTGGCCGCGGGCGTGCCGTCGCGCTGGCACATGATCTTCGGCATCAAGTTTCTGCTCGCGCTGCACGTGATCGCGGTGATGGTGATTTGCGCGCTGCCCAAGACCAATGAAGGCAAGCGGCGCCGGCTGGCCTTTGGCGCCACCGTCAGCGGCAGTGTGATTGTCGCGTTGGCCGTGGCGATGACGGCCCTGCGGCAGGGGAACTAGCCGGCATGCAGGGCTACGACGCACTCCGCCAATCGAGCGCCTGGTTCGATGTCTCCACCCGCGGCCGCATCAAGCTGACCGGTGAAGATCGGGCGCGGCTCTTGCATGCGATGTGCACCAATAACATCCATGCGCTGAAGCCGGACGAGGGCTGCTATGCGTTCTTCCTGACGGCGCAAGGGCGCATCCTCTGCGACGCCCATATCCTTTGCCGGCCAGACCATTTTCTGGTGGGCACCGAGCCTGAAATGCGGGCCAAGCTGCTCGATCATCTGGACCGCTTCATCATTGCCGATGACGTCACGCTGGAAGATTTGACCGAGACCACCGCCTGCCTGGCGGTGGAGGGTCCGCAAGCGGAGGCGAAGTTGCGGGAGCTGGGCGCGCCGATCCCGGAGAATCCGGATTGCTCCGAAGAGTGGGGCGCGCGGCTGGTCTATAAGATCAGCGACGAGCGGCTGCGCGTGATCACCTTCCCCGGCGACACGGACCTCACCGCCCGCTTGGGCGAGCAGGCCGATGCCGAGGCGGCAAACGTGGTGCGCCTGGAGCGCGGCACACCCCGGTACGGCGAAGACATCCTCGAAAAGCACCTGGTGCAGGAGACCCGCCAGTTGCAGGCCGTCCACTTCAGCAAGGGCTGCTACATCGGGCAGGAGATTGTCGAGCGTGTCCGCTCGCGCGGCGCGGTTCACAAAGGCTTGGCCAGCATTGAAATTGAGGGGACCGAAGCGCTGGCCGCCGGGACGGAAATTCTGGATGATGAATCCAAGAAATGCGGCGATCTGATGTCTTCCGCCTATTCCCCCGCGCTGGGCAAAGTAGTTGCGATGGCCTATCTACGCGGCGATCAACTGGGCCCCCAGGCCAAACCCATGACGCTCAATGGCGCTGCGGTGCGGCTGCGCTAGGCGGCTGTTTGGGCAAGCCCGATTGCCCATGTCGACGCCCGTGCTCTCGTAGCCCGAAACCCGAGAATCAAGACCATTTCGCGGGCATTGATGGGCCCCCACAATAGCTTCGGTCAGGAGTATGTTGTTTAGATAGCGTCGGCTTGACTGGAGGAGTGCCGGATGGTGTCGACTTCTATCCTCGTGAAGATGATTCTCTCCCTCTACGGAGCGGCGAATGCCGATGCATCTGCGAGAGTGCTGTCCTTTTGCGAGATGACCGCCACGAGTGACACCACCCGGCCGGGTACGGTCATTGTACTGGCTGAGCTTGGGAAGGGCGCGCATTCTTCGTATCTTTGGTCGAAGGGCTGCGAAGTAGCATCTGTCAATGGGGCGGCCTGGGAAAACCAAGTTTGGCTTGCAGACTCGTCATACTCTCCGGGCACCATCGGTGGCAGCGTTGATTTCACATCGGATCGGGCGTCTTTTGAGGCTGCGTGGGCTGCACTACGCAAAGTCAAATCCGACCGTGTGGCCATCCTTTTGGAAGGGGTTTTCCGATTGCCGAAAGGGGTAACGGTGTTGAAAGACGGAACTCGTATTGGCGTGGGCGACCAAGGATTGTATTATTCAGTTTTCGTCGCCAAGAGGATACTGGCGGTTCTTCCTCTCTGAGGGATTCGCTCTTGCTCCGCAACCCGGAGATTTCGAGCGGAGTATCGCGGCCCCGGGCGGAATGAACTTGCGTCCACGAATTGCGTGCGAGATCAATCTCCACTGGCAACTCGAATTCATCCTCACTCTCACTGTTGATCACTGGCGTTTCATGTTGGGGCCAACTCCCGGTGCCAAAGGCCTCACACCCGTCGCAGCACCAGTGCCGAGTTCTTGCTGCCAAAGGCGATGCAGTTGCAAACAGCGGTTTCGATGTCCAGCTTCCGCGCGACATGCGGGATGTAGTCCAGGTCGCACTCCGGGTCGGCTTCATCCAGGTTCAGCGTGGGATGCGCAATGCCGTCGCGCATGGCGAGCAGTGTCGTGGCTACGCTGGCGGCCCCACAGGCACCCTGCGGGTGGCCGATCAGACTCTTGATCGACGAGCCCGGCAAGCGGTCGGCATGGGCGCCAAAGGCCAGCCTCACGGCCCGCGTCTCGATGCGGTCGTTCAACTCGGTGGACGTGCCGTGATAGGCGATGTAATCAACGCTCTCGGGTGCCGCCCCCGCTTCCTTCAACGCCAGGCCAATGGCGCGCGCCGGTTCTTCGCCACACTCTTCCAGACGCACCCGGTGGTACGCCTCGCAAGTAGAGCCGTGGCCCGCAATCTCGCCATAGATATGCGCGCCACGCGCTAATGCGCGCTCCATTTCTTCCAGCACAAAAAACCAGGCCCCCTCGCCCAGCACAAAGCCGTCACGGTCCTTGGAGAACGGCCGTGAGCCCCGTTGCGGGGCGTGATTCCATTTCGATGACAGGATGCGCATCAGCAGAAATCCGCGCAGGATCAGGGGTGCAATCGGAGCATCGGCACCGCCCGCCACCATCGTGTCGATAACGCCCGCCTGGATGCTGCGGAAGGCGTAGCCCAAGGCATCGGTAGAAGACGTACAGCCGGTGGAGATGACGTGGCTGAATCCGCGCAGCCCGAACCGCATCGAGACCTCACTGGCCAGTGTGCCGATGGTGGATGTTGGGATGACGTACACGCTGCACTGCTTCTGCTGGCCGGTGTAATAGAGGCGATACTGCTCCTCGGTAAACTCCTGGCTGCCGCCACCCGAGCCGACCACGACGCCGATCTCGCGCAGTTGCTCGCGGGTCAACTGGGTGGGATCAAGGGCGGCGTCGGCCAGCGCTTCCTGTGCGGCGGCGATGGCCAGCGGAGTGACGCGGGAGACATGCTGGCGCTCCTTGGCGGATACATAGCTGAGTTCGTCAAACTCGCGCGGCACTTGTCCGGCGATGGTGACGCCCCAGGGTGTCGCGTCAAACTTTTCGATCGTGCGGACGCCGCTCTCACCCGCCTGCGTGGCGCGCCAGAACTCTTCCCGGCCGATCCCGTTGGGGCTGACGCAGCCGATTCCAGTGATGACAACTCGACGGGGCATTACACTCAAAGGTACTCGATGGAACCAGGACAACAGGGATCAGCCTCCGTGCCCGGAGGGGAAGCGACGCCACCCCTACCCGTCGGACCTCTCCCGGCAACGCCGCCCCCGCCGG